>NVWP01000030.1 GCA_002733705.1 Henriciella sp. | reverse complement strand
CCGCCGCCTCGCAGGTCGCCGCCCTGCCCAAGGTGCGCGCCGCCCTGCTCGACCTGCAGCGCCGCTTTGCCCACCAGCCCGCCGGCGCTGTCCTCGACGGGCGCGACATCGGAACCGTCGTCTGCCCGGAGGCGCATGCAAAGCTCTGGGTCGATGCCGATGTGGAGGTGCGCGCCGCGCGCCGTCACAAGGAACTGCAGGCAGCCGGCGACCCCATCACGCTGGAGGAACTCACCCGCCAGCTGCATGAGCGCGACACCCGCGACCGCAGCCGGAAGGACGCCCCCATGAAGGCCGCCGCAGACGCGATCTTGATCGATACGACTGATCTGACTATAGACGCGGCTGTGGATAAGGCACGGGCCGCCGTCGAAGAGATGCTGGCCCGTTCAGAGTAGCAGGTTCTGGCGCTTCAGGGCGTCAAATCCAAAAACCCGCCTCGGCCCTGTCCTGATCAATCCTGACCTTGCGCTCACGCCAGCAATCCCGCTTGCGCGTCTTAAACCCGTACGGGTCAGTTCTGGAGTAATTATGTCAACTGAAACCATGAACCCGAGCACCGACGACTTCGCAGCAATGTTCGAAGACTCGACGGCTGCTTCTACCCTGCAGGAAGGCCGCGTGGTCCCTGCAACGGTCGTTGCCGTGAACAATGACCAGCTCATCCTCGACGTCGGCCTGAAGGTCGAAGGCCGTGTCGCCATGAAGGAATTCATGCTCGAAGACGAGCAGCCAAAGCCAGGCGATATCGTCGAGGTCTTCCTCGAGCGTATCGAGAACCTGATGGGCGAAGCCGTTCTCTCGCGCGACAAGGCACGCCGCGAAGAGAGCTGGATCAAGCTCGAAGACAGCTACAACAAGGACGAGCCTGTCAAAGGCGCGATCTCTGGCCGCGTGAAGGGCGGTTTCACCGTCGATCTCGGCGGCGTCAACGCCTTCCTTCCCGGCTCCCAGGTCGATATCCGTCCGGTCCGCGACGTTGGCCCGCTCATGGGCGAAGTTCAGCCCTTCGCGATCCTCAAGCTCGACCGTGCCCGTGGCAACATCGTTGTCTCGCGCCGTGCGATCCTCGAAGAGAGCCGTGCAGAACAGCGCGCTGAAATCGTCGAAGCGATGAATGAAGGCGATGTCCGCGAAGGCGTCGTGAAGAACATCACCGATTACGGTGCATTCGTCGATCTCGGCGGCATCGACGGCCTTCTGCACGTCACCGACATGAGCTGGAAGCGCATCAACCACCCGAGCCAGGTCGTCAATGTCGGCGACACGGTGAAGGTCCAGATCATCAAGGTGAACGAAGAGACCCAGCGTATCTCGCTCGGCATGAAACAGCTCGAAGCCGATCCGTGGGAAGGCATCGACAGCAAGTATCTCGTCGGCACCCGCCTGCCGGGCACCGTCACGAACATCACCGACTATGGTGCGTTCGTTGAGCTGGAAGATGGCGTCGAAGGCCTCATCCACGTTTCCGAGATGAGCTGGACCAAGAAGAACGTCCATCCGGGCAAGATCGTGTCGACCTCTCAGGAAGTCATGGTCGAGGTTCTCGATGTCGACGCCGAAAAGCGCCGCATCTCGCTTGGCCTCAAGCAGACCCAGGACAATCCGTGGTCGGCTTTCCTCGGCGAGCATCCTCCGGGCACCGAAGTCGAAGGCGAAGTTCGTGGCATCACGGAATTCGGTCTCTTCATCGGTCTCGGCCCAGAGCTCGACGGCATGGTTCACATCAACGACATCTCCTGGGATGTGCCGGGTGAACAGGCCATCGCCAACTTCAACAAGGGCGATCATGTCCGCGCCAAGGTGCTGGACGTCGATACCGAGAAAGAGCGTATCTCCCTCGGCATCAAGCAGCTCTCTGGCGACCCGATGTCCGATCTCGACGTGCGCCGCGGCGACACGGTGACCTGTACGGTCTCCGAAGTCACCTCGGGCGGTATCGAGGTTCAGTTCGGCGATCCGGCCATGACGGCCTTCATCCGCCGTTCGGATCTCTCGCGCGACCGCTCCGAGCAGCGCCCCGAGCGTTTCTCTGTCGGCGACAAGATCGACGCCAAGGTCACCCAGATGGACAAGGCTTCGCGCCGCGTCTCCGTCTCGATCAAGGCGCTCGAAATCTCCGAGGAGCAGGAAGCCGTCAAGCAGTACGGCTCCGCAGACAGCGGTGCCTCGCTCGGCGACATTCTTGGGGCCGCACTCGCTTCCGGCGACGACAAGGAGACCTCCAACAAGGTCACCGAGACCCCGGACGAGTCCGAAGAAGACGAGAAATAGGGCTTATTCGAAGCTTAAATATTGGTAATTCCGGCGAAATCGGAAGAAACCTGACATTGTTTGGGGCGGAGCCACTGGCTTCCGCCCCAAATTTCATTTACAAACAAAGCCATGCTCAGGTCAGAACTGATTGCCCGTCTGGCAGAAGAATATTCGCATCTCAAACACGATGATCTTGAGAAGATTGTCGCGGTGATCCTTGATGAGATCGCCGAGGCACTCGCTGAGGGTAATCGGGTTGAGCTTCGCGGCTTCGGGGCCTTCTCGGTCCGCGAGCGCAAGCCTCGCGTGGGCCGGAACCCGCGCACTGGCGAAAAGGTCGAGGTCAGGGCCAAGCGTGTCCCCTTCTTCCGTCCAGGCAAGGAGTTGCGCGCCCGGGTCAATGGCGGCGACGACCCCGAGGCTCGGTAGACACCCTCGCGGGGGAACCTTCCCGATTACAAAAAGTTGACGCGTGGATCGAAGGCGGGAATATCCCCCTACGCAAAACGCCTGCGCGGCAAAGTCTGGAAGGAGCCGTCAATGTTCAAGGAATTCAAGGAATTCGCCATGCGGGGGAACCTGGTCGATCTGGCCGTGGGTTTCATTCTCGGTGGCGCATTCTCAACCATCGTCAAATCGCTTGTGAATGACATCGTAATGCCGCCCCTCGGCCTTGTCCTCGGCGGTGTGGACTTTGCCGACCTTATCTACCCGCTGGACGGCAACACCTATGAATCGCTGGAGGCAGCCAATGAAGCCGGCGCCCCGGTCATCGCCTATGGCCTCTTCATCAACAATGTCATCTCCTTCCTCATCATGGCGCTGGCGCTCTTCTTCCTCGTGAAGGGCATCAACAGCATGAAGCGCAAACAGGAAGAGGCTCCGGCCGAAGTGCCTCCGCCGCCACGTCAGGAAATCCTGCTGGAAGAGATCCGCAACCTGCTCGCCAAACAGCAAGGCTGATCGCGGGTCCATCTCTCGGACAAATAAAAAGGGCGGCTACAGACGGGCCGCCCTTTCTCGTTTCTGCTGGCCGAAGCGCCGCCTAGTACTCGTAGATTTCCCAGCCGGTCATCTCGATCGTATAGGCCGCATCGGCAAGGTCCGTGTCCTGGCGCGCCGTGCGCAGCGTGCCCTCGATCCAGACCGCCTGCGACAGGTCCCGCAGCTTGATCTTGTCTTCTGTTTTGACAAACACCGTCTGGTTCGGCGGCGGTGGCGGCGCGTGCAGGCAGGCGCCATAATAGGGCACCAGCAGGAATTCCGAAATCTGGGCCTCAGAGCCATAGTCGAACGGCACCGTATAGCCCGGCAGGCGTACTTTCATGCCGTCCATATCCTCGACGACATTGAACGTGCCGATCTGGATGGCCTGGTCGGCCGCAGAGCCTTCGGCGATCCCGCCGCCGGAATAGAGCCGTGCCATCTGCGCCTGATACATCTCGGCAATGCGCTCTTCCTCGCCCTCCGGCATCAGCTCTTCCCAGCCAATCTCGGTGACGCCGCGCGCGGCAAGCTCCTCGTCACGTGCTGCCTGCTGGGCAATTGAATTGTCCTCAGGCTCGGGCACCCGGTCGCCAACCTGCGGCTCCTCGGATTTGGTCTGTGTGGCTGGCTCTTCCGCCGCAGGCGTTTCAGGCTGCGGCTGGGCTGCGTCACTCGTTTCGCCAGTGCAGGCCGCAAGGACCAGAATACTGACAGCTGAAAGGAAAGGATGGATTTGTTTCATACGCCTAAAATAGCGCCCCATGCATCGCGCTGCCACAAGCAACTTCACGAAAGGGCGCTTTGCCTCCTGACTGACTAGAGCTTCACCGTAAGACCATCGGCCAGTGAACGGCGCAGCGCCATTACCGCCGGTATTGTGCCAATGAGCGTGGCGGCGGCAAAAACAGCCAGAACCGTCCAGCCATCAATGGCCGAGAGGCCAAGCCCGCCAATACCGATCCCATAGGCTGAGGACAGTAACGGACCGGCAACAAGCAGCCCGATTTGAACCAGCAGCACCCCGGCGACAGCGCCGAGCAGGCCGAGCAGCGCCGCTTCTGCCACCATGAGGAAAAAGATATGTCCCGGCCGCGCCCCGGTCGCGCGCAGGATCGCCATTTCGCGACGGCGCTCATTCAGGCTGGTCAGGATACTGGTGAGGACGGAGACCAGCCCGACCGCGATCACAAAGACTGACACGGCGATGAGCGCGCGCTCCACAATGCCCGTCACCTGCCACAACTCGCCCAGCGCCATGCCCGGAATAATCGCCAGCAGGGGCTCACCTGATTGCGTGTTCAGGGCGCGCTGCGTGCGCAGCAATGTGCCGCGCCGCTCCAGCCCCACAAAGACGGCCGTCACAGATTTCGGCGTCAGATCGAACCCGCGGATCATTTCCTCGCTGATCGTGTCGGCAAAGGGGCTGCGTGTGCCGCTTTCCCAGCCGACATGGATCGCGGTTATGCCCTCCAGAGAGACGTGGATGGAGCGATCCACCGGCGTACCCGTCGGGGCCAGAATTCCGCTGACGACGAAAGGGCGGTTCTCATGGTCGGTCAGGCCGCCCGCGCCCAGTCCATGTGTCAGGACAACCTCACTGCCCACCTCATAGCCAAGCTCCCTTGCGACATCGGCGCCAAGGACGGCCTCATAGATATCCGTGAACAGCTTGCCCTCGGCCAGGCGGAGCTTCGTGCCGTCGCCATGGCGATAGTGCTCGAAATAGGAGTCGTTCGTGCCGACCACACGAAATCCGCGATGGCTGTCACCAAGGGAAATCGGCACTGTCCAGGCAACATCGTCGCGGTCCGCTATCGACTGATAGGTGTCCCAGCTTATCTCCGCCGTGGCGCTGCCCAGCCTGAAAACAGAATAAAGGAGCAGATTGATCTGGCCCGTCGGCGCCCCGACGATCAGGTCCGTGCCGGAAATCGTGTTCTCAAAACCGGCGCGCGCGCCATTGCGAACCTTGTCGACCCCCAGAAAGAGCGACACCGACAGGGCGACCGCCAGTATGGTCAGAAGCGCAGAGCCGCGCCGGTTCATCAGGCTGCGCCAGGCGAGACCCAGAATGGACAAGCCCATCAGACGCCTCCTTTCGCACGGTTGATCTCTTTCAGGTCGACGCTTCTGTCGAAATGTCCTGCCAGCGAGCCATCATGGCTGACGAAGAGAAGGGCAGAGCCGGACCGGGCCGCCTCTTCATTCAGAAGCTCGATAAACCGGTCGCGGGCTTCCGCATCGAGGGCTGAGGTCGGCTCATCCGCGATCACGATATCCGGGCCGCCGATCAGCGCCCGCGCCACCGCAACGCGCTGCTGCTGGCCGACCGAAAGCTCGGTCACGGGCCTCTCCAGCATCTTCGGATCGCTGAGACCCAGACGCGACAGGAGCCGCTCTGCCTCGCGCGTCATGCCATCGCCGCCGCCCGCCGCCTTGCGCCGCGCGGAAGAAAAACGGCATGGCAGCGTCACATTCTGGACCAGCGACAGATAAGGCACGAGGTTGAACATCTGGAAGATGACGCCCAGCCTGTCGGCCCGCAGGGCATCACGCTTTGGCCCGCTCAGCTGCGTCATGTCATGCCCCAGCACCTCGACCTTCCCGGCTTGCGGTTCGAGCACGCCCGCAATCAGGCCCAGAAGGGTCGACTTGCCGGACCCGCTCGGCCCGCGCAGGAAGACGCGTTCGCCGGGCAGGACGCTGTACTCGGCAATATCGAGCAGCGCCGGGCCGTCGTCCCAGGCAAAGCGCAGATCGCGAATGTCTATAACGGGCATGCTGGACAAGACCGGACCCTACTGGATTTTGAGTTCGGGGGAAGCAGCGCTGAGCTCGGTAGCCATCTGCTGGGTGTCGGAAACAAATACCGCTTCAATACTCAGGAGCGCCGGATACTGATCGAAGCCGCCAAACCGGACCCCTTCGAGCCCGCCGGCATTCTCGCAATCGAAATCATAGTCCAGCTGCATTTCTCCATGGCCGGAGACCAGCCGCGTGCCCGTAGACGTGGAAACGATTTCACAGCCCGCATCGCCCTGCAGGCTGATGATGGTCTCATCATTCCTGAAGTCTTCAAGCATAGCTTCGATCCTGGCTTCATCCTCGGCATTTTGCGGATCCTCCGGCGCGCCGAGCGAAGACAATGGCGCCTCGAACGACACACTCAGCATGCTGTCCTGCAGGGTCACAGCCAGCATGGCATGACCGTGCTCATGGCTCTCCAGCCGGCCACCTTCAGCAGCCTCATGCGCATGATCGTCGTCCGCCTCCTCATGGTCGCCACTGGCTTCACCGGTCTCTGCCGGCGCTGTATCCGGCATGTCATTCGATGCCGGCCCGGCCGCATCCTGTTCAGCCGCCTCTGGCGATGGGGCTTCGCTATTGTCTCCGTCCGGTCCGCCGCAGGCAGAAGCAAGGGCCGCGCAGGCGAGAAGGAGGATGCTTTCACTGCGATATTTCATGGGAGTCCCTTTTCTGCGCGCTCCAGCCGGTGTAATGGCACGTCTCTTCAAAATGAGATAATATTACATCTCAAACAGCAGTCCCGCCTTTTTTGCAAGGCCCCGCGCCCGGAATGGGCCAGTTTTCTCAGGAAGATCTAATATCATGTGGTCATTCCTCCAGGCGCCGCTTTTCTTCGGCCTGATCGCCGCGCTGGTCACAACGGCCGGCTTGGTGATTGTCGCCCAGCGCGCCTCATGGAGTGAGCGTAACGCCACCATTCTGGGCCTCGCCGCCGCCGGCATGCTTTCAACGCTCGCCTTCGTGCACATCATTCCAGAAGCGTTTCACCTTTCCGGCCGGGCAGGGCTCTGGCTCGCGACCGGCTTCTTCGGCGGCCTGCTTCTGCACAATGGTGTCGGCCTGCTCACAGCGGCGGGGCGGGCACGGCTGCCTGCAACGGCGGCCGTCACCCCCATCTTCGCCATCGCCTTTCACTCCTTCCTCGACGGTGTGATCTATTCGGTGACCTTCGCCACCAGTTTCACCTCAGGCGTCTACGCGTCGATGAGCCTCATCCTTCATGAGTTTCCCGAAGGCGTCATCGCCTTTGCCATCCTCAAGCGCGGCGGCCTCAGCAACACAAAGGCCTTCTGGCTTGCCTTCCTCGCCGCCGCCGCCACAACCCCAGCGGGGGCGCTTGCATCTGCGCCCATCCTCTATCTGCTCGACCCGGATATACTCGGTGCGCTATTTGCAATGTCTGCCGGCCTGCTTGTCTTTGTCGCGACCGGTCCGCTGATGGCGCCGCTGCGTGAACTGAGGCCCGTGCCCGGTCTTGGCGCCCTTGGCGCGGGGGTCTTGACTGCCACGCTTCTCCTCGTGGCCCCGATACATAACAACCATCACCATCTTCACGATCATGCGCGCCCGAACTTCCAGAACCTCTCCGCGCCGGCCGAAAAATAAACACCGCAGAAACACCGCCCAGACACCGTCCATGCACCGTCCCGGCACCGTGTTTGCACCCCTCTCGCCGGATTAGCAGAGGGCGGCCAGATGCGGGACAGAATAGGAAGATACGCCAGCGCCCTCCTCGTCTCCGCCATCGCCACCCTCTGCGGTTTCGCCCGGCAGGGCGTCGATGCACGCACAGCCGAAGCCCTGCTCATCGTCTTCTCGGAAGGCAGTCATATCGGTCAGGACCCAGCGGAAAGTCTGGCCCGGCGCACGTCCAGGCTATTGACCCGTCAGGGCCGGCAGGCTGATTAAGGGCGGGAAAAAAGGCGGAGTTTCCCCAACAGCCCATGCCCCCTGTCCTACGTGTTCCGCTTTTGCTGACCGGCGCAATCCTCATCTGCGCCCCGCTCATCGTCTATGGTCTCGACTCTATAATCGGCCTCGGACGCCTTGATCCGCTGACACTTTCCACCCTGCTCGGCACGCTCGGCGCCGGACTGCTTGGCTTCAGCCATGGCGACCGGTGGGGGCACTTCCTCCTCGCCCTGATCGGGGGATTAATCCTTGTTATCCTGCAGGTTTACGGGATCGCATTTCTGGTGCTTGCGACAGGTTTCTAGGCCCTGCGGAAGGCAAACCGCCCATAGCCGGCATAGGAAACCAGCATGGAAAGTACCGAGGCAATCCCGGTCGCAAGGACGGGCGGGCACGCCGGCACGAGAAGCAGGATGGCCGCATAGATCAGATAGTTGAGCCCCGCCACACCAAGCGCGACCAGAACATAACGCGCCCCTTCGGACGTCTGACTGCCTGTGCTGGCCCCGAAGGTGAAAGCCCGGTTGAGACGCCAGGTGACGAGCATGGCCAGCGCGATGGAAACGATACGCGCAACAAAAGGCCCGGTGCCAGCGGAGATCAGTAGAAGCAGCGTCCCGGCATCCACCAGAAAGCCCACGCCACCGACAGCGGCGAAGCGCAGGAATTTTGCAATCAGACCCTGGTGGGTCACGCCGTCCAGTCCGGCGCGGGATAACTCAGGAAGACCGACCGTTTCGCCTCCACCCGGGCGCGCGCCAGACTGTCCAGGATGAGCCCGCACACCGCAGACACGGTCGCGATGATCACAAGTCCCATCGACAGGATGGCGGTCGGGAAACGCGGCACCAGTCCCGTTTCCAGATAGGTGGAAAAGAGGGGCGCGGAGAGGCCAAGCGCGACCAGCGTGAGGCCAAGCCCGATCGCGCCGAAAAAGGCCGCCGGCCGGGTTTCCTTGGCGAGCACCATGAACATGCCGAGGATACGCAGGCCATCCCGGAAGGTGCGCAGCTTGGAGGCTGAATCCTCATGCCGCACCCCATAAGAGGTTGCCCGCTCCAGCGTCGGAATGCCGATCTGGCAGGAATGGACGGACATCTCCGTCTCGATCTCGAATCCACCGGATACAGCCGGGAAGGATTTCACGAAACGGCGGGAAAAAACGCGGTAGCCAGAGAAGATATCGGTAAACTGGCGCCCGAACATTGTGTTGAAAAGCCGGTTGAAGATCTGGTTGCCGAACGCGTGCCCGCCGCGCCCGGCATCCTTGGTAACATTGGCGCGCGTACCGACCACCATGTCGACATTATTCTTTTTCAGAAGCTCGATCAGGACGGGTGAAAACGATGCGTCATAGGTGCCGTCGCCATCGGCCATCACATAGATATCGGCCTCGACATCGGCGAAGATGCGGCGCACGACATGCCCCTTCCCCTGCCGGATTTCCGTGCGGACAATGGCGCCTGCGTCCCTCGCAATCTGCGCTGTGCCGTCGGTCGAGTTGTTGTCGAACACATAGATATCGGCGCCTGGCAACGCGGCGCGAAAGTCGGCGATCACGCGGGCGATGGTCGAGGCTTCATTGTAGCAGGGCAGTGTCACGGCGATGCGCGCTTCAGAAGCCTGCGCAAGCGGCCCGGAATTGATCGTTTCGACAGCCGCGCGCTTCATTGCGTCACCTTTCTGTAACCACAATCAACGCATATCAGGACGTGGTGAACAGCTGGTTACGCCAGCCAAGGCTTCAGACGAGACGTAATGCAACCTTCCCGACCTTCGCGTGAGACACCGCTCTGGCCGCTTGTGCTGCTTGGGGCGCTCGCCGTGCTCATATTTGCCCTTCAGGCTGGTCCCGCGCTTGGCGGAGACCTGCGCGGCAATGACGACATGATGCGCATGCAGCAGGTCCGCGACCTGATGACAGGCGAGCGCGGCTGGTACGATGTCAGCCAGCGCCGCCTCCTCACCCCCGAAGGCGGCGCCATGCACTGGTCACGCCTGCCGGATCTTTTCATCGCCGGCATTGTCTTCCTGCTTCAGCCGCTGATCGGTACGCGCATGGCCGAAGGGGTCGCCGCGACCCTCTGGCCGCTCGGCCAGCTCGCCTGGACCCTTGGCGCGGTTGCTCTCTGCCTGCGTCGTCTCGGGGCCAATCTTGCAGGCCAGATGGCCGGGCTGTTTTTCTTCTGCATTTCATTCGCCGTCTTCAACGTCATACCCGGCCGCATCGATCATCACGGGCTTGGACTCGCGCTGACCCTCACCGGCTTTGCCGCGCTTCTGTCACCGGAAAGATCGTCCCGGTCCGCGATCATCGCGGGTCTCTGTATTCCGCTCATGCTGAGTGTGGCGATAGAGAACCTGCCCGCTGCCGGATTGCTTCTGGGGGCTTTCGGTCTGGCCTGGATCGTGCGCGGCGAGACAGAAACGAACCGGATCCGCGTGGCCGGATCGACGCTCGTTGTAGGCGCCCTACTGACCTATGTTTTCGACGCGCCCGGTGCGGGCGGCGTGCGGGCCGTCTGCGATGCCTATGGCCAGTCCCATTTCGTCGCCCTTCTTGTGGCGGGGGCCGGCCTCTTCGCCATATCGACCGTCATGCCGCATGCCCGGGAATGGCAGAACCGGCTTATCCTCATGGCCGTGGCCGGTATTGCCGCGCTGGTCTCATTCATTGCGATCAATCCGTCCTGCCTTGGCGATCCATATTCCGGCATCGCCGAAACGATACGCTCTGGCTGGCTGAGAGGGGTCGGCGAGGCCCGCAGTGCGCCCACTGTCTTTGCCGACAATCTGCCTCTGGCGATCTTCTATTTCGGCTTCGGCGGCGCCGGGGTCGCCGCGTCGGTATATGCGGCCGTGAAGGCACCTACGGGCGGTCGCTTGCCCCGCATCTTTCTTCTCGGCTTCTGTCTCGCCGGTTTCGCCCTCTCTCTCTGGCAGCTGCGTGCGGCCATGCTTTCGCATAGCTTCGCCGCGATCGCAGGCGGGCTCGTAACCGGTCTTGCCTTCAGCCACTGGTACACACGCCGGGGCTCGCAGGCGGCGCTCATCTTCGTGCTGACGGCCCTTCTCGTATCTCCGGTCGGCTGGCGCCTGCCCCGCCTGATCGCTGCCGACGATGCGTCCAGCGAAACGAAAACCGACTGCACATCAGCAGCCGCCTTCGCCCAGATTGGCGCGGCGCCGCGCATGGTGGTCTTTACACCCATCGATCTCGGCGCGCCGCTGATCTATCACACCCGCCATTATGCGACCGCAGCACCTTATCATCGCAATCCAGAAGCGCTGGGGCGGGCCCTCAACATCTATACCGGCCCCGTCGATGTTGCGCGCGAGAAGATGGCCCGCACGGGCGCGACCCACCTTCTCTACTGTCCGGGACTGAATGAGCTGGAAACCTATGCCGAGCGGGCCCCTGACAGTTTCGCCGCCGCGCTGGAGCGCGGTGACATTCCCAACTGGCTGGTCCCCATGACACCGCCGGGGGACCGGCAGGGCGATCCGGTCCTCTACACCATTGCCTTCGACCGCAATTGACCTCGGCGGCACTTTGCGGCAACGGAGGGCATGTCAAAACTCGATACACCAGAACAGGTCGTCGACGCGCTAGAAAAGCTCTATGCAGACGCTGTCGAGACCCTCACCAACTGCCTTGATGCCTATCTGAAGGATGGGACGCCCCCCTCCGGGGAGCTTCGCACCTCGCGAGCCTTCTGTTATCCGGCGCTGATCCTTCGCTACGACCCTGAAGGTCCGCCGCCGCCTATCTCCCGGGCCTTCGGCAAGATGTCTGAAGCGGGCACCTATATCGCGACCATCACGCGGCCCGACTATTTCAGGCCATACCTCATCGAACAGCTCACGCCCCTGATGCGGGACTATCCGGTCGAGGTCGAGGTTCGCCCCTCTGGCTCTGAAATCCCCTATGCCTATGTCTGGGACAAGGCGGAATCCGGCGGCCTCGATGAGGTGAGCCCGGCCGAGCTTGCCCGCTGGTTCCCGTCTCCCGCCCTCAGCTCGATTGGGGACGAGGTCGCGGACGGCCAGCTCTATTCGCCGGGCGACACACGCCCGCTGGCCCTGTTCGACGGGCCGCGCACGGACTTTTCCCTGAAGCGCCTGCAGCACTATTCCGGCACGCCGGTCGAAGACATGCAGCGCTATGTCCTGTTCACCAATTACCATCGCTATGTGGACGCCTTCTGTGACTGGGCGCTGGAACAGCTTGGCGACGAGAACTCACGCTATACCGGGCTCTCCGTCGCCGGCGGGTTGAAGATCGATGGGAATACGCCGGACGCGAAATCGGCCATCGATGCAGCCCCCTGGCGCCGTTTCCAGATGCCGGCCTATCACCTGATGGCTGAAGACCGCACCGGCATTACGCTGGTCAATATCGGCGTCGGTCCGTCCAATGCGAAGACGATCACCGATCACCTGGCTGTGCTGCGGCCTGAGTGCTGGCTGATGGTCGGCCATTGCGGCGGCCTTCGCCATTCCCAGCAGATCGGCGACTATGTCCTCGCCCATGCCTATCTGCGCGATGATCATGTGCTGGACGGCGTGCTGTCGCCAGACATTCCGGTACCGCCTATCGCCGAAGTTCAGGTGGCTCTGCAGCAGGCCGCCGCGGATGTCACAGGCGAGCAGGGCGACAGGCTGAAGAAACGTCTTCGCACCGGCACGGTCGTCACGACCGATGACCGCAACTGGGAGCTTCGCTTCACAGAGACCGCGCAGCGGTTCAACCAGTCGCGCGCGATCGCCATCGACATGGAAAGCGCCACCATCGCGGCCAATGGCTACCGCCTGCGGGTGCCTTATGGCGTGCTGCTCTGCGTCTCCGACAAGCCGTTGCATGGGGAAATCAAACTCCCGGGCGCGGCCAACCGCTTCTATGAGCGGGCCATTGGCGAACATATCCGGATCGGCATCGAGACGCTGGAGCGGCTTGCCCGCGACGGCGGGGCGGCCCTGCATTCTCGCAAGCTGCGCGCCTTTGACGAGCCGCCTTTCCGCTAGGGTGCGGGTGGACGCCATGGGCCGATCAGCCTAGCTGAGACCTGAGGAAACCGCACGCAGAGGGCAGGTAATATGGATAACCGGGTCAAACCGCTTGAGGGCGTTCGAAACTTCCGCGACTTTGGCGGCTATGAAGGCGTTGATGGCGCGCGGATCAGGTCCGGCAAGCTCTACCGCTCGGGTCATTTCGGCGAGGCGTCCGACAATGACCTTGCCGCCATCGACCTGTTCAACATCACGCTCCAGGCCGACCTTCGCCGCCCGGATGAGCGCGAGCGCCATGGCGACAAATGGCCGGTAAAGGGCGTGCACCAGCTCTATTCCGATCTTGGCCGCGAAACCGATGCCCCGCATGTGAATTTCCTGCGCCAGGTCGCCATCGATGCCGACAGTTCGCGCGGCTGGATGCGGGACTATTATATCAACGCCCCCTATCGCCCCGCTTTGGTGGAGACCTACACCGCCTGGTTCGATCGCCTCGCGGGGCTCGATGCCGACAAGGCGGCGCTCGTCAACTGCGCAGCCGGCAAGGACCGGACCGGCATTCTCTGCGCGCTGACACATCACGCCCTCGGCGTGTCGATGGACGACATCTTCATCGACTATGAGCTGACCAATACAGCGGCCAGTGTCGAAGACCGGCTCCCCGAAGCGGCCGCCTATTTCAACGACATGCTGTCGAAGAATTTCGACGATGCCGTCTACCAGCCATTTGTCGGCGTCGACCGGGAATTTCTTGAAGCCGCGATCGCCGCCATCAAGGACGAATCCGGCGATCTCGACACCTATCTTGCCACAACGCTCGGCGTCGATGCGGCCAAGCGCGAGACGATCCGCAAAAAGCTGCTCGTCTGAGCCCCGCTGCCGCGACGGCAGCGACAAGCACCGCTTTTCAAATCCGGATTTTTGGCAGAGGCTGGCCCGAGAGCATCATAAAAGATGCCATCGGGAGGAGCCGAAATGACAAGTCAAGCAACGCCGCCGCCAGCTGAAACACTGGTAGCCGAACCTCGGATCGACCTCGGGGGCGCCCTCGACCGGCGCGGCTTTGCATGGGCAATCTTCGAATGGGCCCGCAACCCCTATTACATCCTGGTGATCATCTATCTGTTTGCGCCCTATTTTGCGGGAATCATCGGGGCCAATCTGATCGCCAGCGGCGCTGTCGATGGTCTGGACGGGGCAGCCCAGCGGGCCGCAGCCAATGCCGAAGGCCAGGCCACGATCTCGTCTCTGGTGAAATATGCGGGCTTTATCGCCGCCTTCACCGCCCCCTTCCTTGGTGCAGCGCTTGACCGCGGCGGGCGGCGCAAGCCGCTCCTTGTCGTCTTCCTCGCCCTGGTCGCGGCGATGTCCTTCTCGCTCTGGTGGATCAAGCCCGACGGCAGCGGCATGCCGATCTGGATGGGGATGAGCGCCCTCGTGATCGCCGCGCTCGGTTACACCTATTCAGAGGTGACGCACAATTCGATGCTGAATGTGAATGGGCGGGCGAGTTCCCTGCCAGCTATTTCCGGGCTTGGCCTCGCTCTGGGCAATCTTGCCGGCGCCATCCTGATGCTTTTCATCGTGCTCGCCTTTGCCATGCCGGCTCTGGTCGGCTGGCCGTTTGAGGCCCCGCTTTTCGGGATCAATGTTGCCAATGGCGAACATCAGCGTCTGGTCGGCCCGCTCTGCGCGGTGTGGCTTGTCGTCTTCTCCATCCCCTTCTTTCTCTATTCCGACGATGGCGGCACGCGCGGTGCCAACTGGATGGCGGCCGCGAAAAATGGCGCGGCCGGCCTCTTCAGGACCATGCGCAACGCGTCCGACAACAAGGAAATCCTGAAATATCTCGGCGCCCGCATGCTCTATGCCGACGGGATGCAGGCCCTGCTGGCGCTCGGCGGCGTATTTATCGGCCTTTATCTGGAATGGAATGTGGTCGAGCTCTCAGCCTATGCGATCCTTGCCTCTTTCTTTGCATTTGGCGGCGGGATCGTTGGCGGGTGGCTCGACGGGCTGGTCGGGCCGAAGCGCGCGCTGATGATCGAAATTACCGGCATGATCGCGACCCTGGCCTTCCAGCTTTCGATCACACCGAATGCCATCCTCTACGGCCTCGTCCCCGGTTTCGAGATCTGGGACGGGCCGATCTTCAATACACTGTCGGATGTCGTGTATCTCAGCACGGCCGTCTTCATTGCGGTCACCGCCACGGCCAGCATCTCCTCCAGCCGCTCCATGCTGGTCCACCTCGCCCCCAGCGACCGGGTGGGTGAGTTCTTCGGCCTCTATGCCATTGCGGGCACGGTGACCGTCTGGCTCGGCCCGCTTCTGGTGGAACTTTTCACCAAATGGTCAGGCGACCAGCGTGTTGGCATGAGTGCGATCGGCCTGCTCTTCGTGCTCGGCCTCATGGTGCTGACGACCGTGCACTCGCCGCATCACCCTGCCGTCGACAAGGACAGCTAGCTCGTCTCACGGCCGACGCGGTCGGTACGGCGCGGGCGAAGATAGAACTCGTCGGAAAGCGTCTTCGTCGTGGAGAAGAAATAGCCGAGCCTGGAATTGTAGTCATATTCCACCTCGGCAAAGATCACCGATCCGTTTTCCGGAACGATGCCCTCTGGCACGACCATGACTTCATCTTCGGTGTAAGGCGTCATGTTCCGCCCTTCGCTCCAGGCGACCTTCGTTGTGCCGTCATCATCGTAGAGGCTCGACACACGCATGCGCGCTCCGGAGATCGGATTGGGCTGGAAGATCATCCGCGTCGCTTCGAAGACATCATCCATCTCCGCATCGCTTATCGTCGCCGAACGCGCGACCAGATCCCCGAGCGAAGAGGCAGAACTCGTCACCTTGCGGTCGAGAATCATCATGAAGGAAAGCTCGATACAGGCGAAATAGATAAGGACCATCACCGGCGCGATCAGCGCGAACTCAATCGCCGAGACACCCTTGTCCTCAGACCGGAACCGGCGGACAGCATCCAGAATACGACGCATCTCTAGTCTCCGAAGGGCTCGTTGCGGAAAACGACGGTCGACTGGAGAAGCCGGCGGTTGCCGCTGAGATTGGCCAGCGGCGCGCTCAGGAGCGGCGTCATCAGGTCCCATTCATAGAAGGCGCGCACAACGACGATGTCGTTTGATCCGCCCGGGTCGAACCCGAAGTCTTCGGTATCCAGATTGCCATCCTCATCGATGGCGGATGGATTGGAGGTCGAGGCAAAGTCGTCAAAGGTCTTCACATCGAGCTGAACCTTGCCTTCGCAGGCGAAGAGATCGAATACCTCGGCACATAGCACTTTCTCAAAGGCGGCCTTGTCAAAGTCCTCAGTGGCCTGCAGCTGGCCGGTGCGAATGCCCCGGGCTGCCTCGTTAAGGCCGTGCTCCAGGACCGATGACATGATGAAGATCACGCAGATCTCCAGAAGGCCGAAAATCAGGAAGAAAAACGGCATGGCAATCATCGCGAACTCGACAGCCGCGACGCCCCGCCTGTCGCCCGCCCATGCGCGCAAGCGCTGCATCAGCCTGGGGGCCAGAAGACCGGGACAGATGGGTGAGAACATGAAACTACCTGATAGCAACGTGAAATGGCGGAAACCGACATCACCTGTGCTAGCCGGTTGTAGTTTCAACCGCGTTCAGCGGGTCTGTGAAATTTGAAACGTCGCGGCTGCCCTGCGCGCGGTCCATCTCAGCGTCCTGCCTTTACCTCGCCATGATGATTGACCACATAGAAGGCGAAGAGCGGCCTATTGAGGTAGAGCGATGAGCCACAATCCGGTCAGGCCCTGGCGGTCGATAGACAGGCGCAAGTCCCGAAAGATCAAGGTCGGTCCGGTCGAGGTCGGCGGGGACGCCCCCATTGCCGTTCAGACCATGACCAACACGCCGACAGAGGATGCAGCCGCAACGATTGCCCAGATCGAGCGCTGCGCCGAAGCGGGGGCTGACATTGTGCGCGTCTCCTGCCCCACGATGGAAGCCACAGCGGCCATGCCGGAAATCTGCCGGAACAGCCCAGTGCCGATCGTCGCTGACATCCATTTCCACTACAAGCGCGGCATTGAGGCAGCGGACGCAGGTGCCGCCTGCCTGCGGATCAATCCCGGCAATATCGGCAGCCAGGAGCGCGTCAAGGAAGTCGTCAATGCGGCGCGCGCCAATGGCTGCTCTATACGTATCGGCGTGAATGGCGGCTCGCTGGAGCGCCATCTGCTGGAAAAATATGGCGAGCCCTGCCCGGACGCGATGGTGGAAAGCGCGCTCGACCATGCGCGGATCCTCGATGATCTGGGCTTTCACGACTACAAGATTTCGGTGAAGGCGTCAGACATGTTCCTGACCGTGGCAGCCTATCAGCAGCTTGCCGAGGCTACCGATGCACCGCTGCACCTTGGTATTACGGAAGCCGGCGGCCTGCGCACCGGCACCGTCAAATCCTCCATCGGCATGGGCAATCTGCTTTGGATGGGGATTGGCGACACGATCCGTGTCTCGCTCTCGGCAGACCCGGTCGAGGAGGTGAAGGTCGGTTTCGACATGCTGAAATCGCTCGGCCTGCGCACCCGCGGCGTGAATATCATCGCCTGCCCCTCCTGTGCGCGTCAGGGCTTTGACGTCATCAAGACGGTGGAGACGCTGGAAGACCGGCTCGCACACATCTCAGAACCCATCTCGCTGTCGATTATCGGCTGTGTCGTCAACGGCCCCGGCGAGGCGGCGATGACCGATCTCGGCTTTACCGGCGGCGGCAAGGAAAGCGGCAAGATGTATGTCTCCGGGCGCCCGGATCACAACGTCTCCAATGCCGACATGGTCGAACACATTGTCGAGCTGGTCGAGAAGAAGGCCGAGCGACTGAAAGCCCAGCGCGAGGCGGATGAAACTGTCGCTGCCGAGTAGGCTCAGACCTCAGTCGTAAAAGCACCTTTCAGTGCCATCGCCCTGATTATAGCAGCGTGGCTCGTTCGACGTCGGCGGGCGATAGGCTGGCTGCGGCATCGTCCCCTGATAGCCAGCATTATACCCGCTATCCTGATCCGAGTACGTGCCATTGAAAGTCTGGCTGCCGCCCCCGGTATAAGGGTTTCTGCCTGACGGAATATTTTCCAGCACGGGAAATCTGTTGGCTTCTGTTCATCTTCACTGCGCTAGGAACATTGGCCGAAACGCAGGCTGAGTGGGACGACAGGACATGCGCAAGATTATGCAGGTGGGGATCGCTGCGATGGCGCTCAGCGCAGCGGCCTGCACGACAGGCGAGCTTGAGGCGATTTCGCAGGGGCTGGCGCAGGCCTCCTACGATCTCCAGCAGACCAATTACAATTCTGCCGGCTATTATGGCTCGCCCTATCAGAGCCCCTACCGGATCGGCGGCACGGGCGATCTTCGCACCGGCTACAATCAATGCGTCAATTCGGGCACGCTCTACCAGTGCGACACCAATGGTGACGGCTATGCCGACATGTTCGGCGATACGTCGGACGGGTCGATGACATCCTCCAGCCTCAAGGTAAATGGCAAGGGGGAGGGCTTTACCTGGGACGCAGACTGCAATTGCTGGCAGCGTGAGCCCGCCTACGACACGAACCAGCGCGATGATTATCACCGTTGCCACCGCTACCATGATTGAGCGGCACCCCTTCAGAAGGCCGAATTCGAGACTCGTCTAGGGCTCAGCGGTCCTGAATCTTTCGCATGCCGATTGATCGACAAGCTGCATTGCGGCCCCGTGGGTGGCCTCATCAGGCGCCAGACGCCGGATCAGCGCGATCCCCCTTCCCCCCATGGCAAGCGCTTGCCGGGTGGTGTCGTTCGGCCTCTCGCCCGGCGCATGGACGATCACCCCGTTGAAATCGCTGCCCTTCTGAAGGCTGGCAACGAAGACATTGTTCGTCCGGGCATCGAAAATCGAAAGCGAGCCATAAGTGTCCGAAACCGGTGCCGTCAGCAGGACCGGCCCGTCAGCGACGTCGAAACGGCAGATGGCATAGGCAAGATCTGGCGATGGGCGAACAATGGTCTGGCTCTTCGGCGTCATACGGTCAGCTGCGACCCATCGGTACATCCCCACACCGCGCTCGACCATCCTGTCCTGCGCGGCCGCCATGATCCGGGTCGGGATCGAGTTGAGAATGGCGAGATGGCCGATCAGGGCCATGACAAGAAAAGTGGCGGCGGCGGCGGTCCAGTGCATCAGGCAGCCTCGTCGCAATAAAGCTCATCGACCACCGGTGGCTGGAGCGTGGCCTGAGGGTGTTCCAGCAGGGCATCGGAGGGCAGATATAGACGCAGGGTCAGATCGAAGCGTCCGGCATTGCGGCTCGACACCCACAGCTCATCGGGATGGCCGTTCTGGTCCCGGCTGACACGAAAGCTCCAGGCACCGCCTGTGCCCGTTCGCGCCGCATCAGTCGCGTCGAAGGAAAGGGCCCCGTCCTCATTCATGGGCAGACGGCTGTCACGGTCATAGAGCGTGATTGACCACCAGTCGGACGGCATGGTCCCGCCCGTGACCTGATAGATGCAACGGTCGCTAAGACGTTTGCCATCCTTGTCGCGGGCCGTGGTGAAATAGACCGCCTCTTCCCTGCGCAGCGCTAGCAGGCCGAACCGGGCGACGCGGGCGCGAACATAGGGGTTGGCGGCCTCCGCGCCGATGGACCAGTCGCTGGTCCACCCATTTATTCGGACAGCATCTCCCAGCTGAGGCCCCGACCGCGTCAAGCCGCCCATCCAGAGAGCGGACGCCCCGCCTGCGCTGAGCCCCAGACATCCCGACAAGAGAAGAAACAGGAAGAGTTTCATCCCGCCTGCCATACGACGCGACCCCGGAGGGACGAAAGGGCATGGAAACAGATCGTCCCGCCCACCGCGGAGCCAGACCTCAGGCGACAGTCGAAGATGCCCGTTCTCCCTGTCCACTTACCTGTTTGGCAGACGCCGTTTCGCTGTTAGGGATTTGGCATCGACCCGGAGGGCGTCCTGCGTGAAAATCATTCTTGGAGTTGCCGGCTGGACGTTTCGACTGATTGTGCTCGCCATCCTTCTCTTCCTGATGACGAACTGCACCATGCTCGGCCTGAACTATGCGAGCCTGGAAGTCGGCAACAAGCCGGACGCGCGCCCTGAGATCGACGCCGCCTCGCTTGCAGAATGGGAGGCTGGGCGCGAAGGGCTGGTGCAGACATTTGAGGCGCTGGTCTATGGGCCGTGGCCGGAGGGGCAGGATGTCCAGCTTGTCGGCCGGCGAATGGTGGATGACACGCTGGCCGGCGGGCGCGGCACGCTTGAGGAGCTGAAGATACGGGTCGGGTCCGGCAAGGGCGCACGCAGCTTTCACGTCGCGCTTGCCCTGCCGAAGAGCGATCGCCCGGTCCCTCTCATTATCAGCCAGACCTTTGCCAGCAATTGCGGCGCCTTTCCCGGTGCACCGCTGACCGCCCCGGATGGCGGTGATTGCGCAGATCATGAGGGCGTGCCCGGCTTCATCGAGGCGATCTTCGGGGAGTTCATCGCGCTTGTGCCCATCGAGCAGTATTTCGCCCATGGCTATGGCTATGCGACCTGGCAGGCGGGCGAATTCATTCCTGACCGCCAGGAAGAGGCGAGAGCCATTATGGAGGCCATGGCGGGCGAAGGCGTCACCGCACCGACCGGTACACTTGCGGGATGGGCCTTCGGCTTTTCAGCCATTATCGATGTGCTTGAAGATGATCCGGCCATCGACAGCGCTCGCGTCGCGGTTCTCGGCCATTCGCGCCACGCCAAGTCGGCAATGGTTGCGGCGGTTCATGACAGGCGGATTGCGGCTGTGGTGTCGCACCAGTCTGGCTTTGGCGGAGCCGCCTCATCACGGTCGCAAACCGGAGAAACCGTAGAACGGATGGTCGACGGCGCCGACCTCTTGGGCTTTCTTCAGATGCCGGGTTATCCGCACTGGTTCGCGCCGGCCTTTGCAGATTATGCAGGTCGGACCGAAGACCTCCCCGTCGACCAGCACCAGTTCATCGCCCTCGTCGCGCCAACGCCGATGCTGCTCGGCAATGGAAGGCGTGATGTCTGGTCCGATCCCAACTCGACCTATCGCATGGCTGAGGCGGCGGACCGCGTCTATGAACTCTATGGCACGGATGGGCTGGACCAGTCCGGCATGCAGGATTTCGATCCGGCCGCGCGTCTGAGCTATTTCCTGCGGCCAGGCGGGCACTCGATCACCCAGCGCGATATCGACGCTTTCCTTGCTTTCCTCGACGCCGCCCTGCCGCGGGGAAATGAGATGCCGGACCGGGCGAATGAGGATAGTCTTTCCCCATAACAAAATGAGGGAGGGCACTCATGCTATTTCAAACCGAAGACCTTTTGCCAGTTCTGGCGCTCATTGTCTGGACGCTTGTCATGTTCGTCTGGATGTATGCCACACGCCTGCCAGCCTTTCAGAAGGCCGGCATCGAGCCCAATGAGGCGCGCCATCCCGACGCCGGTTATAATGCGAGAATCCCCGCCAGCGTCCGGTCCGTCGCCGACAATTACAACCATCTGCACGAGCAGCCGACGCTGTTCTACGCGCTCGTCTTCTTTGCCGCGCTCACAGGCGGCGGCGATAATGTCTTCATGTATCTTGCCTGGGCCTATGTGATTCTGCGTGTGATTCACTCCTTCATACAGGTCCTGTCCTCAAAGGTGGAACAGCGCTTCCTTGTCTTCGCGCTCAGCACGCTTGTTCTCATGGCCATGGCACTCAAGGAAGTTCTGCGCCTGTTGCTTTAGGCAAAGCTGCGGGTGAACGGCGGCAGGGTGCTTCCCCCGCCACACATTCCGGGATAGATGCGGGCCCATGGCATCTATCCCTCACTCCCGGCTTGAACAGGTCATCGACCGTTTTGACGAAGTTGAAGCGCGTATGGGCGCGACGACGGACAGCGACGAGATCGTGGCGCTGTCGAAAGAACATGCTGACCTGAAACCCGTCGCCGACAAGGCCAAACTCCTCCTCGACCTTCGCACAGAACTGAAGGACGCCGAGGCGATGATGGACGGGCCTGACAAGGAAATGGCCGAACTCGCCAGCGACGAATATTACGACATCAAGGAGCGCCTGCCCGCCCTGGAGAAAGAGGTCCAGCTTCTGCTCATTCCCAAGGATGTCGACGACAAGGCTGACATCGTTCTGGAAGTGCGCGCCGGCACGGGCGGCGACGAAGCAGCCCTTTTCGCGGGCGACCTGTTCCGCATGTATTCGCGCTATGCCCAGCTTCAGGGCTGGAAGGTGGAGGTCATCTCCGTTTCCGAAGGCGATGTCGGCGGCTATAAGGAAATCATCGCAACCATTTCAGGCGACGGCGTCTTCGGCCGGCTGAAATGGGAAAGCGGTGTGCACCGGGTCCAGCGCGTGCCGGAAACAGAAAGCGGCGGGCGCATTCATACATCGGCCGCAACCGTGGCCGTCCTGCCCGCGCCTGAAAATATTGAGATCGAAGTGCGCCAGGAAGACATCCGGATCGACACGATGCGCTCCTCCGGCGCTGGCGGCCAGCACGTCAATACAACGGACTCGGCCGTTCGCATCACCCACCTGCCGACCGGGATCGTGACGACGAGCTCTGAAAAGTCCCAGCACGTGAACCGTGAAAAGGCGATGGAGCAGCTGAAGATCCGCCTCTATGAGCGCGAGCGCGAGGAGAAGGACTCCGCACGCGCCGAGGCGCGCAAGGACCAGATCGGCTCCGGCGACCGGTCCCAGAAGGTGCGCACCTATAATTTCCCGGAAAACCGTGTCTCCGACCACCGGATCAATCTGACGCTCTATTCGCTCGACAAGATCATTGCCGGCGACAAGCTGGACGAGGTGATCACCTCGCTCATCGCAGAAGACCAGGCCCGCAAGCTGGCGGCGATGGACGAGAATGCATGAGGCGCGGACCTTCCAGACACAGCTCACCATCGCGGCCGCGAGGCTGAAATCGGTCGGCCTGGAGCGTCCGGGCCGGGAGGCGCGCCACCTGATGCAGCATGTCTGCGGGCTGACGGCCACGCAGCTCATCAATTGCGAGAACGACCTGATGAGCGATGGTCAAAGCGAGGCGTTCTTTGACGCCGTCGAACGGCGGGCCTGCGGAGAACCTTATGAATACCTCACCGGGGAAGCCTGGTTCTGTGGGCTCGCCTTTGCCTGCACACCGGACACGCTGATCCCGCGCGGCGACAGCGAGGTCGTGGTCGACGAGGCTCTGGCGCGTCTGCCTCTTGGCCGCGAAGCGAAGGTCGCAGATCTCGGCACCGGAACCGGGTGTCTTCTGATCGCGCTGATGAAACAGCAACCGGGCCTCTCAGGCGTTGGCATCGACCGCTCGGCTGGCGCGGTTGAGGTGGCCCGACGGAACGTCCGAACACACGGGCTGGAGGCGCGCGCTGCCATGCTGGCCCTCGGCTGGGCCGAATGGGAGGGCTGGGACGAGATGGATCTCATCATCTCCAACCCGCCCTATATCCGAAGCGATGTCATCGGGACGCTCGATACCAGCGTCAAGGCGTATGAGCCCCACAGCGCGCTCGACGGGGGCACAAGCGGGCTCGACGCCTATCGCGAGATCATTTCCCTGGCCGCAAGACATATGAAGAAGGACGCATGGCTGGTCTTCGAAATCGGGTTCGATCAGGCAGACGAGGTGCGGAAACTGCTTGAAATGGCGGGGTTTGAGGCCATTTCCGTGGCTCAGGATACCGGCCAGCGTGACAGGGTTGTAACCGCCCGGCGCTGATCCACAGCTAGGGGCTTGGCGAAGCGGGAAATGCACGCTAAGGCTGGTGTCGGGCAGGAGGCTGATGACATTATCACAGCCCCGCCACGAGTAAGCGCAACATCACCGAGATAACCCAAACCGGGATGAGACGCACAGGGTCTGGATAACGGACATAATGGGATCAGGAATTTAGCGTATGCAACGCAAGCGCGGACGCGGCCGCCGTTCAGGTGGCAACAACAATAATCCGAACCGTCACTATGAGAGCACCGGCCCCGACGTGAAAATTCGCGGGTCCGCGCAGCAGATTCTGGACAAGTACCAGCAATATGCGCGCGACGCGATGACCGCAGGCGACCGGGTGAAAGCCGAGGCGCATTATCAGCATGCCGAGCATTATGCGCGCATCGTTGCGAGCTTCCAGAAGGACAAGCCGCGCAACAAGAATGACGATAATGATTCCGACGACAATGATGACAATTCGTCGGACAATGAATCGGATAATCGCGGCGACAACTCCTCCAATGACCGCAATGACAACCGCTCCGACAACAAGTCGGACAGGAAGTCCGGCAAGGACAAGTCTGACAACAACGACAATCAGAATGAGTCGGGCGGTAATGACGAGAAAAAGCCGCGCCGCGGCCGCAAGCCCAAGCAGCAGAGTGAAGATGATCCGATGAAGGTCATCGACGCGGACGCAGGCGACGACAAGTCATCCGCCTCCAGTGACGAAAAGGCGGAAGCCAAGCCCAAACGGCGCACCTATCGCAAGAAAGCCGATCAGGACGCCGAACAGGGTGAGGAAGCGGCCGGCGTCATGTCGACCCTCGCTCGCGGACGTCGTCGCAAGGCAGACGCGGAAGAGACCACTGGCGATGATGCCGGTTCGTCGAAGACGGAGAAAACAGCGGCCGAATAGAGGCTGCTGCGAGGGCCGCTTACGCGACCTGACATATCTTCTGGCTGCCACTCGCCGTTTGCAGAAGCGTCGGGGCCGGACGGCCAAGATAGTAACCCTGCACCATATTGCAGCCGATCTCGGCAAGGCAGTCGAGCGTTGCCTGATCCTCAACGCCTTCTGCCACCGTCTTCAGGCCAAGCCGCTCGGCCATCAGCAGCGTTGAGGCGACGATGTCGAGCGAGCGGCGCTCCGATGTCATCCGGCTGACAAAGGAATGGTCGATCTTCAAACTGTCGAACGGGAATTTGTGGAGCAGCGCCAGAGACGAAAAGCCAGTGCCGAAATCGTCCAGGGCGATCTGCACGCCGGCCTGACGAAGCTTGCGAAGCGCAGCGGCCGCCAGTTTCTCATTTGCGATCATCGCCGTCTCGGTAACTTCCACCTCAATGTCTTCCGGTCGCAGGCCCTGACGGTCAATTTCCCGCAGGAGCCGCTCGGGCAAGCTCGCATTATGCAGCTGTCTGGCTGACACATTGAAAGCCAGCCGGGTCCGGACTTCGGCCCTTCTCACGCCATTGCATGCCTTGGCGAAGACCAGCCAGAACAGGTCATCGATCAGGCCTTCGCGCTCTGCCAGCGCGATAAAGTTATCAGGCCGGCCAAGCGGGTCGCCACCAGAAGGCCAGCGCGCCAGGACTTCGTGCACGATGGGCTGGCGGGTCGTCAGGTCCACGATGGGCTGAAAATAGGGTTCAATCTCCTGTTCGCCGACCGCTGCCGTAAGGGCCTGCAGCTGTGCGCGGCGGCTGGTCGAGCCTGCATCGACCGACCGGTCATACTTGCGCAGCCCACCACCTTCACGCTTCGCGCGGAGCATCGCCATGTCGGCCGCCTGAAGCAGGTCGTTCGAGAGCGTCGCATTGTCCGGGTAGAGCGCCAATCCGAGCGAGGCCCCTATACGAAGGTAGCGGCCGTCAAACTCGAAACTTTCCGTGATGGCCCCGTGCAGTTTCCGCGCATAGATCTCGGGCGCTTCGGCAGAGGCGGATTTCGGCAGGATGACAGCAAACTCATCCCCGCCGAAACGCGCGCAGGTGACCCCCTCTTCAAGCTCCCCCAGACGCCTTGCGACTGTGCGCAGCGCTTCATCCCCCGCTAGGTGACCATAGACGTCGTTCAGCGTCTTGAAGCCGTCCAGATCAATGAAGATGAGCGCGAAAGGCGCTTCGTCCTCAATGAGCTCGTCGATATTCCGCACCATGGGCGCCCGGTTGAACAGGCCGGTCAGCGGGTCACGGTGGGAGGCGTTGATGGCCTCGCGTTCGGCGGCGCGGCGCACACTTACTTCCTGTCCAAGCTGCTCATTGGCGATGACCAGCTGCTCACGGCTCGAAGAGAGGTCCGCCAGCAGGATTTTCTGGGCATCCAGAAGCGCCTTCATCACAGCCCGGCCGTTGCTGATCCCGCGATAATGGCCCTCATCATCGGTGAGGACAAATATGTCCTGGACCTCATGTTCGCCCGTGAGGAACTGGGCCCGGACGAAATCCTCGAAGGGTTCGTTGACAGGGACGATCAGCGGCTCGGCCTGCATGAGGCTGGCAACCGGCCTGTTCTCATAGAGGGCGCGGCCAAAACGCTGGGAGAGCTGGAGCAGAAAGTCGCTGCGCGGGATAAGGCCGACAGGCTTCATCTCATTGTCGACGACCACGACGGCACGCAAAAGCGGCATGTTCCGGAAAATTTCATCGACAGACTTGCACAGCTCCTCATCAGTAACGACCGGAGCCCGCTCAATCTCGATTTCCGCAGCCAGCATACCGCAACCCCTACGCCTTGAGACGCAAGGGCATAACAGCTCTTTCTTAAAGGTCGATCAACGCCAGTGTCTTGAAACTGTTACATAAAACCGCCTCCTGCATCAATTGCAGCAGGAGGCGGCAGGTCTACTCGTACGGTTTATCCGGCCGCGACGGTGCGGCGCTGCTTGTCGAACATCGACCAGACACCCTCATCGCCATGCCAGTCGCCGCGCGTTGCGCCCTTGGAGTATTCGGTCGCGCGCGCTTCGAAGAAGTTGGCATGTTCGACGCCATTCAGGATCTCGGTCAGCCACGGAATCGGGTGCTTCTCGACCCCATAGATCGGGTCCAGCTTGAGCTGGCCCATGCGCCAGTCGGCGATGTAGCGGATATACTGCTTGATGTCCTCAGGCGTCATGCCCTGGACCTCGCCGGCCTCGAAAGCGAGTTCGATGAACTTGTCTTCCAGCGCGACCGTTGTCTTGCAGCAATCGGCGATGTCATCCTTTACCGCCTTGGTCAGTGCGCCCGTCTCCTCCGCAAAGGTGTGGAACATCTTCATCATGCCTTCGCAGTGCAGCGACTCGTCGCGCACCGACCAGGACACGATTTGCCCCATCCCCTTCATCTTGTTGAAGCGCGGGAAGTTCATCAGCATCGCAAAGGACGCAAAGAGCTGCAGGCCTTCGGTGAAGCCGCCAAAGACAGCCATGGAGGTCAGGATATCGCGCTCGGTCTCCACGCCGAACTGGCCGAGGAAGTCGTGCTTGGCCGCCATCTCCTCATATTCCATGAAGGCGGAGAACTCCGAATCCGGCATGCCGATCGTCTCAAGCAGCAGCGCGTAGGCCGCGATATGCACGGTCTCCATATTGGAGAAAGAGGCAAGCATCATGCGCACTTCAACCGGTTTGAAGAGCGGCATGTAGTTTTCCATATAGTTGGCGCCGACTTCGACATCCGACTGGGTGAAGAAGCGGAAGATCTGCGTCAGCAGATTACGCTCCTTGTCGGTGAGCTTGTTTGACCAGTCCTTGCAGTCCTCGCCGAGCGGGACTTCTTCCGGCAGCCAGTGGACCTGCTGCTGGATCTTCCAGAAATCATACGCCCACGGATAGCGGAAAGGCTTGTACGCCTTGCTCGGCGTGAGAAGTCCCGGGATGTGTACGGTTCCGTCTGCCATAGGTCTGCCCCTTCTATCGTGAACACTATATATAGTGCCAAATGCGCCGCTTGCGCGCAAGATATATACATCAGACCAAGGTCATTTTCCACAAGGAATGGGTAACTGTGGACAATTGCCGCGCCTATCCGCGCAACACCCTAATAGGCAATGGAAATTGAGACCGCGCCGAAGCGCTGGGGCCCATCCTGGCGCTGGAACTCCTCTGTCCGGTGGACATAGGTGAAGGCGATCTGGACATTGCTGATATGCACGGCGGCGCCTGCCTGCGCATCGGCGACCAGCTTGTTCCTGTCAGAGACTCGCGGGCTGTCGCGCCAAGCATTGCCATCCAGGAACATGTCCCTCAGAACCACACGGCCTTCCACCCCGGCAAAGAGGTAGGCTCCCAGAAGCTGTCCCGGTGAGAAGGTGCCGGCGCCTGAAAGGGCCGGACGGATGCGGGGCGGGCCGAAATCCGACCCAAGATCCCAGCCGATCCGACCCGTGACGCCAGCTGCGCCATAGGTGCGCACATTGCCAAGCGCCGCCCCGGCATGAATGCCGTAGTCGGTTTCAAGCCCAAGCGGCAGATGGGGGCCTTCATAAAGCGCCATTCTCTGGGCGATCACCTCGATTCCCGGCTCATTGCGAAGCTGGGAGTCCCAACCCTTTGGCTTGGCCTCATCGATCAGATCGTGCCAGTTGGTCTGCACGAACTCACCAAGCGCCAGCGGCCCGACAACACCGAGATTAACCTGCAGGATATCCTGAATATTCTCGTCGCTCGCCACCACCGTGCCCGACATGTAGAGCCAGCCCGCATAGGGCCGGTCATCGGGGTCCGGGATCCTCACTGAGGTATCAGCAGGCGTGAAGATGGCGTGCGACAGGGCAATCCCCTGACGCAGCTTGCGGCGCTCAAGGTCCAGAACCGGCACGTTCCGCGCCGCCCAGTCGAGAGCGGGGTGCACACGATCTTCAGGTGAGACACGCTCGATTCGAATGCCATTGGTGTAATTTCTGTCGGTTCCGCCGAAAAGATCGTTCTCCGATGTCACCGACCAGACCCCGCGGGTGTGCGAGCGCGTCCCGGTCTTCTCTCTATCGGGTTGCGGCTCCTGCGCCAGCGCGGGAAACGCGCCCCAGACCGAGACGAGAACGAGGAAGAGAGCACAGACTGCACGCATGAAAAGACCGCTGGCTGGAGGACACGTCGGCCGAATAGCGCAGCGGACGTGGGGGCGTCAGCTTAAAATCACGAAAAGAAGGCAGAAATTCAGCGCTTGCTCGCGCAATGGCGGTCGCGTCTAGCGGCGGAGCGTGAAGCTCACGCCGGCAAAGTCCTCGGCGGCCTTCTGACCATTAAGCCCGCGCTCATTATATTCCACTTCGCGGTGGATATAGCTCAACGAGAGCTGGCCGCTACCCCTGGTGAACGACACGCCTGCCTGCATGTCGCCGACTGTAACCTGGTTGCGAAGGCCCATGCGATTGGTGAGATTGCGCTCCCCATCGGGTTCATAGACAAGCGCTTCGCCGTCCGCCCCGGCAAACAGGTACCAGCTGCCAGCATAGGCGCCCATGTCGCGCTTGTCGAAATTCTGGCCGATACGAATTTCACCGCCGACGCTGCGCTGTTTGAAGGGGCCATCCTTGGAGACGCTCATCCGGGGCACAACGCCCACATCGAAACCGAAACCAGTGGATTCCGTTGGCGCGGAGATCGCGACCTGCGCATCGAAGTCTCTGATCTGACGGACAGGCTGCACGACCGAGGCAGCCGCGCGCATACGCTGGGAACTGATCGCGGCAGGCGAGGTCGGCACGCGCGTCCGGTCGTTAAACGTCCGAACGCCAACGGCTTCATACGACCGCAGGCCGGAATTGTGATCCGGCTGATGCAGGGCGAGCTCCGGCGCGTTCATTGTGTCGGCCTGACGAAAGGAGAAATTCGTCTCAGCCGCCAGGCGCGGCGGGCCCGCCTTGTCCTCAGTCTGCCCCAGCCGGTAGTCGATTTCACCCGCCAGGGAGTCGTTCTGCGCGCCTTGGGCCTGTGAACAGCCCTGGCACCCAAGAATTAGAAGGGATGAAATCGCAACGATCATCATCAAACCTTTCCCCACGGCCCACTCAATCTGAGAGGGCACTAACCCCGTTTAGCCTACCATACCGATAACGGACTTCACAGGATGTTTCCGAAAAATCATTAAATCTACAAGCAGAAAAAGCGATACACGCATAACTTGTTCCCGGGCCAAGCGGATTTTTTCTGAACGGACTGTAGTGCGCGCTACAGATACAGCTGGCGGCCCCCCGCACCTGAACATAGCGCTTGAGAGCCCGGATATTTTTGTTATCAGGTAACAATATGGCATGGTTCCGGTCTCCTTTCCTAGGCAAAGCTCTTCTGGCGGCCCTGTTTCTATGGGTTCAGGGCGCCGCGCTTTACGATGCTGCTGCGCACGGCGATGCCCCGCACCAGCACTACGGCGTTGCCTGCGATCTGGGCCATGCGGTCGCCCCGCAGGCTGTGCCTCTGCCAACGACACCCGCCCTGCCCAGGCCCCCGCTTGCCTTCACTGTCACGCAGCAACCCTCCCTCGACTTCAGACCCTGGTCGCGTCCCCCCGGCCGCGCCCCACCCCCACGAAGTCCCCCTTTCCTCAACCGGTAGACACTGACGCTGCCCGGCCTGCGGAGCACCGCGCTTCCGGCTGGGCGATATACCTGTTGATTGAGGGGAATACCCAGACATGACTTCCAGAATCCTGCGCCGCACGCTTGCGGCGACCCTGCTCATGGGCGCCAGCCCTATCGCCTTCGCCCAGAACGCTGCCTCAGCGCCCGAGACCGACGCACCCGAACGCCTTTCGACGGTCATCGTCTCCGGTGTCGGGCCGCAACGCGACACCGATGAGATGATCGGCAACGCTTCGGTTGTCACCCGCGACCAGATTGTCGAGACACTCCAGGCCTCGCTCGGCAACACGCTCGACAGCGAGCCCGGCGTCTCCACGACGCATTTTGGCCAGGCGGCCAGCCGGCCTGTCCTTAGGGGCCTCGGCGCCGAGCGCGTTCTGGTGCTGACCAATGGCATTGGTGTGATTGACGCGTCCGCAGCATCGCCGGACCACCAGGTCGCCTCCGACGGTATCGATGCGGAGAAAATCGAGATCCTTCGCGGCCCGGCGGCCCTTGCCTATGGCGGCCAGGCGATTGGCGGTGTTGTGAACGTCATCGACGGCCTAATTGTCGAGGAACTGCCGGACGAGCCGGTCTCCGGCGAGGCCTATGGCGCCCTCAACGGCGTCAGCGATGGAGAAGAAGGCGCCGTCAAGGGCCGCTTCACAACCGGGCCTTTCGTGCTGTCGCTCTCTGCCTCTGCGCGCGACTTCGATGATTACGACATTCCCGGCTTTGCGGAATCCTCACGCCTTCGCGCATCTGAAGAGCATGATCATGAGCATGAAGAAGAAGAGGGCGAGGACCACGATGAGCATGAAGGCGAGGAAGTCCGCGACACACTGGAGAACTCATTTGTAGAGACCGAGTCCTTTGCCGGTGGTCTCTCATGGGTCGGTGACGGCGCCTTTGCGGGCCTCGCCATCCGCCGCCAGACCTCAACCTACGGCCTGCCGGGACATAGCCACGCGCACGGTCACGAAGGTGAAGAGCATGAAGGCGAGGACCATGAGGAGGAAGAGGGTCACGAAGAAGGGCATGAAGAAGAGCAGCCCTTCATTGATCTCGAACAGACCCGCTATGATTTCCGCGCAGGTGCCGATCTCGACTACGGCCCCTTCACCCGCATTGCCGGGAACGTCTCCATCGCCAACTATGAGCACACCGAGTTCGAGGCTCCGGGTGAGCCCGGCACGCGCTATGAGAGCGAGGGCACCGAAGGCCGGCTTGAAGTCGGAACCAGCGTCGGTGAGTGGGAAGGCGCAATTGGCCTCCAGGCACTCGACAAGACGCTGGATGCCTTTGGCGACGAAGCCTTCATCACCGAAACCGACACGACCTCTACGGGCGTCTTCCTCTATCAGACACGCGAATGGGATAATGGCTTCGGTGTCGAGGGCGGTCTTCGCTATGATGCGACCGAGCTGGACAATGCCCGCTTCGGGACCCGCGAGTTCGACCTGTTCTCCGGCTCGTTCGGCCTCCACCAGCATTGGGACAATGGCTGGTTCGTCGGCGGTCAGGTCAGCCTGACCGAGCGTGCGCCGAATGAGAGCGAACTCTTTGCAGATGGCGCCCACCTTGCCACCGAACAGTATGAAGTCGGCAATGCGGATCTGGACAAGGAGCGCGGGGTCAATTTCGAGGGCACCGTCCGCTGGCGCGGCGATAATGGCTTCGGCATCGGCGCCAACCTCTTCCACACAGAGTTTGATGGCTTCATTTACCTCACACCGGGTCAGACGCTGGAGGACGACGTCCTTGTCGACGAGATTGACGAGCTTCCGGTCTATCTCTTCGTCCAGCAGGATGCGAGCTTTACGGGCGGCGAGATCTATGCCGACTACACGCTTCAGGATGGCCCGCTGGGCGCAGACTGGCGCGCTGAGGCCAATGTCGACTTTGTCAGCTCCGACATTGATGGCGGCGGCGATGTACCCCTGCTGCCACCGACGACCTTCAATGCCTCGCTCGATGGCGACTGGGGCCTCTGGAAGGCGGGAGCAAGTGTGACCGTGGCCGGCGACCAGGATGATCCGGGCGAAGGCCAGCTGCCGACAGATGGCTACACCACGCTCGATCTGCGCGGGGCCTTCTCGCTCGCAGATGTCGGCTTTGGCAGCGAGGGCACCGAACTCTTCCTCGAAGCCCGCAACGTCACCGATGAGGAAGTCCGTTATGCGACCTCTGTGCTGAAGGACACCGTACCAGCCCCCGGCCGCAATATCCGCGGCGGTGTGAGGATTGTATTCTAGACTTGGTTATCATCACCGACCTCGCCCGCGAAGACGGGGGTCTGGTGAGCCAGGCGCTGCGCCCAGCCTTTCCGGGATCCCCGCCTTCGCGGGGATGATCGGCAAAGTTGGAACGCCCCCAACAAAAGCCCCGGCTCATCGCTGAGCCGGGGCTTTTTCTCGTGCCCCTAGGGCTGGAGACTATTGGCAGGCAATATTTTGCTAATTGCGGCTGACGGCGGGCATAACTATCAAAAGGCACCGCAACGATCAGTCCCGCTTAGAGGGCTTGTTTCCGTCTTTGACTACACGCCCCGGTGGCTCTTGCGGGCGCTGATTGGTTGTCTCAGCCGGTGGTGGCGGAGGCGGAGGCGGAGGCGGTGATTTCGGGTTTTCTGCCATGCGACAATCTCTCTAACTATTATTCACTAAGCTCAAGCCGATCTGCACTGTTCCGGCCACACCCAATGTGGCGAGCGCCAATATCATTCTCTTCTTTAGCTTATGATGATGCTCGGAGCGCCTGTCATTGATCCTTCCATTCGTAGAAGCGCAACGGACGAACTCTCTCGTCAAAAAAGACGAAAATTCGTGTTCTGCATTAGAGGTGTCGGTCTCGTACTTCCTCACCTCCGACTGATATTTGTGAAGCTCATCGGCGTGAGCTGGAAAACAGTAACCCTTATTTATCGCGACTTTCCATAGCTCATAACAAGCCGCGATAAGGAGCAGAGCCCCTACGCCGACAACACCGATCGAAAGATACTCGTACGCGTTATCGAAGCGTTCTACATTCGAGGCTAGGGTATAAAGCGCACCGCCAGTGAGCGTAATTATTCCAAGAGGCAAGCTAAGGAGCTCATTGAAACGCTCTCGCCGCTCTAGCTCATAAGCGTGCAATTCGCGAAAATAATCCTCTGGGTTCATGGCATAATAAGAACTAGTCTAGAACATCTCATAGTTGATTAGGCTTGGTTGATACTTCCCCGATTCTTTCGAAGAGTCGAATAAGGCCCCAAAAATGCAAAACCCCGGCCCCTGATGGAGCCGGGGTTTTCTACATCCCCTCAGATGTACGCCGCGCCTACTGGCAGGCGAGACATTCGTCATAGTCGGTGTTCGGCACATCCATGCCGGTGGTCTTTTCCTTGTCGGCGGCGCCCGCAAAGCTCGCGCGCTGGACCGATTTGGAGCGGCAGTAATAGAGCGACTTCAGCCCCTTTTCCCAGGCCGTCCAGTGCAGCATGTGGAGGTCCCACTTGTTGATGTCGGCCGGCAGGAAGACGTTGAGCGACTGGCTCTGGCAGATATAGGGGGTGCGGTCTGCGGCAAGCTCGATGATCCAGCGCTGGTCAAGCTCGAAGGCGGTCTTGAAGACGCCCTTCTCATGCTCATCCAGGCAATCGAGGTGCTGGACCGAGCCTTCATTCTCCAGGATGGAGGACCAGACCTCGTCTATGTTCTCGCCCTTCTGCTCCAGCACGCGCTCCAGCTGCGGGTTTTTCACCGTAAAGGAGCCTGAGAGCGTCTTGTGGGTGTAGACATTGGCCGGGATCGGCTCGATGCCCGCAGAGGTGCCGCCACAGATGATAGAGATCGACGCGGTCGGCGCCACGGCCATCTTGTGGCTGAAGCGGGCCATCATGCCAGCCTCGCGCGCATCCTCGCAGGGGCCACGCTCCTTGGCGAGCTTCACCGACGCCTGGTCGGCGCCCGCGCGGATGTGCTTGAACATCTTCTCGTTCCAGACCTTCGACATCGCGCTTTCGATCGGCACATTCATCGTCTGCAGGAAGGAGTGGAAGCCCATCAGGCCGAGGCCGACAGAGCGCTCACGCTTGGCCGAATAGACAGCCCGGGCCATCTCGTTCGGCGCGCGCTGGATGAAGTCCTCCAGCACATTGTCCAGGAAGCGGAAAATGTCTTCCAGGAAGCGCTCATCCTTGGACCATTCCATGAACTTCTCGGCATTGACCGAGGAGAGGCAGCAGACCGCCGTGCGGTCCTCGCCATTCTGGTCGACACCGGTCGGCAGGGTGATCTCCGAGCAAAGGTTCGACTGATGAACCTTCAGGCCGAGCTTGCGCTGGTGCGCCGGCATGGCATTGTTCACCGTATCGGTGAACAGAAGATAGGGCTCGCCGGTCTGGATGCGCAGCTCAAGAATCTTCTGCCAGATCTTGCGGGCATTCACCTTGCGCAGCACTTCGCCGGATTTCGGCGAGCGCAGGCCGAACTCCTCGTCATTGCGCACCGCTTCCATGAATTCATCGGTGATGTTGATGCCATGGTGCAGGTTCAGGGACTTGCGGTTGAAGTCGCCGGACGCCTTGCGGATTTCCAGGAACTCCTCGATTTCCGGGTGATGGATGTCGAGATAGCAGGCGGCCGAGCCACGGCGTAGCGAGCCCTGGCTGATGGCGAGCGTCAGGCTGTCCATCACGCGGATGAAGGGGATGATGCCGGAGGTCTGCCCATTCTGGCCGACCTTCTCACCAATAGAGCGGACATTGCCCCAATAGGTACCGATGCCGCCACCATTGGAGGCGAGCCAGACATTCTCGGTCCAGGTCTCGACGATATCGTCAAGCGAATCGCCAACCTGGTTGAGGAAGCACGAGATCGGCAGGCCACGGTCGGCCCCGCCATTCGAGAGGACGGGCGTCGCCGGCATGAACCAGAGGCGGGAAATGTAATCGTAGATACGCTGGGCGTGGTCCTGATCGTCGGCGAATGCCTTCGCGACGCGGGCGAACATGCCCTGATAGGTCTCACCAGCCAGGAGGTAGCGGTCCTCGAGGGTCTTCTTGCCAAACTCGGTCAGCAGGGCGTCGCGCGACTCGTCAATCTCGATCTCGATCTCGCTGACAACCTTGAGGTCCGGACGCATCTGCCCCTTCGGCTTGCCCCGGCGAAGAGCGGCGCTGGATTTGGTGGCAACAGTGCTCGCAGACATGGTGTCATTCCTCTCAATCGGCCCGTGATATATGGGGGTTCGGCTCCCAAAGCGCCATATGCGGTGCTTCTGCCCAGTCCCAATACTAGATATAGTGTTCCTAAGGTTAAGGCTTGGTCAATGGGGAGTCTGCCGGTTTTGATCTCATTGTCGTGGAATTCCTGTGGTGAATGGTGGGTATCCTGTCCGCAACCCCCGTCACACAAAGCGTTCAGCGGCTGGCTGTTATTTTCGTTTCGCATGCGGAAAGTTTTGCGGGCCCGGCCCTCATCGAGTCAGGCCCCGCCCGGTCTTTCCGCAAGACGATAAGTGCGGGACCGATAAAACACGTTCGACGGTTCGAATCAGGGGGCTGAAGACACCTCAGGCTCGGCATCGGGAAACAACCGCGCGATGGACTGATTCCACTCATAGAGAGCCGGCCAATTATTGCCGCCATTCGGCATGATACCGAGCCTCACGATCACGAGATCTTTTGACGGCACGACCCAGATGGTCTGGCCCTCATGGCCCTGCGCGGAAAAGGCATCAAAGGGCGGTGTGGTGGCGGCCTGGCCCTCCGGCACCGGATCAGGGTCCGCGCCCAGCCACCAGCCCGCCCCATAGACATTGGCCTTCGTCGAGGCCGGGTCACGGCGGGAGAAATCCACCCAGCCTTCCGGCAGGAGGCGCTCACCCTGCCACACTCCACCGCGGAGATATAGATAACCGAACTTGGCAAAGTCGCGCGCCGACGCCCAGACAAGCGACCCGCCGAGGAAAGTCCCGGCCGCATCGAACTCCGGGACGGCCTCCATGCCGATTGGCTCGAAGAGCATCTCATCCATCGTGCGGGCAAAACCGGCTTCATCCTCTGCGCCGGTCACCTCCTGCAGCGCCCTTGCGATCAGGTGAAAGCCCGCTGTCGAGTAATTCCATACCGCTCCCGGATCGTGCGCGAGTTCGAACTCATCCACTATATGTTGTGCCACATCGAACCGGCCCGGCCCGTACATCATCTGGACGACATCGTTATCCATGAGACCTGTCGAGCCGATTTCCAGATAGTCGAGCCCGTCCGTCATGGTCAGCCACTGGCGCCAGGTGATCTCGCTCCGCGGGTCATCCGCAGCGAAAGGGCTCGGCATCGGGGTGTCGATATCCTCAATGAGACCCAGCATTACCGCGCGGCCCGCAAGCGCCGACGTGATCGACTTGGCCATGGACCAGGAGACCTGTTTCGTGTCCGGCCCGAAATTCTCAGCATAGGCTTCAAAGACGAGGCGGCCCTCATGAATGATCACGATGGCCCGCGTCTTGCCCATTTCCTGGCCCTGATCCCGGTTCATCGCCTCCTGGACGAGAAGCTGAAGGTCGTCACGCGTCTCCTCAGGCAGCTCACCTTCCGGCCAGCTCTCCGTCGGCCATGCCAGCCCCTCCGGTTGCGTGGGCAACGGGACGAGGTCCTGCGCCGAAGCCTGCAGGCCCATCGCGCAGAGAACAGAAACGAGGAGAGACTTGAACAACATCGGCGCGCTCCGTAACGATCAGACCTATAGCTTTAGAGGCAGAGCATGAAACTCGTCAAAGCCGCGATCGTCATCATCATCATGCTGGGCGTCGCCGCCATTCTTGCCTGGCAGTTCCTGATCAAGGACCAGGTCGACCTCGCCCGTGTTGCGACGCCCTATGGCGCCAAGATGGTCTGCTCTTGCCGCTTCGTCGCAGAGCGTCCGATGGAAAGCTGCATGCAGGATTTCACGGAGGATGTGAGCGCCGTCAGCTTCACCGAGAAAGAGAACGCGATCCGCGCCAGTGTTCTGGGCGGCATCGTCAGCGCGACAGCGGTCTACAAAAACGGTCTTGGCTGCACCTTGGTGAAGCCGGACCGCTAGACCACCCTTACGGGGCTGGCGGCGGCGTCAGCTCTGTGACGTCCCCATCGAACGCCTCGCGGTAACGCGGCTTCAACTCTGCCTCAAAGACAGACGCCGGCACCCCGATTTCGTAAGCGCCCTCCGCATAGGAGCCCACCATGTAAGGCGCGAAATGATAGATCATGCCGCCTGCGAGATCGTCGCTGCCCCCTGGGGCCACGGTGAAGTTCTCATAGACGCTGGCATTCTCCTCAAAGGCTGGCCGCACCCAGGTATCGAGAATCTGCTCATCGCTGGCATCGAAGCCATTCAGGCGCTCGCGCTTGGCTTCCATCAGCTTGGGTTGAAGCGAGGCACGCATGATCTGGCGCGCCTCTTCGGGATCGGCGAAGAGATCCGCAAAGCCGACCTCGGTGCCCTTTTTGCTATCCCAGTTCAGCACCTCAAAGGTGTAGTTTGGATGGGCCCCGCCCGTATAGGCCGCGAACACGCCAAGGAAGGAGCGCAGCATGCCATCCTCAGGGCCAACCTGTTCCCAGCTCACGGTCAGGGAATGCGGCTTGAAGTCATAGTCGCCATTCTCCGCCGCGCGCCGGTCATTCTGGGCGGCCTCAAGGAAGCCGGCCTGCCCTGCATTTACGCGCTCGCGAAGGGTCTTCGCCAATGCCTCATCAAGCTCGTCCAGATTGGCGGGCAGGCTGATGTCGATCGAAGCAGCCTGGCTGCCATTGACGATGGCGATCCCCTCGCCCGGGCTGGAAAAGCCGTTTCCGGCCGGCTGCTCAGGCCGGGGAAGCGCAGAAACGCGGACGCTTTCGGCCTCTTCAGCCTGTTCTGCGCCACAGGCTGCAAGCAGGAGGGCGCCGAAGGCGATCAAATAGCTCTGCTTCATCCCCACCATTCCCATTCTGGATAATAGACAAGTCTATAGACTGAGCAGTTCCGGATCGCCACCCTGTGCCGTCACGTCGACTGTCACCACACGCTCTGTGCCAAAACGCAGCATATAGTGAGGCCCGCCCGCCTTGGGGCCGGTGCCAGAAAGGCCTTCCCCACCGAAGGGCTGCACGCCAACCACAGCGCCGGTCATCGACCGGTTCACATAGGTATTGCCGGCATGGACAGCCTGACGGACCTTCCCGGCGAAGCTTTCCAGACGCGAATGCACGCCGAGGGTCAGCCCATAGCCCTTGGCCTCCAGCTGCGCCCCGACCTCTGCGATATTGTCGGGATCGTAGCGCAGGACATGCAGGACCGGGCCGAAGGTCTCCTTCTCGATCTGGTCGATGGAGGACAGCTCGATGATGGCGGGGCCGAAGAAGTGCCCGCCCTGCGGTGCCTCAAGCGTTTTGATAAGCTCTGCCTCGCCCTTCATGCGCGCGAGATAATCGTTCAGCATTCCGCAGGCTTCGCCATCGATGACCGGACCGATATCGGTATCCGCCTCCCCGGGGTCGCCGATCTGCAGCTCGTCCATCGCCCCTTTCAGCCCTTCCAGCAGGAAGTCAGCGGTTGCGCGCGGCAGGAAAAGAAGCCGCAGCGCCGAGCAGCGCTGTCCGGCTGAGCCGAAGGCGGAGACAAGGACATCGTCGATCACCTGTTCGCGCAGGGCCGTGGTATCGACGAACATGCCATTCAGCCCGCCCGTTTCGGCGATGAGCGGGATGATCGCGCCCTCCCGCTCTGCCAGCGTCCGGTTGATGAGACGCGCCGTGTCGGTCCCGCCGGTAAAGCAGACACCCTTCACGCGCGGATCACGGGTCAGATAGGCGCCGACCGTTTCGCCCCGCCCGGGCAGAAGGTGCAGCGCATCGCCCGGCAGGCCGGCCGACTGGAAGATACGGACCGCTTCATAGGCAATGATCGGCGCCTGTTCGGCGGGCTTGGCAATGACGGTGTTGCCTGCCCCAAGCGCCGCGGTGATCTGGCCGGTAAAAATCGCCAGCGGGAAATTCCAGGGCGAGATACAGGCAAAGACGCCGCGGCCATGAAGCGAAATATGATTGGTCTCGCCGGCCGGCCCCGGAAGGCGGGTCGCCCCTTCAAAATGCTCTTCGGCCTGGATTGCATAGTAGCGGCAAAAGTCGACCGCCTCGCGCACTTCCGCGATACCGTCGCCAAATGTCTTGCCCGCCTCTTCGGCCATCAGGGCGACAAGCCGGTCCATATTGGACTCAAGCGCATCGCCCATATCGGAAAGGATTTTTGCCCGCTTTGCACCGCCCAGCGCGTCCCATTCGCCTTGAAAAGCGACCGCTGCATTCAGGGCGGCATCCGCATCGGATTCGCTGGCCTCAAGGACGGTGCCAAGGCGGCGGGAGGTATCGGCCGGTGCGAAGACCTCCGCGCCCCCCTCTGTCTTCGGCTTACCGGAAATGATCGGGCCGGAAACGAGCGCGCTGCCCTGACGCAGCTGCTCCACATTCTCTTCCAGAACCTTGCGCTCGCTTGCCTGCGAGAGGTCAACACCAATCGAATTGCGCCGCATCGGCCCATAGAGGCGCGGCGGGGTTGGAATACGCGGATGGCGGCGGGGGCCTGCCTCAACCTTGGCAATCGGATCGTCCACCACCTTCTCGACCGGGACATCCGGGTCGAGGAAGGAATGGACGAAGCTCGTATTCGCGCCATTCTCCAGCAGGCGCCGGACCAGATAGGGCAGCAAATCCTTATGTGCCCCGACCGGCGCATAGACGCGCACCTTGTCGGCCTTGTCGGCAGCGCCATACAGCGGCTCGCCCATGCCATGCAGGCGCTGGAACTCATAATTTGTGACGCCTTCGGACTCGGCCATCATCAGAATGGTCGCGAGCGAATGGGCATTATGCGTCGCAAATTGCGGATAGATGCGCGGACTCGCCTGCAGCAGCGCATGCGCGCAGGAGAGGTAGTTGATGTCGGTACCGGGCTTGGTGGTGAAGACCGGGAAGTTCACCATACCCTCTTCCTGGGCATGCTTGATTTCGGTGTCCCAATAGGCGCCCTTCACCAGCCGCACCATGATCCGCATATCCGTCTCGCCGGCGAGGCGTGACAGTTTCTCGATCACCTCAAGCGCCCGCTTCTGATAGGCTTGGACCGCAAGGCCCAGCCCTGCCCAGCCCTTCAGGGAAGGCTCCCGCATGAGACGCTCCAGAATCTCAAGCGAGATGACCAGCCGGTCGGCTTCTTCAGCATCCAGGCAGAGATTGATATTGGCCTTGGCCGCCGCCTCACAAAGCGCCAGCAGGCGGGGATAGAGCTCGGCATGCACGCGCGCTTCATTGACCGCCTCATAGCGCGGATGAAGGGCCGACAGTTTGACGGAAATGCCGTTCTTTTCTTCGGGCGCGAAAGACGCATCGCCATCAGCGGCGACCGCCTCGATGGCCTGCATGTAGGAGGTGAAATACCGCTCGGCATCTTCCTTGGTGCGGGCCCCTTCACCCAGCATGTCGAAACTGAAATTGGCCGCCTCGCCCGCCTTTACCTTTTTGCGCCCGCGCTTCAGGGCTTCGTCAACGGTCCGGCCGAGCACGAATTGCTCGCCCATGATCCGCATTGCCTGCATCATGGCCGTGCGGATGACCGGCTCACCGCTTTCGCGGATCAGATTCGACAGGAAGGTGGATGGGCCTTTCTTCGCGTCGCTTGGCGGACCGATGACCCGGCCGGTCAGCATCAGCCCCCAGGTGGAGGCGTTGACCAGCCAGCTATCGGACTGGCCGGAATGCGAGCCCCAGTCCCCGGAGCGGATTTTTTCAGCGATGAGATCGTCGCGCGTCTCGGCATCCGGCACGCGCAGCAAGGCCTCTGCAAGGCACATGAGCGCAAGCCCCTCGGCATTGGAAAGCCCGAATTCTTCGAGAAAACTCTCCATCATCCCTTTCGGCCGGCCAGCTGCCCGCGCAGAGCTGACAAGCTCCCGTCCGCGCCGGACCGCAGCCGTGCGGGCGCGCTCATCAAGCGGCAAGGCTTTCAGAAGGTCGGCGACCAGGGCTTCCTCATCGGCGAATTTCAGGCGATCAAGGCTATCCCATCCGGCCTCTGCTTGCTTGAGCGTGTCTGGCATTCTTTTGCTCCCTTGATCGTCCGTCGTGCGTTGTCATTGTATCGCAAACCACCCGCCGGGTTTACGCTGGAGAACATGCCTCTAAAAGTGGGCGGTGGCAGAAAAAGCGGCAAGGAGTCCAGATGCGTATCATGCTTATCACCGATGCCTGGGAACCTCAGGTCAATGGTGTGGTCAGGACCATGAAACGCGTCATCGCCGAGTGCGAGGAGATGGGCCATGAATGGGAGATTGTCTCACCCGCAGACGATTTCCTGACCATGCCGCTTCCCACCTATAGCGAAATCCAGCTTGCACTTTTTGCCCGCAGTCGCATTTCCGAACGCTTCGAGAATTTTCAGCCCGACGCGGTACATATCGCGACCGAAGGCACCCTGGGGCTTGCCGGGCGGGCCATGTGCCTGAAGGAGAAACACCCCTTCTCCACCTCCTACCACACCCGCTTTCCTGAATATGTCTCGGCGCGTTTTCCGGTGCCGACCTCGTGGGGCTACAGCTATGTGCGCTGGTTTCACAAATATTCCGGCAAGGTGATGGTCGCGACGCCCTCCATGCGCGCCGAGCTTGAAGAACACGGCTTCAACAATGTCGTCTCCTGGACGCGCGGTGTCGATATCGACCTCTTCAACCCGTCGCGCCGGATAGAAGAAGGCCAGCCGGGCGACCCGTTCGAAGGTCTGCCGCGCCCCATCTTCCTGAATGTCGGGCGTGTTGCGGTGGAGAAGAATATAGAGGCCTTTGCCGAGCTTGATCTGCCGGGCACCAAGGTCATCGTCGGCGAAGGCCCGCAGCTGGCAGAGCTGAAGCGCAAATATCCGAAGGTGAAATTCCTCGGCGCCCGCTTCAATGAAGATCTCGCCACCTGTTTTGCGAGCGCGGATGTCTTCTGCTTTCCAAGCCTCACCGACACGTTCGGCCTTGTCATCCTCGAAGCCATGGCCGCGGGCACGCCTGTGGCGGCCTTCGATGCGCCGGGCCCGCGCGACATTATCCCGGGCTCCAATTCCGGCGTCATCAGCGACGACCTTGCCCAGGCCTGCAAGGACTGCCTCAACCTCGACCGCCAGACCACGCGCGCCTATGCTGAAGGCTATAGCTGGCGCGCCTGCGCCGAAGCCTTCATCGAGAATCTCGATCCGCTTCCTGTGCCCGAGCGCAAGCGCTTCTGGCAGAAGATCAGGTTGCGTCGGCGCAAGAAGAAATTCCCCGACACGAAAATCGGGTGAGTACCGCGCCTGACATAGACACGCTGAAACGCCTGATAGGCCAGCAGCTGCCAGAGCTTGCAGGCAAGCCTTTCTCACGCGTGCGCGCTGCAGGCACAGACAATCTCATCTTCCGCATCGGTGAAAGCCATTGCCTTCGGGTCCCCCGCGGCCATGAAGGCATACCCTCGCTCGCCTATCGCGAACCGGCTGCCATGCGAAACCTGAAGGATTTGCCGCTACAGACACCGCAGCTTGTCGATCATGGTCTGACGGACACGCCGCAGGGCTGGCCCTGGCTCGTCTGTACCTGGCTTGCGGGCGAAAGCGCCGAAACCGGCGGTCATGCGCTGACTGAGATGGATGCGAGACGCCTCGCCCTTTTCCTGCTCGACCTCCAGGGCCAGAAACGGGATTTCGCGGCAGAACCGAATATCGACAATCACTGGCGCGGCTGTCCGCTATCGCATCGAGACAGCCCGACGCGCAGCGCGATTGGTGAGGTCGCTGAAGACTTCGATGTCATCGCGCTGGCCGCGATCTGGAATGCCGCATTGGAAGCTCCCCCCTGCCCGGAGCGCGACCGGACATGGATCCATGGCGACCTTCACGCGGGCAATCTTCTGGTACGCGAAGGTGAGCTTTCTGGCGTAATCGACTGGGGGCTTTCTGGCCTCGGCGACCCGGCCTGTGACCTCATGGCAGGGTTCACCCTGTTTGAGGGGGCGGTCCAGGAGGTATTCTGGCAGGCGTCCGGCATCACGGAGACCGTCTGGCGCCGCGCGCGCGGCTGGGCGCTGTCGACCGGCGTCATCGCCTATGCCCACTATCGAGGGACAAAGACGCCGATCGAGAAGCGCAGCCGGAAACTCCTCGAGGAGCTGTCCTTCAGCGTCTAGCTCTCTGCCGATTCGATCGTCTCAAGAGCCAGCGCCTTGCGGCGCACCTCTTCGCGCTGGTCTTCCTGCAATGGGATCAGCCCTTTCTCGACAAGATAGCCTGTCGGGCCCCAGGCATCCTCCTGCGTGAACTCGGAAATGAAATCGACAAGACCGGGCACAAGATTCACATTCTGCCTCTTCACATAGAAGAACATGGAGCGCGAAATGCCATACTCGCCGCTCGCAATCTCCTCGAAGGTCGGGTCGTGGCCCTCGATATGCGCGCCTTTCAGCCGGTCAAGGTTCTGTTCCAGGAAGGAATAGCCCATGATCCCGATACTGTCGGGGTTCTTCATGAGCGTCTGGACAATCGCCGTGTCGTTTTCACCGGAGTCGATCCATTTGCCATCCATCCGGATCGTGGTGGCGCGGCGCGCGAACTCTTCCTTGTCCGTCTCGGCCAGCGCCGCCAGTTCGGGGATTTCCTCTGCGCCGCCCTCCATGGCAAGTTCGGCGAAGGCATCGCGCGTGCCGGAAGTCGGCGGCGGTCCGGAAACAAGGATCGGCATATCGGGCAGGTGGTCGGCCACATCCTTCCAGGTCTCGTTGGGGTTCTTCTCCCAGCCGCCCTCACCGTCCGGCAGTTCTTCGGCCAGCGCGCGGTAAATCTCTTCCTTTGAAAGGTCGAGCGTCGGAGAGGCCTTGGCGTTCGCCAGCACGATGCCGTCATACCCGATCTTCACCTCAACGATTTCGGTGACGCCAGAGCGTTCACAGAGGGCAAGTTCCGAAGCCTTGATGGGGCGGGACGCATTGCTGATCGAGGGTTCCTTGGGGCCGATCCCCCGGCAGAAAGCCTGAAAGCCCCCGCCCGTCCCGGTCGTCTCGACGATGGGTGTCGGATATTCAGAGACCGCGCCGAATTGCTCGGCAACCGTCGTGGAAAAAGGGGCCACCGTCGACGAGCCGACAATCCTGATCTTTTCATCCGGCGAGGCCGCGAACACCTGAAGCTCTCCAGAGCTTGCGTCGATCTCGGAAAGATCGGTCTGCGGTGAACAGGCAACGGCAAGGAGGCCTGCGGTCAGGGCCAGGAGCATGTTGCGCATGGAATCGTCCTTGAAGGTCGGCAATCGGGTTCAGACTGCCCCTTTATCGAAGTTTTGTGACAATGGGATGGAAGTTACTGCAACCGGTCAGGTCTGAACCAGCACAGCCGGTTGCAGCGCGCCGAATCCGAACCTCTCACACACTTTCAGCAGCCTTTCATGCCCGCCTCCAGTGTCGGTCACATAAAGCCGTCCGCCCTCGCGTGACGTCGCAGGGCCCGCATGTGACTGTCCTGACAATACACGCAAAGTCTGACGGGCAATCGCAGCCCCGGAATCGATAAAGCGCACCCCTGCCGGGGCAGCGGCTGCAAGCTGCTCCGCCACCAGCGGAAAATGCGTGCAGGCCAGCACGATCGTATCGATCTTCTCGCCGGATTTTGCCTCAAAGATGGGGCGCAGCGTGTCAGCAAATCCTTGCGGGTCATGCGGCTCGCCCGCCGCCACCGCCTCGGCTAGCCTCACAAGCTCCACACTCCCATGCAGGATCACGGTCACGTCGCTCGCAAATTCCTCGATGAGCCGGGCCGTATAGGCGCGCCGGATCGTTCCGGGGGTTGCCAGCAGGCCGATGACACTGCTTCTGGTCTGGGCTGCGGCTGGCTTGATTGCCGGCACCGTCCCGATGACCGGAATGTCGAGGCGGGCGCGCACCTCGTCCAGCGCGAGTGTACTGGCGGTGTTGCAGGCGATGACGAAAACATCCGGTCTGGCCTGCGCGGTCAGGGCTGCTGCAACCTCAGGAAGGCGGGCCCGCAGGGCCTCGTCGCTCTTGTCGCCATAGGGGAAGAAGCCGGTATCGGCGGCATAATCGACAGCCAGACCGGGGGCCATCTCCCGGATTTCCCGCGCGACCGTCAGCCCGCCCATGCCGGAATCGAAGACCAGCACGCGGCCCGTCTCCGGGACGTCCGGCGGTGTATCTGTCTGGTCCGGCTCTCTCATCTTGCCTCCACTCCTGCCGCATAGGGCAGTTTGAAGGCGGCGTGAATATGACCTCGCAAGGGCAGTTCATAGCCCCTTCGCGCGCCCTGGCTTGATATAAGGCCGGAAACAGCTTATGTTGCAGTGCAGCATAACCAGAAGGTCAAACCCCATGTCGACAGAACAAGCACCGGTCAATGCGTTCCAGATCTGGACGGAGTCGGTTTCGGCATGGCGCGACCTCAGCCGCAGCGCGGGCGAAGCGTGGATGGATGCTCTCATGTCCATGAACCCCGGCCCGGACGACGCCGCCCCTGAAGCGGCCACGCGGGACCTTTTCCGAAAGCTTGCTGACCTCAATCTTCAACACTGGGAAAACGCCGCCAAGGTGATTGAGGCCATGCCGGCCTGGATGCGCTGGCCCCAGACTGTGCCGGGCGACATGCTGACTGACTGGTTCGACCGTATGCGCCGCGAAACGCCTGCGCAAGCTTTCACGCCCTTCATGCTCAAAGCCACGCCAGCATCTCCGCCAGAAGAGGCGCCTGTCGCCAATGCCCCGCGCCAGCCCTCTGGTCTTGCCGCGCCCGAAGGCGACGCGGACGATCTTACCCGTATCAAGGGAATCGGCCCGAAGCTCTCAAAGACGCTGAACGAGCTTGGCATCTATCATTTCCGTCAGATCGCCGGCTGGCAGAGCGATGAGGCGGACTGGGTCGATGATTATCTGTCCTTCAAGGGCCGTGTGATGCGCGAGCAGTGGATCGAGCAGGCCCAGAAATTCGCTTCGAACGGCGCGCTGCACTAGCGCTGAAGCTTTCAGGCCGCTTATCCCGGCCCGAAATCGCCCGGCAACTGTGCATCGTTGCGTGAGTCCGGGCGCGGCAGGGAAAGATCACTGCAGATCTGTTTCAGCGCTGTCTTCAGCCCTTCTTCGACCGTCGGGTGATAGAAGGGATTGTCCAGCAGCTCACTCGCCGTAGCGCCATGCTCTATCGCCCAGACCAGAATATGCGCCAGGTGCTCAGCATCGGGCCCCACAAGGCAGGCCCCGGTCAGCGTCCCGCAGCCCGTTCTGGCGTATATCTCGCAGACGCCCGAATTGCGGCCCATCGCCTTGGCCCGGCCCTGATCGGCATAGTCGACACGCCCTACCACAGTCTCTTTTCCCTGCGGCTCGCCAAGGACGGCCATGTTTGGCTGGGTGAACATGATCTGGAAGCGTGCTGTCCGCGCAAACGCCTTCACATCGGGGAAACCGGCCGCATTGGCGCCCGCAATCGTCCCCTCTTTTGAAGCTTCGTGCAGGATCGGGCGATCGTGATTGGCATCGCCCGCGATGAAGATTGGCGCATCGCCACATTGCAGTGTCTCGCGGTCGAACTCTGGTGTGCCATGATCATCCAGGGGCAGCCCGGTCTTCTCAAGATCGAGACCATCCAGCAGGGGCGCGCGGCCGGCTGCGACCAGAAGGCGCTCAAAATGCGCCGTGCGGGTATGTCCTTCCTCCTGCCAGGAAAGCTGGACACCCTCTTCAGTCTTCGAGGGCTGCGGCTCCACGCCGAGATGGAAAACAAGCTCATTCTCTAGGGCGGTGCGCAGAGATGTTTCAGGTTCACCTTCCGGCATTCCCGCGATCTGCTCGCTCATGTCGAAAACCTCGACCTTCACGCCGAGGCGCGAGAGCGCCTGCGCCATTTCCAGACCGAGCGCACCGGCGCCGATCACCCCGATGGAGGCGGGCAGGGCCTGAAGCTCGAACAGGGTTTCATTGGTCAGGACCGCCTCGCCAAGCTCGTCAAAGCCGGGCGGCAGGACGCTGGCAGAGCCTGTGGCAATGACAATCGTCTTCGCCTCCACCTGCTGGCCATCGCTGAGCCCCAGCCTGTTGGCCGACAGGAATTTTGCAGAGGCCTTGACCGCGACCCCGTCCGGCAGATCGTCAATCTGGTCGCGCACCCCGGCGGCGAAACTGTCGCGCAGCCGCCGCACGCGTTGCATCACAGCTGGCCCGTCCACCTTGGAGATCGCTGCGTGAATGCCGAACTCGTCTGCCTTACGGACGCCATGGGCGGCCTCGCCCGCCGCGATCAGTAGCTTCGATGGCATACACCCGACCGTGGCGCAGGTGGTCCCGGCAAAATAAGGGTCGATCAGGGCCGTGCTGGCACCGTTTTGGCGGGCCCGCCGCTCTGCCGCGAGGCCTGCGGTACCCGCCCCGATAATCGCAACATCTCTTATTATTTCGGCCAGAACGCTCTCCCTTTGTGTCAGGCCCTCTACAGCGATGCAGACCGGAAGGGGTTCCAGTTCCGCTTCCGCCGGTGCGGCTGCGTTCTCTCAATCGGCCCTTTCGCAACAGCTTCCCGCACGAATTTGAGTTTCTTGCGAACCTTGGGCGCGATGACAAAGGGATAGATATCAGCCAGCCCCATAGACCGGTTGATATGATTGAGCGCGAGGCCGAGCGAGGCCCCCGCCGAAATGACGCTTTCGCTGTCAGCTGCCCGATAGGCATCGGGCACATCGGCGCCAGGCGCTTTGAGCCTGGCAGCATTCGCGCTGTCGAGCATGTCTGTCAGGTGAACGATATGGGCAAAGCTTTCGGCCCAGTCCTCATGCGGATGGCTGGAGGCATAGCCCGTGATATGACGGGTTTGCCAGTCTTGCGGCGGCCCCTGCTCGTAATGGCGCGAAAGGGCAGCCCCGTAATCTGCGCGTTCGTCGCCGAACAATTTGCGGAATGCGTCTGCAAACTTCGCGTCCTGAACCAGCCGGAAGAAGACATAGTGACCGAGCTCATGGCGGAAATGCCCGGTCAAGGTGCGGTATCGCTCGCTCAGCCTCTCGCGGCGCTCGACCCGGCGCGCGGGATCGGCTTCGGTCACATTGATCGTGATAAGCCCGTCGGCATGCCCCATCGTGACAGGCGCATGGCCGGTTGAGGTGTGCTCCGACAGGAGGTGAAACCGCGGCTTCTGGCCTGCATCATTCGCCTTCAGCCAGCCCCATTGGCCCAGATTGACCAGCACCCAGCGCTTGGCCGCCTCGGTGTCGGCCCAAAGCGGGATATTCGTCGTGACAAGCGAATCCGGGACGATCTCCGTCATCGCGCAGGCGCGGCAATAGGTGCCCGGGCCTGCTTCGGCATGCCAGTTGCAATCGATCTGCTCGCGATTGGCACACGGCACATCCAGTTGTTCGAACGCTTCCGCTTCCGGATCGAAGCTGACACTTGTGCCGCAGGCGCAAGTGAGATTATCGAAATAGAGGGGACCGTTACAGGTGGGGCAGGTGAAGATCTTCATTTTTTCACATCCGGACATGGCAGTGATCGCCATCCGCAATAACGCCGTCGGCATTTGCCGCGTTCCGGTCTGCCGGAGACGCAACTGACATGCTCTTCCTCCGGCCCGGTCCTGCGAAGACAGCCGTCGTCCTTCTGGTCGGCATCGGGCTGGCCGTGCCCGCCACATGGATCCAGCTGCAGCTGCTCATTCCGGAACTCCTGAGACCCAGCGGCGGCGTCGAAGCGGCCATATTCATCTGGCAGTATCTGCGCGACCTTCACGCGGGCCCTGCCTTTCTGGCCATACCGGGCCTGGTCTTCCTCGGCCTTGTGATCCTCCCTGCCATAAAGCTGGTGAGAGAAGATGGCGGGCGCGGGTCGGGTGTCCTCGTCATTCTCGCCGGGGCGGGGCTGCTGGCCCTTCTTGCGTTGCCGGAAGCTTTTCTCGCAGCGGCTCTCGCGGGTGAGATTCATGGGCTGATTGCCCTCACAAGTGCGCTTCTCTTTGCCAGTGGGCTTGCCTTCTTCGTGACCGGCTCAAGCCGCCTGCTGGCGCTCGCCTATCTGTCATGGGCGCTCATCGCGGCGGTGAGTTTCATCGATCTGACGTTCCTTGCCCGCAGTGAGGAGACGCAGCCCGGCACCTGGCTCGATGTCGCCGCAACCCATGCCGGAGGGGCGTCCATCCTGCTGTCCACCTTCGCCTTGCTTGAGGCTCGCGCCCATCAACGGGGCCTTCGCCAGTCCGGCATAATCGGCGCGCTTCTGGCCTTCATCATCTGTGTTTCGGCAAGCGCGATGGTGATCTTCCAGTACCGCCTTGGCGTCGCAGACGTCCCACGGTCATTTGCGGGCGACCGGCCCGACATTGCCGTCGACATGTATATCGCTGGCGCTGGCGCCTTTACGCTGGTTGGCGCGACCCTCGCCGGCCTGCTACGACACTTCCTTCTGATGAGGCCTCGGCCGCCCGAGGCTCATCAGGCCTAGAGCCCAGGAGACCTCACCCGTGAACAAAAGTCGCGCTCCGATCCTTATCCTGCGCGGCGTTCTAGCCGCTCTGGTACTCGTCGCCTTTGCGCTTCCAATTGTGGTTGTTCAGGGGGAACTGCTCCGCCCCGGCATCGATATGGGCGGCGGCCGGCAGGAAGCGATTCAGGCATGGCAGCGCTGGCGCAGTCTTCATGCCGGGCTCGCTGCCCCATTGTTGACCTGTGCCCTGACCGGCGCCTGCCTCTTTTCGCTGGTCCGGGCCTGCCTCGCGGATCGCCAGCGGATCATGGCGGTCGCCATCAGCTTCCTTGTTGCCGCCGGCCTGTGCGGAGGCGCCCTCCTGAGCCTTTCAGAGCAGACGGGTTCTGCCGCGCCCGCCATTGCCATCACGGCAGCCTTTTTGCTGGCCCTGTCAGCCGCCGCAATTGGCGCTGCAAAGGGGCGGAGACTGGAGATGATGATCCTGGCAGCCCCGGCCGTCGCCGTCTGGCTATGGGGCGGCCTGCTTGCGTTGGTAGAGGCAAGTGCCGGCGTCGATGCAATATTATCCGACACCTGGTATCCGACAGGCCGCGCGCACGCCTATGGCCTCTCTATCATCCTGTCCGGCTTGACCATACTGGCAACCGGCGCCGCTATCGCGGGCCGGGTCCACTCGATCACACTCAATCTCGCGCTCATGGTCGGCATCAGCGTCGCAGGCATCTGGATGATCCTTCAGCAGCTGGCGCTCGGCATGCAGGGCATGCCGGCCCGCTATATGGATTACGCCGACGCCTTTTCGGAGACCCACGCCTCGGCAGGCGCTGCCGGCTTTGCCCTTTTGGCACTGGCGAGCCTTGCCGCGCTCCGCTTCCTGTTTCTCGGCCGCAAGGCGCCCGGCCCACAAGAAATGTTCTGAACCCTCTAGCCCAGCACCTCATAGAGGTCTGTGCGCCGGTCCCGGAAAAAGCCCCAGGCAGCGCGGTGGCGGTCGAGGAAATCGAGATCGAACTCGGCCAGGATGACCCCTTCCTCATCGCGGCCAAGCTCATCGGCAATCTCGCCGGCATGGTCGGCGATGAAGCTGGTGCCATAGAAAATCTGGCCCTCTTCATTGCCGGTCCGGTTCGCCGCAACGACGGGGATCACGTTGGAAACGGCGTGGCCCTGCATGGCCCTGCGCCAGCGCGCTGCCGTGTCGAGGTCAGCGTCATGCGGCTCTGAGCCGATGGCGGTGGGATAAAAGAGAATATCTGCGCCCATGAGCGTCATCGCGCGCGCGGCTTCCGGGAACCACTGGTCCCAGCAGATACCGACGCCGATCCGTCCCTTCATCGTGTCCCAGACGCGAAAGCCTGTATTGCCGGGGCGGAAGTAGAACTTCTCCATATAACCCGGCCCATCGGGGATGTGGCTCTTGCGATAGACGCCCAGCGGGGTGCCGTCGGCATCGATGATGACGATGGAATTGTAGTATTCCGGACCGTCCTTCTCATAGATCGAGACGGGAATGACCACGCCCAGCTCGCCTGCAAGCTCTGAGAGCTGCTCAACGGCGGGGTGTTCGGTCCAGGGATAGGCCGTGCGGAAGAATTTCTCGTCCTGCACCTTGCAGAAATAATGGTCACAGAAGAGCTCTGACGGCAGGATGATCTCGGCGCCCTTGGCCGCGGCCTCACGCACCAGCGTCTTCACCTTGTCGATATTGGCCTGCATGTCCTGGCTGAACGAGGCCTGTAGCGCGGCGACTTTCACGGTTCTGCTCATGTCGAGAGACCTCCGTCTGTTTGGGGGACCTGCTGGGTCATGCAGTGGAAGCTGCCGCCGCCCGACAGGATGTGACGCGATGGCAGGGCGATCACCTCATGGTCCGGCATCAGCGCCTGCAATTCTGCCTCGGCAAGCTTGGCATGCTTCTCCTCATAGACGGGCAGGATGACCCGGCCATTGGAGATGAGGAAATTCATATGGCTCGCCGGCATGACCTCGCCATCCTCATCGAGGATGCGGCCCGGCGAAGGAATGGTGGAGACCTGAAGCTCGGCCGCCCGCAGCGTCTCCTCGATCTCGCGCAGGACGTCAGCGTTCGGATCATCCTTTCCGGACGGTGTCTGACAGACAACATGGCCCGGCGCGATGAAGCGCGCGATATTGTCGACATGGCCATCTGTATGGTCACCCGCAAGCCCGTCGCCCAGCCAGACAATCCGTTTGGCGTTGAAGGCGAGCTTCAGATTCTCTTCGGCCTTTTCCCGCCCCCAGTCCGGATTGCGATTGGGGTTGAGAACGCACTGGCGCGTCGTGATCAGCGTGCCTTCGCCATCCTGCTCGACCGCGCCGCCTTCGAGGACGAAGGGCAGGCGTTTCAGCGGATGGCCTTCCATGCGTGCAATTGCGGCGGCGGTCTCAGTGTCGCCTTCCAGCTCATACTTGCCGCCCCAGCCATTGAACTCGAACCCGAGCCCTTCGAGCTTGTTCAGATATTTGACGAAGACCGGGCCGATATCGCGCAGCCAGATATCGCCCATCGGCGCCTCGAACATCTCGGCCCGCTCCCCGACAAGGTCAGCCGCTTCGGCGCGTGAGGCGGGGTCGCCAATGACGAGCTTCACCCGCACGACAGGCGCCAGCGCCTCGATGAGGGCAGCAATCTCGCGCTGGGCGCCTTCATAGTCTTCAGCCCAGGCATCCTTCAGATGCGGCCAGCCTGCCCAGACGGCGGACTGCGGCGCCCATTCGGCCGGTGTGTATACAATGGTCGTGTCGGTCATGGAGCGCGATTTGCCATAGGTTTAGGCAAAGAAAAAGGGCGGCCCGCATGGAGCCGCCCTTTCGCGATAATAGTCTCGTCAGAGCCTAGAAGTCGTACTTCACACCGAAGCGGACAGCCCAGACAGACAGGTTGTTCGTCTTGCTCTCTGGATTGGCGTCGTTGAACGAGCTGTAGATGTACTGGCCCGTGACCGGGTCGATCTCGGCCTGAACGATCTCGGTCGTCTGCGGGAAGCCAGCCTGATAGTAGGCGCCCCATTCGTCGTTGAGGAAGTTGCCGACGTTTTCCATCACAGCGAAGACCTTGGTGCGGTGACCCTGGAAGGCACCCGGCAGCTCCTGCTCGAGACGCAGGTCGAAGCGGTTGTTCCACTGGCCTTCACCGGAGTTACGCTCGGCAATGCGGCCGCGTGAGAGATCCTGACCGTCCGTGTAACGGAAGAAGGCATCCCAATCGACCGAGGAAGCCGCGTAGTTGATGAGCGGGTCGGTCGAGCCATCGGTCGGAACATAGACCAGGGCGCGGCCGAACGTGTCATCGCCGAACGGCGAGGAACCGGCATAGGTGAAGGAGAACGGACGGGCCTGGTAGGCTTGGCCGAACAGCGTTGCGCGGGTTGCGTATTCACCGAAGAATTTCTTCTCCCAGCTGACGCGGGCCGTGAAACGGTGCGGGACCTGATAGTTCGACGTTGCAACCATTGGATCGTTAGGATCCACGACTGCGACGTTCGACCAGTTCGAATAAGCCACCGACGAGGTCATCGGGTTGACGTCTTCTGCATTCACATAGGCATAGCCGAGCGACCAGTCGAACTCACCGGCAGCGGTGTCGAAGGCGTTCGACAGAGCCAGCGAGGCCACGAATGTCTGACCTTCATTGGTGTTGGTCAGGATAAAGTCATCCGTGTTCTCGTCATAGATCGGGCGGGCATCCGGAGCTGAACCGACACGATCAAGCGAGATGGCCTTGGTGATCGCGGCGTCTCTGACCTTCGAATAAAGAACGTCGGCGTTCAGCACATACCCGTTACCGAAGGACGGCGTGTTGAAGTCGTAGGTGAAGCCGAGAGCGAACTTCCACTCAGACGGGATCTCGAAGTCCGGATCGAGCGCGTTGACCGGGCCGCTGACGGCGCCATTGGCAACTTCGTCGAACATTTCCTGCGGCACACCGAAGATCGGGGTGTCACCACCGGCAACCGGGTTTGCGAACAGGTCGAAATTACGACGGTTGGCTTCGTAGAGCGTGACGCCGTTATTGGAGTAGTTGTTCGAAATCCAGACGTTCGGGTTACCACCGGAGTAGAGACCGAAGCCGCCGCGGAAGGAGAGGTTCGGCTGATAGTCATAGGTGAAGCCGATACGCGGCATCAGCAGGTCTCTGCCGTCCATGTTCTCATTGTTGCTGAAACCGTACTCATCCCGGAAATCCTGGTTGAAGTTCGGCTTCGAGTCGGACGTGTAGAAGTCATAGCGCAGACCCGCAGTCACGGTCAGGCCGTTCGGGCCGGTCCACTCGTCCTGGGCGTAGAGCGTGTTGACTTCATACTCGAAGGAGGCAGCGCCATCGGCGGCATTGTTCGTGCCGGCAGCGTTCTCATAGATCACGCGTGCAGCGATCCCGTTGCGGAAATCGTCGATGGAGTTGAAGCGGAATTCGCCTTCGGATTCCTGAACGAACAGGTTGAAGATCTCATATTCCTGACGCTCACCGCCGAAGGTGAGATTGTGGTTGCCCACATTGTAGCGGCCAAGCGCCTTGTAGTTGGCGACCGAGTATTCCAGCTGGTTGGAGTGACGGGAGTCGTCAGCACCAAGATAGATGGTGTTGCGCTGGTTCGTGCCGTCCACTGCTTCGACGTTCTGGTCGGTGATCTGGACTTCGCCGAATTCCGTGCCGCCAACCGACTGCTGGAGGAAGGTCACGTCGTTGTAGGAATAACGAAGCTCGGTGGAGAAATTGTTCGTCCAGTCCGAGAAGACCTGGCCGGAATAGGCCTTCAGCTCTGCGCCGCGGTTGTAGAGGTGGTTTGCGAACTCGAACTCATCGTCGTCGCCATCGGACTCGCTGAGGCTGAAGCCCTCATTGTAGTTGTAGGTGGCGGTCGCACGGTGATTGTCCGTGATGTTCCAGTCGACGCGGATGAGGTACTTCTCGTCTTCGGTGCCTTCCGCGGTCGGAATGCCGCCCGGATTGTAGCCGTAGACGTTCTGGGCAATGTCGCTGATTTCGTCGAATTCGGCCTGGGTGAAGCCTTCAACGACCTGACCGCTGCCGCCTTCCGGCGTGCGGTTGATCTCTGCGCCCGGGCCTTCGAATTTTTCGTAGGCGCCGAAGAAGAAGAGACGGTCTTTCAGGACAGGGCCGCCGAGGGTGAAGCCATAACGCTTCTCCTCGAAGTCAGGGCCGGTATAGTCCTGGCCTTCGGTCTTGTCGCCAACCAGGCTGTCGTCGCCATAGTCGTAGAAGGCCGAACCGTGGAATTCGTTCGTGCCGGACTTGGTCACCGCGTTGATGTTACAGGCGGTGAAGGAGCCATACTCGACGTCGAACGGGGCCAGCTCGACCGAAACGTTCTGGATGGCGTCGAACGGGAACGGCATCTGCTGGGTCGGATAGCCGTTCGAGTTGAGGCCAAAGCCGTCATTGAGGCCGATACCGTCAACCGTCAGCGAGTTGAAGCGCGGGTGGGAACCGGCACACTGGATCGAGTCGTTGAAGGACTCGTCGAGATAGACGCGCGGGTCGAGACGGACGATGTCCTTCAGGTCGCGGTTGATGGCAGGGGTCTGCTCGATGTCCTCGAGCGAGAAGGTTGCCGACGGGCCGATAGCGGTCTGGACGAGGCCGCCTGCGGTTGCCGAAACGGTCACAACTTCCATCCGGGCTTCGGCGTCATCGTCAGCGGCTGCCGCGAAAGCGACTTCGACATTGGCGACTTCACCCAGCTGCAGGACGATATCCGTGATGCGGGTGGTCTGATAACCAGGCGCTGCGATCTCGATGGTGTAAGGACCGCCGACATTCAGGCCGCGCGTCTGGAACTGGCCGGTCGCGCTGGCTGTCGAGGTGCTGACTGCACCCGTCCGCGTATCGATGATGCGCACCGAAGCGCCAGGAACGGCTTCGCCGCTTGGCGAGACGATGTCACCGCGGATACCCGCGGAGGTGACCTGCGCTTGGGCAGGCGCAACGATCGCGGCGGCGGCCATCAGGCTCACCGCAGCGCCGGAATAAAGTTTCCAGTTGGACATGAAGAACCCCTCTTCGGTTGAACAACCCGCGCCCCCTGCGAATTCAGGCGAATTACGGGCTAATTGACCGCGCCTCTATGCCCGCTCTGTAACGGTTTCGTGACACGATTATAACTGTTCTGTGCCCCGCAACATTCACCTTTAAAGGCTTGCAAAAAAGCCACACATCAGCTTCGGCGCTGGCCTAATGGCTCGGCCCGCGCTAGCTGCTGCTGGACATGACACACACCCAGGCGAGAACACCGGATTATAGCAGGCTTACCGCCCTGATTCTGCTTGGGCTTCTGGCGCTCAGGCTCGCTGCGGTTCTGCTTTCGCCGCTCGAACTCTATGCCGATGAGGCACAATACTGGCGCTGGGGACAGTCGCTGGACTGGGGCTATTATTCCAAACCACCCCTGATCGCCTGGCTGATCCATACAAGTACCGCCATTTTCGGTGATACGGCATGGGCGGTGCGTCTGCCGGCGGCCTTTCTGCACACCGCGGCGGCCTGGTGCCTGTTCCTCCTCGGACGGCGCGTGGCTGGGCCCCGCACCGGCTTCCTGGCCGCCGTGGGCTATGCGCTCATGCCGGCAGTCTGGCTGTCCTCTGCCGTTCTATCGACGGACGGGGTCCTCATGCCGCTCTGGTCGGTGTCGCTCTATCTGCTCTGGAGGGTTCGCGAAGGCGACGCCGGATGGGCCGGATTTCTCGGCCTCGGCCTCGCCGTCGGGGCAGGCTTTCTCGCCAAATATGCGATGATCTATTTCGCGATCGGCCTTGTCCTGGTCGCCGTCTTCGACAAACAGACCCGCCGCGGCCTTCTCTCGGCACAGGGCGGCGCGGCCCTGGCTCTCGCCCTTGCCGTCATAACGCCTCATCTTGTCTGGAACGCGCTCAATGATTTCGCCACGGTCGGCCACACGGTCGACAATGCCAATCTGGGCGGCCACCTGTTCAACCCGGAAAACGTCCTGAAATTCCTTGCTGACCAGATGGGCGTATTCGGACCTGTCAGCTTCCTCGGCCTTCTCGCCGCGCTCTTCTTCCTGCGCGCCAGCCGGCGCCCGGAAACCGGGCAGCAGGAACTATGGCTGAGCGCCTTTATCGTGCCGGTCCTGGCCATCATCCTCTTCCAGTCCGTCCTCTCGCGCGCGCATGCCAATTGGGCTGCAACCGCCTATCCGGCCGCATCGGTCCTGATTGCCATCTTCTTCCTGCGGGCACGGCCAAATCGCTGGCTATGGGCAGTGATCGCCGTCCTCTCTGCGGTTGGTTTCCTGATCGCACCGGACTTCACCCTCCTCGCCCGCTTGCTGGCCGGCCTCGCCGTCGCGGCAGGAATCGGCCTCTTCGCCTTGGCCTTCCGCTTCCGCCCCGAAGGGCTTTTCTGGGCGGGCCTCACCCTGCATGGCGTCCTCGGTCTCATCATGACCGCTGCCCTCATCGCGCCCACAGCCCTCTCCGGCCCGCTTGACCTCGACAATGCGCTGAAGCGCACACGCGGCTGGGACCCGCTGGCAGACCAGCTCGTCGCCTTTACCCGGCAGAATGGCACGCCGAGCGCACTGCTCACCGATGAGCGCGAGGTCTGGCATGGTCTCGATTTCTATCTGAAGGACCGGATCGACGCCCCGCTCATCCTGTGGCGCTACAATGAGGGCCCCCACAGCTTTGCCGAGGAACGCCCGCTGACCGGCGATATCGACGGGGATGTCCTCGTGGCGAGTTACCGGCCAAACCGCCGCCCGGCTATCGCTGCAGATTTCGCGACCTTCGAACGCGTCGGTGCGATCAGCGTGGACCTGGGCGAACGGGCCAATGGCTGCCCGATTGTTCGCGAACTGATGCTCTACCGCGCGTCTGGCTATGCCCCGCTTGCGCGCACGGACGCATGGGTGGAGCGGTTCGACGACCAGACCATGAATGCACCTGAGCCTTGTCCTCCGCAGGACTGAGCGCCACTTCGTTTGGACCTTTTCCCCTTTTCTGGCAGGTGCATGGGCCATGGGTACCCTGAAGGCCGTTCTCGGGCCGACAAATACCGGTAAGACGCACTATGCGATCGAGCGCATGATGGGCCATGCCAGCGGCATGATCGGCCTGCCGCTGCGGCTGCTCGCGCGCGAGGTGTATGACCGTGTCGTCAAGGCCAAGGGCGAACGCGCCGTTGCCCTCATCACGGGTGAAGAGCGTATAGAGCCGCCCACTGCGCGGTACTGGATCTGCACCGTGGAATCGATGCCGGTGCAGAAGCGCGTAGAATTCCTCGCCATCGACGAGATCCAGCTCGCGGAAGACGAAGATCGCGGCCACGTCTTCACCGACCGCATCCTTCATGCACGCGGGACCCAGGAAACCCTGCTGCTCGGCGCCGAAACCATGCGCGCAGTGCTCCGAGATCTCGACCTCGATGTCGACACCAATACGCGTGAGCGGTTCTCGCAGCTTCATTATGCCGGTCCCGCCAAAATCACCAAACTGCCGAAGCGCTCTGCCGTCGTCGCGTTCTCGACCGAGCAGGTCTACGCCATCGGAGAGCTTCTGAAGCGCCAGAAAGGCGGCGCCGCCATCGTGATGGGCGCGCTCAGCCCGCGCACCCGGAACGCGCAGGTGGCGCTCTACCAGTCCGGCGAGGTCGATTATCTCGTCGCCACGGACGCCATCGGCATGGGGCTCAATCTCGATGTGGAGCGGATCGCCTTTGCCGCGCGGTCGAAATTCGACGGGCGCCGGAACCGCTGGCTGTCAGCCGCCGAAGCCGGACAGATTGCCGGGCGGGCGGGCCGTTTTCGCACCGATGGTGAGTTCGGCGAGACAGGCGACTGCCCGCCTTTCGAGGAAGATCTCATCCGCGCCATCGAAACGAATAATTTCGAGCCGGTCGATGAGCTTCAATGGCGTAACTCGAACCTCGATTACCGCTCGATCAAGACGCTGATCGCCAGTCTCGCCCGCCCCTCCGGCAGCCCGATATTGCGCCAGAACCCGCACGCTCTGGATGAATGGGTTCTGCGGCGGATGGCAGAGGATGAGGCCATCGGGCCTGAGGTGCGCGGTGAGCGCAAGGTGCGCCGTCTCTGGGATCTTGCCCGCCTGCCTGACTTCCGCAAATCCGGTCATGAAGGCCATGGCCGTCTCGTTCTCGGCCTGGCCGAGACGCTGGCCGACCCCGATGCCCGTCTCGGCGATACCGCCATGGCACGGCGGCTCGACAACCTCGAGGCGAATGTCCCGGACATCGCCAGCCTTCAGCACAGGCTTGCCATGATCCGGACGTGGACCTATGCCGCCCATCGTGAGGACTGGCTTGAAAACCCGTCCTACTGGCGGGACAGGACCCGCGAAATCGAGGACAGGCTGTCGGATGCTCTTCACGCCGCGCTGACATTGCGCTTTGTTGACCGTCGGACGACAGCTCTACTTGCGGGACTGAAAAGGGAAGATCTGCTTTTGACCGAATTGTCTGAGACCGGAGAAGTCACTGTCGAGGGCCATGTCGTTGGCCGCCTGGTCGGCCTGCACTTTGAGCCAGCCTCGACCGCGAAAACACTGGAAGGCAAGGCCGTGCGGTCCGCAGCCGTCTCTGCGCTCGGCCCGATCCTGGCTGAGCGGCTGGGAGAGATCGCGGGCGCCCCGACAGACGCTTTTGCGCTGGCTGACAGCGGCCGCATCACCTGGAAAGGTGAGGACATCGCCGGACTGAAACCCGGCCCGGACTGGCTCGCCCCCCGGCTGGAGCTCATCGGCGCAGAGGACGCAGAAGCCCACAGGCGGGAAGCCGCCCTCAAACGTGTCGATGAATGGCTGGGCGAAGAGATCAAGCGGACCCTGCCCACCCACGCAAAGCTGAAGACAGGCGAGGCTGGCAGCGAGCTTCAGGGCATGGCGCGTGGCCTGGCCTTCCGCCTGCTTGAAAGCGGCGCCGCTATCGACCTTCGCGAGGAAAGCCCGCCGCCGCACGTCTCAAAGGAAGAGCGCGAGGCGCTGAAAACCGCCGGCCTCCGGACCGGGCGTGTCGCCGCCCATGTGCCTGACGCGCAGAAGCCGGCCGCCCAGCGGCTGATTGCCATTCTTCAGGCCACGCAGACAGGCGAGAACCGCAGGGTCGCGCCGGAAGGGGCAGGCTCCTTCGAGCTTGACGGCGAATGGGCCGATGCCGAGCTTCATGCCCAGGGCTATCTGCGCTTTGGCAAGCGGGCCGTGCGCGCAGACCTTGCCGAACGCCTTGGCTGGGAGATTTCCCGCCGCCGCAAGGAAGCCGACAAGCCTGCCTTCGAACTGCCAGCCGAACTTGCCTCGGTGATCTCCTGCCCGGGCGACGAGTTCCCCGCCGTGGTCAAGGGCTTTGGCCTCGCCCCGGCTGAGAAGGATCCGGAGACCGGCGCGGTGACCCTCTGGCGCTATCTTGCCCGCAACCGGCGCGAAGGCCCGCCGCGCGGCAAACGCCCGCAATCGGGCACGGAGGGCCGCGGCCACCAGAAGTCAGGAAAGAAAGGCGCGCCGAACAAGCGCCCGGCCAAAGGCGGCGGACGCCCCGCCCAACGTCAGCCTGATCCTGACAGCCCCTTCGCGGCGCTCGCCAGCCTGCTGCCGCCACCCCCGCCGCCAAAGCCGAAGCCCAAAAAGAAGAAAAAACCCAAAAAGCCCGACCAGGCCGCAGCGGCCCCTTCACCGGACACGGCGGCTCAGGAAAAACCCGCCGGCGAGACTCCGCCGTCGTCTCCCCCGGCGAATTCCGCCCCGGACACGTCGGAGACCAAGTCATAAGCGAGCAATTGCGCCTCGACATCTGGCTCTGGCGCGCCCGCTTCTTCAAGACGCGCGCGCTCTCATCCAGCTTCGTTTCAGGCCGCGGTATCCGGCTGTCGCGTGGTGGCCAGCTCCGCAAGGTGACCAAGCCCGGCTTCCGGATATTGCCGGGGGATATTGTAAGTTTCCCCAGAGGCGGCCAAATAGTGAGCGTCCGGGTTCTCGATCATGGAGAGCGCCGGGGGCCGGCAACAGAGGCCCGCGCGCTTTATGAGGACCTTTCGATAGAAGATCAGGAGCGCCACGATGCTTGACGCGCTTAAAAGGCTGTTCTCCGGCCGCCAGGATGCCTCCTCCGGGGAGATGGACCCCGAGGTCGCCACAGCGGCGCTTCTGGTCGAGGTCGCCCTGGTCGACGGCGTCTACGCCAATCTGGAAAGCGACCAGATCGCCGAAATCCTCCTCGACAGCCTGGATATGGACGCCGACCGCGTGGACGATGTGCTCCAGCAGGGCGAAGATCTGGCTGAGAACGCCATCGGCGCGCATCAATTCACCAAATACGTCAAGAAGCTGCCTCTTCTGAAGCGGGTGAAGGTCATCGAAGGGCTCTACATGGTCTCCATGGCCGATGGCGATGCCTGCAAGTTCGAGGACGCCTTTATCCGCCACGTTGCCAGCCTGCTGCATGTCGACGACATCCGCCGGGCACAGGCGCGCCGCCGCGCGGAATCGCGTCATATCTGACAATTGACTCAGGCGGCCTTCACCGCCAAATGCACGCCTTCAGCTATTCAGGAACACCCAACCCGAATGACCTATATCGTCGTAGATGCCTGCATCCGCTGCAAATACATGGATTGTGTCGAAGTCTGTCCCGTCGACTGTTTCTATGAGGGCGAGAACATGCTCGTCATCGATCCGGACGAATGTATCGACTGCGGTGTGTGCGAGCCTGAATGCCCGGTCGAAGCCATCAAGCCCGACACCGAGGATGACCCGGATTCCAAGTGGCTCAAGCTGAATACCGAATACGCCAAGGTCTGGCCAAACATTACCAGAATGAAAGAGCCGCCCTCGGACCGCGAACAGTACGCACAGGAAACCGGAAAGCTGGAAAAATACTTCAGCGCCAAGCCGGGCGAAGGAGACTAGACGCCGGCTGGGGAATACTCCCAGTTGTGAAATAGTCTTTTTTCTGATATATATTTATCAACAAGATCCCAAGGAGCCTGACAAAACCTCCGGTCTGACGCGCAAAGTGTTGCCGGGGTATGCAGGCTCATGTTGCGTAGAAAGGCTATCAGCACATGGCAAAAGAAACACAGGGTGATGTTCAGGAACTTTCATTCGCCGTAGGACAGTCGGTCGTTTATCCGGCCCACGGCGTCGGCAAGATCACAACGATCGAAAAGCAGACGGTCGCTGGCATGTCACTCGAAGTGTATGTGGTTTCCTTCGATCAGGACAAGATGATCCTGCGTGTGCCGACCAATCGCGCCGAAGCCTCCGGCATGCGCGCCCTGGCCGGCTCCAAGCTCGTTGATGACGCGCTGAAGACGCTGGGCGGCAAGGCCCGCATCAAGCGCACCATGTGGTCACGCCGCGCCCAGGAATACGAAGCGAAGATCAATTCCGGCGACCTTATCTCCATCGCCGAAGTCGTGCGTGACCTGCACCGCGGCGAAGACCAGCCGGAACAGTCCTATTCCGAACGTCAGCTCTATGAGAGCGCGCTGGACCGTATGGCCCGTGAACTGGCTGCGGTGGAAAACACCGACCACGACACGGCCATGGAGCGTCTGGCCAAGTCTCTGGCCAAGAAAAAAGCCGCCTAGAGCCGGTCGGAAAAAAGCTTATATTTTTCAAAGCCCTGCCCTCACCGGCGGGGCTTTCTTTTTATCCTGATGAGAGAAGCCGCGCAAAATAATCGGCCTACAGGTGAACCAATACTCGTCATACGCGTATGTCATGAAGGGACCGTCCGTTAAATAATGATGAGGAGCCGATCCATGGCCGTTCGTTCGACAACTGATACCGCAGACCGCCGTTTTGTCAGAACCGCCATGAACAAACCGATGCTCAGCCAGGAGCATGAGGTGGATCTGGCCGTCCGCTGGCGCGACAATCAGGATGAAGACGCCCTTCACGAGCTGACCAGCGCCTATATGCGCCTCGTTATCTCCATGGCTTCGAAATTCCGCCATTATGGCCTGCCCCTCTCCGATCTCGTTCAGGAGGGGAATGTCGGCCTCATGCTGGCCGCCGCCCGTTTCGACCCTGACCGCGAAGTGCGGTTTTCCACCTACGCCTCCTGGTGGATCCGTTCCTCGATACAGGATTTCGTCCTGCGCAACTGGTCTATCGTCCGTACAGGGACGACCGCGGCCCAGAAATCCCTCTTCTTCAATCTGAAACGCCTGCGCGCGAAGATCGATGATACCGGCGACGGCGTGATGACCCCGGAAAACAAGACATGGATCGCCACCCATCTTGGCGTTCCGGAACGCGATGTGGAAAATATGGCGTCCCGCCTCTCCGCCTCGGACCGTTCCCTCAACGCACCGCTTGCCACCGACAGCGAAGCTCAATGGCAGGATCTCCTCGAGGACGAGAATGAGGTGACCGAAGTGCGCGTCATGGAAATGCATGACAGCGAACGGCGCCGCAAATGGATCGTCGAGGCGCTCAAGACGCTGACCGACCGCGAAAACCTGATCATCCGCGAACGCCGCTTTACCGATGACACGGTCACGCTCGAAGTGCTGGGCAAGCAGCTCGGCATCTCAAAGGAGCGTGTGCGCCAGATCGAACACCAGGCGCTCGGCAAACTTCGCAAGGCGCTTGTCTCCATGGTGGGCGACCCGGAAGAAACGGGCCTCATTCCAATCCGGTAAACTCCTTATTTTCCGTTGCCTTCAAGGGCCGCAGCTTGTGCTTGCGGCCCTTTTGTTTGCTCCCCATATAATTGCCGAGAGAAGGGCCGCCGCTGAGCGGGGCCAACCTCTCAGACCCGAAACGGACGCAGCCTTTGCTGGTCCGATGACTGTAGTTCTGCCTTTGAAAGGGGACAGATAATGAACTTTGATACCTATACCGAACGCGCCAGAAGCGTGTTGCAATCGGCCCAGACGGCCGCCCTTGCAGGGGGACATCAGGTCTTCCTGCCGGAACACATCCTGAAAGCCATGCTTGAGGATCGCGACCAGCTGGCGGTGAACCTCATCCGCTCTGCGGGCGGTAAACCCGAACTCGTCCAGCAGAAGACCGACGAAGCGCTGCGCAGCCAGCCCAGCGTCAGCGGCGGCGACTCCGGCCTGCGGCTCGACCAGAAAACCGCGAAACTCTTCGCCGATGCCGAGGCCGGCGCCAAGAAGGCCGGCGACAGCTATGTCACAGTTGAGCGCCTTCTGATCGCGCTTTCGGCGCTGTCCGGCTCGAAAGCCAGCGACGCGCTGAAGGCTGGCGGTGTCGATACGAAAGGTCTGGAAGCGGCCATCGCGCAGCTTCGCCAGGGCCGCACCGCAGATACGGAAAATGCCGAAGAGGGCTATGAAGCCCTGAAGAAATATACCCGCGACCTCACCGCCGATGCGCGCTCGGGCAAGCTCGACCCGGTTATTGGCCGCGACGAGGAGATCCGCCGCACGGTTCAGGTCCTCTCGCGCCGGTCCAAGAACAATCCGGTCCTGATCGGTGAACCGGGCGTCGGCAAGACCGCCATCGCCGAAGGCCTTGCCCTTCGCATCATCAATGGCGACGTACCCGAAAGCCTGAAGGACAAGCGTCTGCTTGCCCTCGACATGGGCGCGCTCATCGCGGGCGCGAAGTTCCGCGGTGAGTTCGAGGAGCGCCTGAAAGCCGTCATCAAGGAAATCGAGCAGGCCGAAGGCGGCGTGATCCTCTTCATCGATGAGATGCACACCCTCGTCGGTGCCGGCAAGACGGACGGCGCCATGGATGCGTCCAACCTCCTGAAGCCCGCTCTTGCCCGTGGGGAGCTGCACTGCGTCGGCGCCACAACGCTGGACGAATACCGTAAATATGTCGAAGGCGACGCCGCCCTCGCCCGCCGCTTCATGGCCGTCTATGTCGATGAGCCGACGGTGGAGGACACAGTCTCCATCCTCCGTGGTCTGAAGGGCCGGTATGAAGCCCACCATGGCGTGCGGATTTCCGACGCCGCCATCGTGTCGGCCGCGACGCTGTCGAACCGCTATATCACTGACCGCTTCATGCCGGACAAGGCCATCGACCTGATGGACGAAGCCGCCTCGCGCCTTCGGATGCAGGTGGACTCCAAGCCTGAAGCACTGGACGAGATCGACCGGCGCCTGCTCCAGCTCAAGATTGAGGCTGAAGCCCTCAAGAAGGAAAAGGATCAGGCCTCCAAGGACCGGCTTGCCGCGATTGAGGACCAGATCGACGAGCTCCAGTCGGAGTCCGACGAGCTGACCACAACCTGGGCGGCCGAGAAGGACAAGCTCAAGGGCGCCGCCTCTGCCAAGGAAGAGCTTGACCGCGCCAATGCCGACATGGCCGAAGCCCAGCGCCGGGGCGACCTCTCACGCGCCTCTGAGCTGAAATATTCGGTCATTCCGGAGCTTGAGGCCCGCATCGCGGCCGTCGAGAAGGCTGAAGCCGAAGACGGCAGCGAACCCGATTCCGGGCTCGTCTCCGAAGTGGTCCGGCCCCAGCATATCGCCGCCGTCGTCTCCAAATGGACCGGTATTCCGGTCGACAAGATGATGGAAGGCGAACGCGAGAAGCTGCTTCGCATGGAAGACGCGCTGATGAAGCGTGTCGTCGGCCAGGATGAAGCGCTGGCCGCGGTCTCCAATGCGGTGCGCCGCGCGCGTGCCGGCCTGCAGGACCCGCACCGTCCGATCGGCTCCTTCCTCTTCATCGGCCCGACCGGCGTCGGCAAGACCGAGCTCACCAAGGCGCTCGCCGAATTCATGTTCGACGATGACACCGCGGTGCTCCGTCTCGACATGTCGGAGTTCCAGGAGAAGCATTCGGTCGCCCGTCTGATCGGTGCGCCTCCCGGCTATGTCGGCTATGAGGAAGGCGGCGTGCTGACCGAAGCTGTCCGGCGCCGGCCCTATCAGGTCGTCCTGTTCGACGAGGTTGAGAAGGCCCACCCGGACCTCTTCAACACGCTGCTTCAGGTGCTCGATGACGGGCGCCTGACCGATGGCCATGGCCGCACGGTCGATTTCCGCAACACGATCATCATCATGACGTCGAACCTCGGCGCCGATGCGCTCGCCAGCGGCGACGCCGGTGAGATCAGCGATGCCCAGCGCGAGTCCGTTATGACGGCGGTCCGGGCGCACTTCCGGCCGGAATTCATCAACCGGATCGACGAGATCGTCTTCTTCAAACGGCTTGGCCGCGCAGAGATCGACCACGTCGTCGACATCCAGATGGCCCGCCTGTCGAAGCTGCTTGCCGATCGCAAGATCAAGGTCGACCTGACCGAAGCGGCCCGCACCTGGCTCGCTGACCGGGGCTATGACCCGGTCTATGGCGCGCGCCCTCTCAAGCGCGTGATCCAGAAAGAGCTTCAGGACCCGCTGGCCCGGCTCGTTCTCGAAGGCAAGGTCGCCGACAATTCAACCGTAAAGGTCGATGTCGAAGGCGATGCGCTCTCGATCAATGGCGTCCCCAACGACTTCGCCAAGGGGGCCGCGGCCCTGAACTGATCAGGCAGCGACAGAGCTGAAATTCTCACCCGGCCCCTTAGCGGGCCGGGTGATTTTCATTCAGAAACGCAAACGTCTCACGCAGCACCTGCGCGCGCACGTCCGAGCCGCCCATATAGTGGTCAGCCTCACCCAGACTTACGGACCTGAATCCGGGCTTGCCCTCAAGCGCGCTTGCAATCAGACGCGCCTGCCCCGTACGCACAACAAGGTCATTCTCGGCATGGAGGATCAGGATCGGCTGGTCATATTCGCCTGCCCGCGCCACGGGAGAGATCACCGCCTGCTCGGCCTCTGAGTCAAACCGGTTCAGTCCAAGATAGCGCTCCCAGTACTGGCCGGTCTCGGACTCAAGCTCGAACGACCCGACATGGGCGAAGGGCTGGGTGACACCGTTCACGGAGATGAGGCAGCGCGAGCGCGCCTTATCCTTCAGCCCCATCATCAGCGCGGCATAGCCGCCATAGCTTGCCCCGGCGACACAGTAAGCGTCTTCTGCGACAAGGCCCTGGCTCACCGCCCATGCGCCCGCATCGGCGATATCGTCGATCATCTTGCCGCCGAACTCACCAAAGCCCGCATTGCGGAAGTCCTGCCCATAGCCGCTGGATCCGCGGAAATTAGGCTGGATCACAAGATATCCCTCGGCTGCAAGCGCCTGCGCCCACCAGTCATAGCCGAGACCATCGCTCGCTTCAGGCCCGCCATGCGGCATGATCACGGTCGGGAATGGGCCATCCTCCAGCGTGCGGCCGGGCGGCACCGTCAGGAAGGTCTCAACCTGAAGCCCGTCACGCGCCCGGATCTCGCGCGTCACGACCTGCCCGGTCGCCGCCTCAGCAAGATGGGACGCGGCTGAACCAATCGGCCCCAGCGCACCTGCACCCCGGTCGAACACATAATAGTCAGCGGGCCTGCCGGGCTCTGCGGCTGAGATTGCAATCTTCGACCGGTCGCGGTTCCAGGATTCAATATTCACTCGCTTGCCCGCAAGCGCACCGCTCAACTGGCCAAGCACATCGCTCAGGACCGGGTCGGTAAACACCTGCTGGGTCATCCCGTCGAAATACTCGAACCCAACAATGCTGCGGGTATAGGAATCGCGTACGGGGTTGGCCCGGCCGACATCGACGCCTGCCAGACGGATCGGCTCCATGGAGCCATCCTCAAGTGACATGAAATACAGCCCATCCTCGTCGCCGACATCGCGGAAGATGATCAGCTTGCCGCTCGCCTGATCGAGGCCAAGAACCGCAAAGTCATTGGCGCTGGCGCTATCGTACATGAACAGCGTGCGGTTATTGCTGCGCAACTCACGCCGGGTGGAGCGATCCGGGCTAACGATTTCAGCGACAACATCACCCTCAGCGTCGAACCAGGCGCTGAGGGTGGACTTCAGCAGGGTGCGCGCACGGCGCGACTTGCCATTATCAAGCCGCGTCTTGAACGTTGCGATCGACCAGGCCGTGCCGCCCCGATCCGGCCTTATACTGCCCAATGAATGCCCGCTCTGGCTTGTATTGACGGACACAGCTGCCAGCATGACGTGCCGGTCATCATCCGGCAGAACGGACACGACCGACTGCCCGTCAATAATGAGCCCCTCATCATTCAGCAGAACGTTGAGCTCATTTTCATCGATGTCGTAGGAGAGCGCCTGCAGGAAATTATAGTCCCTTTGCCCGTCCACGGTCTGCAGCGATTTGAAGGTGGAGACATTGATGATGAGGTAGTCATCGGACGGCCAGTAAAACCCCTGGAGGCGAACTTCCCCGCCGAGCGGGATGAATGCGACGTCCTCACCCTTCGCAATATTGAAGATACAGACCGATGGCCGGCCCTGCGGCGAGCAGTGTACGGCAAGCAGATCACCTGTTGGCGACAGGCTCGGCCACTTCACGCCGTCGGCGCGCCCATACAGGTCCGCAGTATCGGCGGACGACGGCAATCCTGCAGTGAATATTACACAAAGCGCCGCAATCAGTTTCTTCATGGATCATCTCCCTCTCAACCTAAAAGCTAGAGAAGGGCGCTAACGCGCACAACTGTCCAACAGCCTTCCGCTGCGCATTTGCGTGAAGCTTCTCACTGCGCCAGCCAAAGAGACTCGGATCTGCGCAAATATGCATGGGTGCGCTGCACAAATATCCCTTCAAATTTTTGCTGCAGGCGCGAAGGTGTTGTTGTGCACCTGCGAACACGCAGGGCCATGAAATGCGGGCAACGACCCATAGCCATTCAAATCGAAAAGGGCTCGATTATGAAAAAGCGTATCTCCTCCCTTCTTTTCGCCATGTCGATCTTCGGCGGTGTTGCACACGCAGATACCGATTACTCCAAAGTGTCGGCAACTTTCACCTATGACGAAGCCGCACTCGAAACCGAAGCCGGCGCCGCTGCCGTTCTTCAGAACCTCGAAGACCAGGCCGAGCGCGCCTGCCGCAAGGTTTCGCTCGTCACCCTCGGCCTCGCGGTCGATGAAGTCTGCGCGCAGGACCTGATGTTCCAGGCTGTCGACCGTATCGGTCACCGCAACCTTGCAACGCAATATGCGGCCTCCGACTACTTCACCGCCCAGCCGTCCGAGCGTATCCAGCTCGCCGCACGCTAGGCGCAGCCCTGCTGCCGGCCAGATGGCTGGCGCAAGCTGAACAGGAAAAGCCCCGGCCTGGTTATCCAGCGCCGGGGCTTTTTTTTATAAACTTACTCGTGGGCCGAAGCGGACTTACTCACATTGCACGAGTTCGAGCGAGGTTCTTTCGCGAACGCTCTTTGTCATATTGCCAACACTCGTTTCAGCAACGTCCTTGGCATCAACTCGCATCGTGTTTTCCTTGCCCCGTTCACCGTCGCTGACGATAGCGACCGTGACGAGTTTCGGCTCATTCGTCTTGTTCGTTATTGTGGCGTCAATCCTGCCGAACATTTCGTTCTGTTCGGTTTCAAGCGTCACACCCGAACAGCCCTTTGCGCCGCCGCCGCAGCCAGCCAGCAATGCAGTGGCAGCGATCAGGCCGCTGCTCCATCGAAGCGCTTTCATTCGCCCCTCCAGTTCTAGTTACACGTTTGATTTTTCCGTGTTTCCCCTAGCAGGACCCCAAAAAATCATAGCAATCAAACTAAACCCTGGAAAACGTGTCAATATCGCCCTCGCGTAAGGCTGGTCTTCAGGCGCCGGGAGAGCCGGCCCCGCCTTGCGCCAGCACGGCTTCGCGTGCGCAAAAGCAAAAGCCCCGGACGAGCGGTCCGGGGCTTCTTTTCGGAGAAATTTCAACTCAGCTTTTGCCGGGGCTCAGGGCGCCGGCGGGACGTCATGGCTCGCCATCATGATGTTGCCGCTGTCCATCGGCGAAGGCGCCGACTGGCGAAGCGCGTCGACCTCATCGCGGCGCTCCTTGAACGCGGCAAAGATCTCTGGCGTCTCAGCCAGCTTGCGCCCGGTTGGCAGATCCAGCGTCATGCCGTTGATCGCCGTGCCATTGCGGAGGACTTCATAGTGAAGGTGCGGGCCCGTGGAGGCGCCCGTCGAGCCGACATAGCCGATCACGTCGCCCTGCTGGACGCGCGCGCCGGCCTTTGTGCCGCTGGCGAAGCGGGACATATGGGCATAGGCGGTCTGATAGCCATTGGCGTGCTTGATGCGGACATAGTTGCCATAGCCGCCATAGCGGTTCGCCCGCTCGATTGTGCCGTGGCCGGCTGCATAGATCGGGGTGCCCGTGGGCGCGGCGAAGTCCGTGCCCTTGTGCAGCTTGCTATAGCCGGAGATCGGGTGGCGGCGATACCCGAAATTCGAGGAGAGACGCGCACCATTGATCGGCGTCTTCATCAGGAATTTCGTGGCGCTCTCGCCATCATAATTGAAGTAATCCACTGCGCCGTCATCTTCCGGCGTGAAGCGGTAATAGGACTTGTCGAGGCTGCGACCGTTGATGGCTGCATAGATCACATTGCCGGAGCTGACACGGTTGCCGCGCTCATCGACCATTTCCTCATAGACAATCTCGAACTCGTCGCCCGGATGGATGTCGCGCTGGAAGTCGAGGTCATAGCCGAAGATCTTGGCGAAATCGACGACCTGCTGGTCATGTGCGCCCTGGGCCAGCGCGGTCTGGTAGATGCTTCCGTCGATCTTGCCAGCCACCCGCCGCTCGACCGGCTGGGTGTGGGGCTGCAGGACCATGGACATGAACTTGCCGTCACTCATGCGCTGCGACAGGATCTGACCACCGGTGTCGCGGCTGAGCGAGAGGGAGACAAGCTCTGCCGTGTCAGGTGTATCGCCGCGGAACTGCGCGGTGACATTGAGACCGGGGCGCACCTTGCGCGGATCGACCAGTTCGGCGTCATAGATCGCCTGAAGCGACTGCGAGGCATCAGAACCGGCAACGCCCAGTTCCGTCACAAGCTCGATCAGCGTCTCGCGCGGCTGCAACGTGGCGTCGCGCGTTATGATCTGATCCTCCGCATCGAACCCTTCTGCGCTCAGAAGCGTTGCAGCCAGCGGTGAAGCAAGCTGCACGGCGGCAGCAGGTTGAGCCTCAGCCGTTTTGGACTGGCCGAGGGAATGGAAGATGGTGAGCGATGTGCCGACGGCGGCAATGCCCAGCATGGAGAGTGTGATGGTACTACGCGAGAAATTCATGTCGAGAAACGGGCCTCCCTGGTCCCAGCGTGCAAGACGCATGCAGACGGTTCAAGTCTATGCCCCTGTCGGTTGAATTCCTTACCTCGCAATTAAGGTAAATGGATTTATCAACCTGCCCCGGCACTGTAGGTACCGGGGTGATCGGTGGGCTGCAAGCCCGTGGTTCCATTCTATTTGCAGTCAACGGTAGGAAAGCAGCCTCTGGATACGGAATGATGGCGTCTTTGATTAAAAATCGCCCATGGTTGGCTGGCATCTGCACCGTGATTGGGCTGCTCGCCTTGATCGTGGCCGGCGCCTGGCTGTTTCGTCAGGCCCTGGCCGCCCGTATTGCAGATAGCTGGTGCAGGTCGAACGGCCTGAACTGCGAGTTTCAGATCGAAAGGCTTGGATTTTCCGGGGCCTCTGTCCACGGAATCCGGGTGCGGACCGAAACCGGCGAGCCGCCTTTTGAAGCAAACGAGGCCGAGATCGTCCTGAACTGGGATGGCCTCTTTTCCCCCCGCGTCACATCGGTCCGCCTCCAAGACCCCGTCCTTCGCCTTCAATACACTTCAGAGGGGAAATTCGAATTGGGCGGGCTGGAGAAAATCGGCGCCGGCCGGGACTCCCAGGGCTCAATGCCATCCATTCCGGAGATCACCATCAAGGACGCCCGGATTGAGGCCCACACCCCCGCCGGCACGGTGACCCTTCGCGGCGACCTATCCGGCAACCTCCCTCTCCAGGCCGAAGTCCATGCGCGCATAGAGCCCGCCGACCTTCGCACCGACAAGGGCCACCTGCGCCTGGAAGAAGGCCGCGCTGACTTCACCCTCATCGCCGGCCAGCTTCGCGGCAGCGCCCGTCTCCAGATCTCATCGGCCGCCTTCAAGGCTCTCACCGCGCAGGAGATCCTGCTCGATGTGCAGATGGCCCAGTCTCTTCGCCCGCGCGTCGAATTCGCGCTCGGGATCGGGGACGTCGAGGCCGAGACGTTCTCCGCCCATGCGCTTCAGCTGGATGGCACGGCCAGTCTCCGGCTTGGCGACGAAAAGGAGGGCGAGCCAGGCCCGCTCAGCTATCTGCGCGCGCTCAGCCTCAGCGGCACAGCCGGCGCGCTTCGGTGGCAGGATGTCTCGTCCGGACAGACGTCCATCACGCTCGACACCGAAAGAGCCCGCGCGCGAAAATCGGCGCCTCAGGGTCTGTCGGGCACATTCGCGGTGGAGACCGCCAGCGCGATCTCTCCCTGGTTTTCCGCAGAGGCCCTTACGCTCAGCGGAGAGGGCCTGCTGAGTGACGAGCTGCAGCACGCTGACCTCAGCGGCGACCTCACAGCCACCGGCGCGGCCATCCCGGAGGAGACGCGCGCCTCTCTCCTCTCCGGCATCAGCGTCGGCCCGCCCTTCGGCGCCCATGCCGCCGCCCTGCGCCGGGGCCTCAGCGCCGCCCTTTCCAATTTCCGGACCGGCACGGGCTATGCGTTCACCCGCTCACCGGACGCCGGCTGGTCGATTGCCTCATCAGGCAATGTTGCGGTGACCGCAGAAAATGGCGCCCACCTCTCGCTTGCGCCATTCGACGCCGTGCCCGCCCTGGAGGTTGCAGAGACAGGCTTTTCGATGAGCGGCGTCCTCGCCCTTGATGGCACCGGTCTGCCCGACGCAACCGCCCACCTCACCCGGCTTGAAACGGGCGGCAGCGGCCTGCAGATCGAAACGGGCGGCTTCACCCTGAAGCCCTGGACCGTCCAGGGCCTGTCGCTGTCGGGCGACCTCAACAGCTTTGTCTATGAAACAGGCGGCGACGGCCCCCGGATCCGCGCCGTCGGCGAAGCCACGGTCAGCGGTGACCTTTTCGGTCAGTCCTTCAAGCCGACAAAGGTCTTTGGCGGCATCGAGGCTCTCATCGCTGACAGCCTTCGCGTCCAGTCCTTCAGTACACGGTGCATCGGCCTCGATACCCAGGGCTTCACCACCCCGCAGGACCTTCGCGTGGGCGCCTTCACTGCGCAGCTCTGCCCGCCGGAGGGCCGTCTGGTCCGCCGCGCCGGCGGGGCGCTCACCGGCTCGGTGTCGGTCGACAGTCTCTCCTTCCCCTTCTCAACAGCCGACACGAGCGGCAAGCTCTCCCTGCGCGCAGGCAAACTCGACTGGCGCGCCGCGCGCCATGCGGAAATCGACATTACGGGCAGCCAGATGACCGCCCGCTTCGACCTCGGTGAAAACACGCTGCAGATTTCAGCGGCCCGTCCAGAGCTCGATTTCGCCCTGGCCTCACCGCTGGAGATAAATGCCCGGACAGGCCGTACAGAGCTGTCGGGCTCGCTCATACCCGCCGACATTGAACTTGAAGCGCTCCGCTTCGATGCGACGCTCCCCGAAAGCGGCCTCTCCGGCACGGCGGCGGCGCAGAATGTCGTCATACGCGATACGCATGAAGACCCCTTCTACCAGCCCTTGCGGGGCGATTTCGACGCCGTCTTTTCCAATGGCCTGATGCAACTCAGCGGCCCTATCTCCACCCAGCGTGCGGGCGAGATTGTCGCCGATGCGAACATGACCCTCGATCTTCTCGAACTGGACGGAGAAGCCTCGGTAGAGACGCGCGATCTGGTATTTGAGCCGGGCGGGCTGCAGCCCACCGCGCTCAGCGAAAAGGTGCGCGGCTTCCTCTCCAATGCGCGCGGCCAGCTGAATGCAGGCGCATATTTCCTGATCGAAAGCGGGGATGTCTCCGGCACAGGTTATGTCGAGGTGGACGAGTTCGGGTTCGACACGCTGCGGGTCGGTGCGGTGAACAATGTTGACGGGCGCGTGGAGTTCGACAGCCTTCTGGACCTGCACACCCCACCCGGCCAGACCGTCAAGCTGGGCGAGATCAATCCCGGCCTGCCCCTTCGCGACGGTGAAATCCACTTTCAGCTTCTCGGCCCGCAATCTGCTGTGATCGAGGATGCCGGCTGGCCCTTCGCGGGCGGGCGCCTTGAAGTTGGCCGCTCGGAATGGACAATTGCAGGTACGAGCGACATCGTGGAGATCAGTGCGCGGGAGCTGGAGCTTTCGGAGATCATCAGGATCTTCAACCTGCCGGATATCGAGGCCCAGGGCACTGTCTCGGGCCGCTTCCCGGTCGAGTTCGACGGCCCGAACGTCCTTGTCCGCGACGCGGTCCTGACCGCCGATGAAGAGGGCGGCAAGATCGCCTATACCGGCGATGTGGCCGACGCGGCCTCCCAGGCCGATGAGCGTGTAGATCTTGCCTTCCGCGCCTTGCGGAACTTCCAGTTCAGCGTTCTGGAAGTCGGCGCGGACGGAAATCTGACCGGCAGCATCATGATCACATTGCGGCTTGTCGGTGTCTCGCCGGATGTCCTTGGCGGAGCTCCCTTCGCCTTCAATATCGGAGTGGATTCGGAACTGGCGAAACTCATCAATGCCAGCCGCCGGATTTCCGGAACAGACTGGCTGGCAGAGATTAATGAGGAAGATGTTTCCGGTCTGCCATCAGAAGACAAGGAAACCTCGAAACAGGCCCCGCCCACACCTGAGCCCTGACCAATTGACTGTTCAAACCCCGTTCAGACGCTATGGTGTAAGCTGTGGCCAAGATGAGAGCACAACACATGATTAGAGCCGCCATTCTGTTACCGGGCCTCCTGGCAATCGCCGCCGGGTGCACGCCGACCGTTCGCGTGCAGGCACCGACAGAACCCATTACGATCAATCTCAACGTCAAGGTCGAACAGGAAGTCCGCGTCAGGCTCGAAAGAGAAGTCGAGGATCTGATCGCTTCCAACCCGGACATTTTCTAGGTCCAAGGAACCAAGCTTCTTATGGCTAATATCTTCCGCATCGCCATCTCGGCCCTCGCGCTCGCGAGCGGGTCCGTCATGCTCGCCGCCCCCGCTGCGGAGCAAACTCCGCAAAGCCGATACCGATGCAGACGGGCTTGTGAGCAAATCCGAACTCGAAAAAGTTTACGGCGAAATGCGAAAATATTCTGC
>NVWP01000029.1 GCA_002733705.1 Henriciella sp. | reverse complement strand
GGTCTTCGTCACCGAAGACCGCAGCAAGCCGCTGACCATGCTTTTCGATCCCGGCCACGCGCTTGATGAGCGTATCCTGCGCGAACAGTTCTCTTTCTAGAGCCGCAGCGTGAGTCTGAGGGACGTTTCCTTCAGACGCCCTGAAAGCCTTCGACTTCCTTGCGCTGTTTCTCGCCCTGCTCGAGGCCGAGGAGCAACAGGACAGCGGAGGCGACGAAGACCGAAGAGTATGTCCCGATAACGATACCGAAAATCAGCGCGAAACTCATTCCGCTGAGCACGGTGCCGCCGAAGAGGTAGATGCTCAGCAGGGCCAGAAGCGTCGTGCCGGAGGTGAGCAATGTCCGCGACATGGTCTGGTTGACCGCCAGGTTGATGACCTTGTCGGCCTCCATCTTCTTGTACTTGCGTGCTTCCTCTCGAACCCGGTCGAAGACGATCACCGTGTCGTTCATCGAGTAACCGACGATGGTCAGCAGGGCAGCAATTGTCGACAGGTTGAACTCAAACTGGGTCAGCGCGAACATGCCCATGGTGATAATCACGTCATGGAAAAGGGCCGCAACCGCGCCTAGCGCGTACTTCCACTGGAAGCGCACCGAGATATAGGCCATCATCAACAATAGCGCGACGCCCAGCGCCATGAGGCCGCTGCGCAGAAGCTCCCCAGACACTTTGGGGCCGACCGCCGCACTGCTGCGGACATTAACGCCAGAAAATGCTTCGTTGAGAGCGGCGCGGACACGATCATTGGCCTGCTGCTGGGCTGTATCCTGGTCCATGCCCTCTTCGGCCTGCTGGGTCGCAAAGCGGATGACGATAACTTCGACGCCTTCAACACCGGTACCACGTGCGGCGTTTACGCCGACCTCACCAAGGTCGAGACTGCTCATTACCTCGCGTACATCTTCTTCCTGAACGCCCTCCGGCTGCTCAATCTCGATGACGGACCCACCGGCGAAGTCGATGCCAAAATTGAGGCCTTTTGTGAAAATAAGGGCAAAGGACGCCGCGATCAGGATCGCCGAGAACAGGAGCGCCGGCAACCTGTATGACATGAAGGGGACGTTTGTGCTCTTTGGCCAGTACTGAAGCAGCATAGCGGGTCCTCTAGATCGAGAGCTTGCGTGGACGCGCAGCGCGCAGCCACATCGCGGTGAACCAGCGGGTCACGACAAAGGCCGTAAACACGGATGTGACGATACCGATCGCAAGCGTCACGGCGAAGCCCTTAACGGGGCCAGAGCCAAGCAGATACAGGATCGCAGCGGCAATGAAGGTCGTGATGTTTGCGTCGAGGATCGATGAAAGCGCACGCTCATACCCCGCAATCACGGCCGTGGTGGGCGAACGGCCATTTTGCTGCTCTTCGCGGATGCGTTCAAAGACGATCACATTGGCGTCCACCGCCATACCGATTGTCAGCACGATACCCGCAATGCCGGGCAGCGTCAGGGTGGCGCCAAGACCGGAAAGCGCGCCGAGAATGAGCACAATATTGAACAGGAGCGAGCCCACAGCGAAGCCGCCGATCAGACCATAGGCGATGATCATGAATACGCCCACAAGCGCAAGACCGATAAGGCTGGCATTGGTGCCGGCCCTGATCGAATCGGCCCCGAGGCCGGGGCCCACAGTGCGTTCCTCAATGAAGTTCAGCTTGGCAGGAAGCTCGCCCGCTTCAATGATGTCGGCAAGATCCTGAGCTTCCTCCAGCTCGAAATCGCCGGTGATCTGAACATTGCCGCCCCAGATCGGCTCATTGATACGCGGGGCCGACATGACTGTGCCATCAAGTACAATCGCAAAGATGCGTCCGCGATTGCTGGCCGTGGTCTGACCGAACCGTTCGGCACCTGTGCCGTTCAGACGAAAGTCCACGGCAGGTGAGTTGTCGTCGGGGTCCCGCCCCTGACTGGCCGTTGCGATGTCGCTGCCTGTCACCACCGGAGTGCGATTGACCAGGATGAGACGGCCGAGCTGATCTTCCAGAAGTTCGAAACCCGGAGGTGGACGCGTCGCCTGTGCCGCATTGATGGAGGACTGGTCGGTATTCGCCATATTAAAGGTCAGCCGGCCAGCCTGGCTCAATATGTTCTTGATGCGGCGCGGATCGGCTTCGCCCGGCGCCTCAATCACGATCCGGGTGTCACCCTGCGGCGTGATAGAAATTTCACTGACGCCATCGGGGTCGAGGCGACGGCGGATGATGGTGATCATGGTGCTCTGGGCATCGGCTGCGAGCGCCTGCTGGGCGTCTTCGCTCACGCTGACCAGAATTCTCTCCGGTGCGGTCTGCTCGATGGAGAGGACCTTCTGACCGCCTGTCGCGCCGACGGTCGGGTTGATCCGCCGGAGCCGGCGAAGGGCATCATCCATATCTTCGGCGTTGCGAAGCTGGATCGGCAAAGTAGTTCCCTGCTGTTCGGGCACATTACGCTCGATCAGCGGATCGCGGTTCAGCGCCTGAACGATGTCGGTCTGAAGCGTTTCAAGCCGGTTGGCTGCAACCTCTTCCGGGTCGATCTGTGTGAGGAGGTAGACACCGCCCTGAAGGTCGAGACCGAGATTGACCTTGCCGGTGGGCAGGAAGCTCGGCCACCAGGAGTCCTCGGCCGCTCCCAGCTGTTGCTCATAGGCCGCAATATCCTGCGGCGCGTCCGACTGGGGTTCTCTCGGCGCAACGCCCAGAAAGCCGTCGGAAAAAGCGTTTGGAAGCGCCATGAGGGCGCCCCATACGAGCACAATTAGAATCAGGACGACTTTCCAGGCCGGAAAATTCAGCATGGCCCACTCCCCTCAGAGTGCTCAGGACGCTTTGGAATCGTTGGCGGCCGGTGCGGGCTCATTCTTGCCGCGCACATCGGCAATCATCGCCTTGACCACGCGCACCCTCACACCCTCGGCAAGTTCGACGTTCAGTTCCTGCTCCGTCACCTTGATCACCTTGCCGATCAGGCCGCCCGAGGTGATCACCGTGTCACCCTTGGCGACGGCCTCGATCATCTGGCGATGCTTCTTCTGACGCTGGTTTGCGGGACGGATAAGCAGAAAATAGAAAATCAGGATCAGCGGTACGAAAAAGATAAGCTGACCGATGATGCCGCCAGTCGCGCCGCCGGCCTCCTGTGCCATCGCCATCGGGGCAAGGGTCGCTGACAAAAGGCCTGCAGTGGCCAGACGTGAATACATGCTCTGTTTCTCCGCGGATTTCAGGCTCGTGGCTATATCTGTGGAGGGCTTACATTGCAAACAAGACCGATCAATGCGCGATTGCAGTGCATGATGACACAGACGTGTGAGCGATACCGGAACGGATAGGCGTTGACAGACTCAGAAAACACGGTAGTGAGTATGCGCTCACTTATTACTTGCTCTGTTTCAGAGGTGATTGCATGTCAGATATTCCCGCCCCCTCCTCCCCTGGACGGGTTCGCAATGCCCGCCCGAAGATCGAACGGGCTGCGCTGAAGCTGTTTGTCGATGAGGGCATAGACGCGGCCACCACGCGCGAGATCGCCTCCATTGCCGGCGTCTCTGAGGGCGCGCTCTATCGCCACTACAAAGGAAAGGATGAACTCGCGCTGGCCCTTTTCATGGCGACCCACAACCGGCTGGGCGAGATGCTTCAGGCGGCCCTTACGCAGGACGGGTCCTTGGCGCAGAGGGTGGAACGAGCCGTTACAGCCTACTGCGCCCTGGCGGACGAGGACTGGCTGCTCTTTTCTTTCCACCTCGTCTCGCTGAATAAATTCCTGCCGCATGACGTGCGCCGTAAGGACGATCCGGTGTCGATTCTCGAACAGATGATCGGGGCGATGATGGAGTCCGGAGAGATTCCGCAAGGGGATCCGGCGCTGACGACGGCCATGTGTCTGGGCGTCGTGATGCAGGCGGGTCAGAACAAGGTCTACAACCGCTTGCCGGGCCCTTTCTCGGCGCACGCGCCGACCTTCACCCGCACCATCCTGGCGATCCTTCATCAGAAATAGATCTGGAGACAACCATGATCAGAGGTCTTCTGTTCACGGGCGCCTATTATGCGCTCTCCCTGCTATGTATCCTTCTCTCCCTGCCCGCCATGCTGCTGCCGGGAAGCGGCGCTATTCGATGGCTGGTGCGGACCTACACGTGCTCGGTGAGGTTTTGCCTTCGCTGGATTGCGGGAATCCATATTGAGGTGCGGGGCCGCGAGCACCTGCCGCAGGGCGCCTTCATTGTCGCGGCGAAGCATCAGAGCTGGGGCGACGGCTTTCTGGTCTATCCGGAGGTGGAGAATCTGGTCTTCGTCACGGGTGACCATCTGGAGAAGTATCCCTTCGTGGGCGGCATCCTTCGAAAGCTTGGCGCGATTGTCATCGATACGTGTGGCGGGGGGAACCGAAGCGCCGAATCGCTTGCGGAAGGCGTACAGCGTGCGAAAACCGACGGGCGCCGCATCCTGATCTACCCCGAAGGTCACCTCGCTCCGCCAGGATACCACTTTCCGTATAAGCCTGGCGTCTGGCACATGCAGAAGACGATGGATGTACCTGTCGTGCCCGTCGCAACGAATCTCGGCATTTTCTGGCGGCAACAGGACATTCGAAAGACGCCGGGAAAGGCGGTCCTGGAATTCCTGAAACCAATTGAGGCGGGTCTTTCCAAGAGCGAATTCCTGTCGCGTCTGCAAACAGACACTGAGGAAGCATCATCTTCTCTTGCGCGGGAAGCCGGGAAGACCGGTCAGAGTGAACGTCTTCCGGCACCGGTCCGCGCGCACTAAGATCCCGTGGACTGTCGGCCCTTAGGTTGACCGGTCTTGTGGAGTCTGTCTTTTCTCATTTCAAGGTTGAGTAAAGAGGGCCGCCATCATGCGATTTATCTTTGCCGCGGTGATATTGCTTTTTGCGGCTGCTGGTTTGGCTGAGGCCGAAGTTGGTCTCGCGGAGAATTCGGAAGGCGACCGCTGGGAAACACGGGTGTGGGACAGGACAATCACCTTCCGGGGCTCTGGACGCGAAGATATCAATTACAAAATGTACTCGCTGCACACGACATCGGCAGACAAGCCCGGCTTGATGTTCTCTTGCAGTGATGAGTATGGCCTCAACGTGTTGTACAGTTTCGAAGGCGTCGACTTCATAGACCTTTTTCAGAGCCACAGGGCGAGCCACCTTCGCTCAATTCCAGTCCATCTATGGGTGGGAAGCCATGGTTTTGACCTTGCCGGCTACTTTGTGCGCCGGAAGGATCACGTCATTGCAAATCAGACAGAAACGCAGGCCGCGATCGCCATGGGTGCCCTGCTTCAGGACTTGCCGATCCGGATCAAGGCTAGCCGATATTTCGATGAGACTCTGGACCTGCCTCCGCTCGACGAGGAGGTCATGCAGTTCATCAATGTGTGTGACAAAGCTTCGGAGCTCGCCAAAACGGTTCGGGAGGCCGAGGCTGCGAGAGCGGACTAAGCTGGACTACTCAGCGGCAGCAGGTGCGATTGTTACGCTTTCACCACAGCCACAGGCGTCCGTCTCATTCGGATTACGGAACACGAATTTCTCGTGGAGCATCGTGGTTTCATAATCGACGACCGATCCCAGCAGGAACAACACTGCCTTGGCATCGACGACAATCTTGACGCCTTTGTCCTCCACGACCTCATCGAGGTCGGCAGGCGCGTCCACATAATCCATTACGTATTCCATCCCCGCGCATCCGCCATTCTTTACGCCGACCCTCAGGAAACCCGCGCCTTTTTCAGACATGATTTCCTGAACGCGCTCTGCGGCAGCGTCGGTAAGTGTGACGAGTTGGGGGCGTGGTCTTCTGGCCATGACGAATAGGTGTGACTTATCAGACTGATTTTCAACTATAGCATATTCAGGGCGAGCCGCGCTTCATCAGACATGCGCGACGGATCCCAAGGCGGATCGAAGGTGAGACGCACCTCCACATCCTCGACGCCCTCTACAGTACGGGCGGCGTTCTCGACCCAGCCCGGCATGTCACCGGCAACCGGACAGCCCGGCGCCGTAAGCGTCATGTCGATATCGACCTTGCGGTCATCATCGATATCGACCTTGTAGATGAGACCGAGCTCATAGATGTCGACCGGGATTTCCGGATCGAAAACGGTTTTGAACGCCACGATCAGTTCATCGGTCAGCCGGTCGAGTTCATCCTGAGGAATCTTCGAGTCGGTGTTGGCCGCTTCGCTTGTGCTGGCGGCTCCGGACGTTTCGGTAAGGCTCATATCGTCTGGCATCACTAGCCCTTATAACAGCATTCCGCGCGCTTTGTTGAGCGCTTCGATGAAGGTGTCGACTTCCTGCTCTGTATTGTAGAGCGCAAAGCTCGCCCTTGCGGTTGCACTAACCCCTAGGTGGGTCATCAATGGCTGAGCGCAATGGTGTCCTGCACGAATGGCAACACCATAGCGGTCAAGAAGCTGGGCAATATCGTGGGGATGCACGCCTTCCAGGCTGAAGGAGAGCACCGGCCCCTTCCCTTCTGCGGTGCCATGCACCCGCAGGCCGTTGATCCCCGAAAGCTCGGCTGTGGCCTTCTCAAGCAGACGGCTCTCGTGCGCGCGCACCTCGTCCATGTCGAACTGGGACAGCCAGTCGATGGCTTCACCAAATCCGATGGCCTGGAGAATGGGGGGCGTGCCCGCTTCGAATTTATGCGGGGGTGCATTATAGGTCACACGGTCCTGCTCGACGATTTCGATCATCTCGCCGCCGCCTTGATAAGGCCGCAGCTCTTCAAGGGCTTCCTTGCGGCCATAAAGGGCGCCGATGCCGCTTGGACCGTAGATCTTGTGTCCGGTCAGAACGTAGAAGTCGCAACCGATATCCTGGACATCTATGTCCATGTGAACGCCTGCCTGACAGCCATCTATCAGGATATAAGCACCGGCAGCATGCGCGATTTGCGTGGCGCGCTTCACATCCGTTCGTGTGCCTAGAACGTTGGACATGTGGGTGAGGCTGACAAGCCTTGTCTTCGGACCGACAGCCCGCTCCAGCGCTTCCATGTCTAGCGCGCCATCCTCCAGCACGGGCACCCATTTCAGAACGGCCCCATGACGCTCACGCAGGAAATGCCAGGGGACGATATTGGAGTGGTGCTCCATGACCGAAAGCACGATTTCATCGCCGGGTTCGATCATGTCGGTGATGCCGGAGGCGACGAGGTTCATTGCCTCGGTGCCGCCCTTGGTAAATATGATGTTCTCATCACCTTCGGCGTTGAGAAAGGCGCGGACCCGTGAACGTGCGCCCTCATAGGCCTCTGTGGTTTCGTTGGCCAGCGTATGCAGACCGCGGTGGACATTGGCATAGGCCGTACGGGCCTGCCCCGACATGCGATCGAGGACGGCATCCGGTGTCTGCGCACTCGCGGCGTTGTCGAAATAGACCAGCGGCTTTCCATTCACCTCTCGCGCGAGTATGGGAAACTCCCTGCGGACAGATTCAATATCCAGTTTCCGCTTCATGCCTGTTCTCGCTCGCGGCGAAGGAATTTGCGGGTCGCTTCTATCAGCTGCTCGCGGATGCCGTCCTGCGCCTTCTCAAGCGCCTCGACGATGAAGGCTTCGGTCAGAAGCGCGCGTGCCTCAGTCTTGGGAAGACCGCGCTGCTGCATGTAGAAGAGCGCTTCGTCATCCAGTTGACCGGATGTGTTGCCATGTTCGCACTCGACATCGTCGGCATAGATTTCAAGCTCGGGCTTTGCGAAAATTTCCGCACCATTGTCCAGCAGGAGAGCTTGATGCTGCATGTCGGCATCGGTGAATTGTCCAACCGTGCGCGGAACAAGAAACTTGCCCTGAAAGATGCCCCGGCCGCCATCCGCAACGGCGCCCTTGGTCAGCTGCTTGGTTACGCAGGACTCGGCGCCATGTGTGACATGGGTGGTGAAATCCACATGATAGCCCGACGCAGCGAGATAAGCGCCATTCAGGACAGCTTTTGCGTTCTCGCCCTTGTGCTCAAGGTGGGTTTCGATGCGCGTCAGCTTTCCCCCGAAAGCCAGAGTGGTCTGTTCGAAATTTGCCTCAGCCGCGAGGTGCGCTGTTGAGGTTATCGCTGTTACATCCTTTGTGCTGGCTTCCTGAAGAATGGTCCGGCTGACTTGTGCTTTTTCAGCAAGCCCGAACTCGACCAGATAGGAGGCGAGGCCCGCGCCGCCCGAATAATGCTCGAACAGGTCAAGATGGCTCTCTTCACGCAGGATGAAGACAAGCCGTCCAAATGAAGCAGACCGCGCGCCGCCGCGGACAGTAATCGATAGCGGCGCAGCGACTTTACCCGACACCTCAATGATCAGCGTATCGGCGGGCTCATGGCCCGTCATGGCGGCCGTTAGCGCGCCCATGGGCAACCGGTCGGCCTGACCGAAATCATGTCCGCCGGTTCTCGGAAAGATGCCAAGCCCCTCCGGAAGCTCATCCGGAAATGACCAGCTCTGACCGTCAAATTCGATGGATATAGCCTCGTCCGGAGCCGAGATGTCGGAAGGGCGGTTTGCGCTGCCGTCCTGGAGCGAGGTGACGGCCTGGCGGACATCGCTCCATTTCCATTGCTCCATCCGCCTGTGAGGCAGACCTGTCAGGGCAAAAATGTCAAACGAGCGACGCTGGTTCTCATCGCCATTATAGGCGCTGAACAGATCGACAAGCTGGCGCTCGGCCTCGGTCGGGTTCTTCAGGGCGGGCAGAAGGTCGGTGGCGGTCAAGCGGCCTCCCCGAGGATCCCGTCATACCCTTCCTTCTCAAGCTGTTCGGCAAGTTCCGGCCCGCCCGTCTTTATGATCCGGCCCTTGGCGAGAACGTGGACCTTGTCCGGACGAATGTGGTCGAGCAAGCGCTGATAATGGGTAATGACCAGCATGCCGCGCTCAGGGCTGCGTAGCGCATTCACGCCATCAGCCACGGTTTTCAATGCGTCGATATCGAGACCGGAATCGGTCTCGTCGAGAATGGCAAAGCGCGGCTCGATCATCATCATCTGGAATATTTCCAGACGCTTCTTCTCGCCGCCGGAAAAACCGACATTGACGGGGCGTTTCAGCATCTCCGCATCAATGTTGAGTATCTGGCCGATCTCACGTGCCTTCTTGATAAAATCGGGCGCGGAGATTTCGTCTTCACCGCGCGCCTTGCGCTGGGCGTTGATGGCCGCGCGCACAAAGGTCATCACGGGAACGCCGGGGATCTCTACCGGGTACTGGAAGGAAAGGAAAAGGCCGGCAGCGGCGCGCTCATCGGGCTCCATGTCCAGAAGGTCCTTGCCTTCCAGCTTCGCGCTGCCTTCGGTTACCTCATACCCATCGCGGCCGGTAAGAACATAGGAAAGCGTGGATTTACCCGCGCCATTGGGCCCCATGATGGCGTGGACTTCGCCGGCAGGAACCTCCAGCGAAAGCCCTTTCAGGATGGTCTTGCGGCCATCATCCTCGCCGACAGCGGCGGACAGATTATCAAGCATCAACATGCAGCCGATGTAGAGACGACTGACATGTTTTCAAAGCCCGTTTCGCCGCACACCGGAGCAAATGTCAGCGAATGTCGGTTAGGCCGTAGAAATCGTGTCCGGAAACAGCAGCATCAAGATCGATGGGATCAAGAAGAAGCGTGCCGATATAGTGCAGGCTTTCTTCCTTGCCGTTGAGGATGCGTTTCAGCGCCGTATTGATCGGTGTCGCAACGCCCTGCGGGCCGACCAGAACAAAACTGTCCAGGCCGGGGTCGAAACCATAGTGTTCGGTAAAATAGGGGTTTGCTGCCATGAAGCGGTCGAACCGTTCCCAGCGCCAGTCCAACTGTGAATTGGCGCGGATCACTTCGCCGAGATAGAGGCCGGCGAACGAAACGGTGTTGTCGCCCCGGCCGTCCGCAATCAGTGATTCGCCCGCCCTGCCCTCAGATGCCTGAAGGCGGTTCACGGTGTGAACATCCTTCAGCCAGTCATCGATGGTCTTCAGGCTTTCAACGGAAAAATCGAGCTGCGAGCGGTCCAGACGGTTTGGCAGCAGGATGAGGCGGTCACCTTCCGGTGACATGAACCGGTCGAGCGCCGGGCCAATATCGGCAACAGAAAGGCTCGCGGCATAACGGCCGTCGTCACGCCCGATGACTTCTCCGCGTGCAAAGCCGCGATGTGTGGGCGAAGCGCCGTAGCCGTCATATGGAATATAATAGGGCGTTGGCCGCTCAGGCGTCGCACATGCTGCGACCAATAGTGCCAATATGAAACAAAGACGGGCCATCAAGGTCCAATCGGATCGACGTGTACACAATCAGATGTTTCTAGCAGCAATCCGTGTGCCGAGCGTTAATCGGCTGGATTCTCGACGGTCTTGCGATCTTTCCCAGTATCGGTCAGGCGTCGAAATCGCGCATGAGGTCGCCCTGACCGGGCTCCAGGCGGTTCTGCCACTGCTGAAGCTCGGTACATTTCTTTTCCGAGAGCGCGGCCTTCAGAACACCATTGATGCGAACAGGATCATCGGTGCCATCGCGGGTGAACCGGTAGGTCCACTGCGCCCAGCCAGACTCTCCGGAGACACAGATGATTTCAAAGTCAAAAACAGGATCGTCCTGCGGCGGCAGTTCTTTTTCAAGAAAGGTGCGCAAATCTTCCTGCCCCCGCCGGGGCGCATCAAACGGACCTTCGCGATAGTGGGCGTCTTCGGAAAAAAGCCCCAGCACAGTGTCGACGTCACCTTTGCTCAGCGCGTCCCCATAGGCCGAGAGCCATCGTTCGAAATCCTTCGGTGCGAGTGGCATGGCGCGAAGCCCTCTGTTTAGCCGACACTGCCTTCCAGGCTGACCTTGAGAAGGCTCTGGGCTTCGACAGCGAACTCCATGGGCAGATGCTGCATCACCTCACGCACAAACCCGTTGACCAGAAGGGCGACAGCTTCTTCTTCGCCCAGACCGCGCTGGCGGGCGTAGAAGAGCTGGTCTTCCGACAGCTTGGTGGTCGTCGCTTCATGTTCGAGCTGCGCATCTGCGCGGCGGTTCTCGACATAAGGCACAGTGTGGGCCCCGCAGTCCCCGCCAATCAGAAGCGAGTCGCACTGGGTAAAATTGCGCGCGTTCTCAGCCTTCTTGTGCACTGAAACGAGGCCGCGATAGGTGTTGTCCGACCGGCCGGCCGAAATTCCCTTCGAGATGATCCGCGAGCGGGTATTTTTACCGAGATGGATCATCTTGGTGCCGGTATCGGCCATCTGGCGGCCATTGGTAACGGCGATGGAGTAGAACTCACCCTGGCTGTCATCACCGCGCAGGATGCAGGACGGATATTTCCAGGTCACGGCTGAACCGGTTTCAACCTGTGTCCAGCTGATCTTCGAGCGCGGGCCACGGCAGTCGCCCCGTTTGGTCACGAAGTTGAAGATGCCGCCCTTGCCGTTCTCATCGCCCGGCCACCAGTTCTGCACAGTTGAATATTTGATTTCGGCGTCATCCAGCGCGACGAGCTCAACCACTGCCGCATGAAGCTGGTTTTCGTCCCGCATGGGGGCCGTGCAGCCTTCAAGATAGGACACGTAAGCGCCCTTGTCGGCCACGATCAGCGTGCGTTCGAACTGGCCGGTATTTTCCGCATTCATGCGGAAATAGGTGCTAAGCTCCATGGGGCAACGAACGCCCTCAGGGACATAGACGAAGGTCCCGTCCGAAAAGACAGCGCTGTTCAGCGTTGCGAAGAAATTGTCAGACTGTGGTACGACCGAGCCGAGATATTTCTTCACCAGGTCCGGGTGCTCGCGGAGCGCCTCGGAAATCGACATGAAGATCACGCCCGCCTTCTCAAGCTCCTTGCGGAAGGTGGTGGCGACGGACACTGAATCGAAGACGGCATCGACGGCCACACGATTACCGGCCGGCTGCGCGCTGCCACGCGCATCGGCAGCCGTATCGGCGGCGCCTTCGACGCCCAGAAGAACTTCTGCCTCGCGCAGCGGAATACCCAGCTTCTCATAGGTTTCGAGAATTTCCTTGGGCACATCGTCAATCGACTCATACTTCGCGCCCTGCTTCGGCGCGGCGTAATAATAGATGTCCTGGTAATCGACCTTTTCATAGTCGACCTTGGCCCAGTCCGGTTCATCCATGGTCTTCCAGCGCTCAAAGGCCTGAAGGCGCCAGTCCAGCATCCATGACGGCTCGCCCTTCCTATCTGAAATGAAGCGGATAACGTCTTCATTCAGACCCTTGGGGGCATATTCGGTATCGATGTCGGTCTTGAAGCCAGCGGAATAGTTTTCCGACTCAAGGGATTTCGCGGCCGCGACCGTTCCCTTGTCGATACTTTCCTTGACCTTCACATCATCGGCCATTCAAGCCGTCTCCTTCGCTTTGCGCTGAGCCAGTGCCTTCAACCAGGCGTCGGCTGTCAGCTCAAAATCCTGCTGCGTGCTTTTCCATCCAAAGCTGGTGCGTATTGCACTTTCTGCAAGAGCGTCATCTGCGCCCATCGCCGAGAGAACAAGCGATCTTTTCACTTTTCCGCTGGAGCATGCAGAGCCCGAGGAGACCGCAATTCCGGCAAGATCCATGGCCATGACCTGCGTTTCTGCGCGAAAGTCGCAGAGCGCAAAATTGGACGTATTGGCAAGGCGCGGGGCCTCTTCACCAAAAACGGTGACGCCAGCCTCGGACTTCAGCCGCGCCTCCATTGCATCTCTGTAGGCGGCGAGGCTCTCAAATTCTACAAGATCGCCCACGGCGGCTTCGGCCGCCGCGCCAAACCCGGCAATACCGGCAAGATTCTCCGTTCCTGAACGAAGCGAACGCTCCTGGCCACCGCCAAACAGGCTCGCCCGGAGCGGCGCGCCGCTCCTGATCCAGAGGGCGCCCGCGCCCTGCGGCCCACCGGCCTTGTGGGCAGAAAGCGCAACATAATCAGCACCGAGGAGCGAGACATTCAACGAAATCTTGCCCAGGCCCTGAACTCCGTCGCAGATTACCAGCCCCCCAGCCTCACGAACCATAGCAGAGGCCTCAGACACGGGCTGGATAACGCCGGTCTCATTATTCGCGACCATCAGAACCAGGATGGGCGTACCGTGGCGCTCATGGTCCCAGCTGTTCAGGCGGTTGGAGAGGTCATCAAGATCGATCTGGCCAGCTGAGCTGACGTATACGGTCTGAACCGGCGCACCTGAATATCCGGCATTCTGGGCGGCGGCCTCATGCTCGATCGCAGAGACAAGCAAGGTGCAGTTGCCCTCAAGCTGGCGCACAACCCCATGAATGGCGAGTGCAATCGCCTCAGTCCCGCCCGAAGTGAAGACAAGGTCCTGAGGGATACCGGAGATGGCTGACGCGACCTGGCGCCTCGCCGTTTCCAGCACCTTGCGCGCGGCCCTGCCCGGACCGTGCACGCTGGAGGGGTTTGCGCCCACTTCAAGCGCCGCGATCATCGCGTCGCGCGCTTCGGGCCTTAAGGGAGCCGTCGCATTGTAATCAGCATAGATCATGGTCTGGCAGATAGGCTAACACGGCCCGTCCTTACACAAAAACTTGCATTCGGTTGCTGCTTTCGCCTAAAGCGCCCAATTCAGTTCAAGCTCCCAGCGACAAATAGGAGAGGCCGCCCAGCATGGCAGAACTCATCATTCCTGGTCCGGCAGGCCGTATCGAGGCCCGTTATACTGAACCGGCACAGGAAGGCGCCCCGATTGCCCTCATCCTGCACCCTCACCCGCGCGCCGGCGGCACGATGCAGGACCCTATCACGATCCGTCTCTATCAGATGTTCGAACGCCGGGGCTTTGGGGTCCTGCGTTTCAACACGCGCGGCGTCGGCCGTTCGCAGGGCGTCTACGACCAGGGCGTCGGTGAGCTTGAGGACGCTGCCTATGTTCTCGACTATATGGAGAACATGACGGAGAATCCGCGTTATGTCTGGTGTGCTGGATACTCTTTCGGGGCGTGGATTACGCTGCAGCTGCTGATGCGCCGTCCCGAAATCGACGGTTTCCTGGCGATTGCGCCGCCGTGCAACCACTACGACCTGTCCTTCCTCGCCCCTTGCCCCGCGTCCGGGCTGATAATCTCCGGTGAGAATGACAAGATTTCTGGGCCCAAGGATGTGGAACGCGCCTTGACCAAGGTACGTGTCCAGAAAGGCGAAGTCATCGAGAGAGACTCGATTGCGGGCGCGAACCACTTCTTCGTCGATAAGCATGAAGAGCTGCTCGCCAAGTGCGAAGCCTATGTCGATCGCCGCCTGATCGAGGACGAGCAGAAGATGCGCCTGGAATCGGAGAACACGAAGAAGCGCGGAGCCGCCGCCATCACCGATCAGTCAGATGATCTTGATGACGATGGCGATGAAGGCGACGACGACTAACCGGTCAGTCGCCCGCCCGTCATCGGTTGGGCGACATTTGTGGTACCGGGCCAGCTGATTGGCAGACCGCGCATTGTCCGTACGGCGAGAAAGGCGAAAGCCTGCGCCTCGATCGAGTCGCCGAGCCACCCAACATCTTCTGCCGTGCGCACCGTGCAAGGCAGGCGGTTGGAAAGCTCCTGCATCAGCTGGGGATTGCGGCGCCCGCCACCGCAGACAATGACATTGTCCGGCGTATCGTCGAAATGCCTTATGGCGTGCGCAACCGCTTGCGCAGAGAAAGCGGTGAGGGTGGCAGCGCCGTCTTCCAGCGACATGCCGCGGGCCAGTGTGGCGTCAAAATCAAACCGGTCGAGGCTTTTCGGCCCTGTCTGGTCGAACCAGGGCTTGTCCATCCAGAGGTCGATGGACATCTCATCGACACGGCCGGCTGCGGCGATCCTGCCGTCGGTATCGTGCGTGCCTGCGCCATGAGCCTCGATCCACTCATCGATAGGTCCATTGGCCGGGCCGGTGTCGAAAGCGAGAAGGTTTCCGTCCCTCGATCTGTAGGTCACGTTCGCGACGCCGCCGAGATTGAGGACAGCGTTGGACTGCTCCTCGCCAAGGTTGCGCAGCAGCGCCGAATGGAAAGCCGGAGCAAGTGGCGCCCCCTGCCCGCCGGCGGCGACATCCGCAGTCCGAAAGTCATAGGCCACAGGGATGCCCAAAGCCTCGCGCACGCGCGCCGCATCCAGAAGCTGTAGGGTGCGCCCACTTTCTTCTTGCGACGGCGGTCTGTGAAGCACGGTCTGGCCATGGATCCCCGCGATATTGGGCACGGGGCCGTCCCAACCCTGGACTAGCTGCCTCCAGGCGTCGGTATGTGTTCGTGTCAGGACGTCTTCAGCTTCCCGGAATGCGCCCTGCGGCTTTGGACCCGTCCATTTCCACTGCCGCGCCGCATCGGTCGCGGCTTTCAGGGCTGCACGTTCGTCAGGCGTGTACTTGCGCTCGGCGACGGGGCCAAAATCGAGGACGCGCTCACCATCGGTGAGAATCAAGGCCGCATCCACGGCGTCAATCGAGGTGCCGGACATGAAGCCTGCAGCCCATACCGGCTCAAAATGATCTGTCGCCTGTTCCAATTATCCCATGACCCGTGCTAGCAGCGCCCTTCGATAATGGAGAAACCGGCATGAGCCAATACAGGTCCGACTTCCTGAGCGCGCTGGAATCGCGCGGCTTCATCAAGCACGTCACCCATCCCGCCGAGCTGGATGCCTACTGTGCCAGCGGAAATCCTGTGGCCTATATCGGCTATGATGCAACGGCTGACAGCCTCCATGTTGGCCACCTTGTTCAAATCATGATGCTGCGTCATCTGCAGCGCTGCGGCGGCAAACCTATCGTTCTGATCGGCGGTGGCACCACGAAAGTGGGCGATCCCACCGACAAGGAAAAGCAGCGCCCGCTCCTCACCGATGAGCAGATCGCGGCCAATATGGAAGGTATCAAAAAGGCCTTCCAGCCCTTCCTCAAATTCGGAGACGGGCCGTCAGACGCCATCATGGTCAACAATGATGACTGGCTTGGTCAGCTTGGCTACCTGAAGCTCCTGCGCGAGGTGGGCGTTCACTTCACCATCAATACGATGACAAAGCAGGAAACGGTGGCCCGGCGCCTGACCAATGAGCAGCCCTACACCTTCCTCGAATTCAATTATCTGATCATGCAGTCCTACGACTTCCTGGAGCTCTTCCGGCGCCATGGCTGCAGGCTGCAACTCGGTGGCTCTGACCAGTGGGGCAATATCGTCGGCGGTGTCGACCTCATTCACAAGGCCGAGGGCGGTGATGCCTACGGCCTTACGACCAACCTGATCACCACGGCATCCGGCAGCAAGATGGGCAAGACGGCTGGTGGCGCAGTCTGGCTCAATGCTGACCGCAAATCGCCCTACGAGTACTGGCAGTTCTGGCGCAACACAGAAGACGCCGATGTCGGCCGCTTCCTGCGCCTGTTCACCGATCTTTCCATGCCCGAGATTGAGGAGCTGGAAGCTCTGGAGGGCGCGGAGATCAATCAGGCCAAGGTGGCGCTTGCCAATGCGGCGACGACGCTTCTGCATGGCGAGGAAGCCGCTCGGGAGTCGGAACGGGCGGCATCGGCTGTTTTTGGCGAAGGCAGCACCGACGAGGCGTTGCCGACGGCGAATGTGGACGCAAGCGAATTCGATAGCGGCCTGCTTGTCGCGGCCGCGTTCACCCTTGCCGGCCTGACAAAGTCCAACGGCGAGGCCCGGCGCCTCATCAAGCAAGGCGCGGCGCGCATCAATGATGAGAAGGTCAGCGACGAGAATGCGACGTTGACGCGGTCCGATCTCGGCGATGGCGATGCGGTGAAACTGTCGGCAGGCAAGAAACGCCACGCCCTGCTGAAAGTGGGATGAGCCTTAGCTGTTGCCGGTCGCGATGAGATCGCTGTCGGGAAATTGCGAGCGGAAACGGCCTTCATGCTTTTCGCTCAGCCCGACAGTGATGTCCGTGCTGCCATCCTCCTGCACTACCTCGTCATAAACCGCGCCATATTCGTAGAGCCACGCTCGTACGGCGCCTTCGCTCGGGAGGACCCGAACCAGGAAGGTGCTAAGCTCGTCCTGAATCGATAGCTGGACCAGCTTCAGCAGATCATCGATTCCCTCGCCCGTATAGGCTGAGGTCGCCACGGCCGGCGTCTCCTGAAGACCCGAGCGCGCCGAGAGCTTCAGCGTCTCCTGAATATCCTCAGGCAGCAAGTCGATCTTGTTCCAGGCCTCGATGATGGGGGGCAGCTCCTGCCCGGATTCATCCTCGAGCCGTTTGAGGACAGAAAGGACGTCCTGCTTGCGTTCCTCATCCGACTCCTCTGATCGATCCCGCACGTGAATAAGGAGATCGGCTTCCAGCGTTTCCTCTAGGGTCGCACGAAAGCTGTCGATAAGATGGGTCGGCAGATCGGAAATGAAGCCGACCGTATCGACTAGCGCCGCATCGCCGAGGCCTGGTAGCTCCATGCGCCGGATCGTGGGGTCCAGCGTGGCAAAGGGCATGTCACGGGCGAAGACATTGGCCCCCGTCATCCTGTTGAACAGGGTCGACTTACCGGCATTGGTGTAGCCGACGAGGGCTATGACCGGAAAACCTGCCTCGCGCCGGCCAGAGCGTTGCAACCCGCGCGTGCGGCGGACTTCTTCAAGATCAGACTTGAGCGAGGCGAGCTGGCGGTCGAGCATTCGCCGGTCAGCCTCAAGCTGTGTTTCCCCGGGACCGCTCAGGAAGCCCTGACCGCCGCGCTGGCGTTCAAGGTGGGTCCAAGTTCGCACAAGTCGCGAGCGCTCATAGGACAGGCGGGCAAGCTCAACCTGGAGCTTGCCTTCCTTGGTCCGGGCGCGGAGGCCGAAAATTTCAAGTATAAGCCCGGTGCGATCTATCACCTTTGTGCCCAGAGCGCGTTCCAGATTGCGCTGCTGCACAGGTGTCAGGGCGGCATCGATCACGCAAAGGGTGCAGTCGGAGGCCGCTATGTCTTCCTTCAGGCGTTCAAGGATACCGCCGGACAGGAGATGCGATGCACTCGGTTTGCGCACATTCTCAGCGCGCAGGAAAGCAAGGTTGCAGCCCAGCGCTTCAACGAGGCCGGATGTCTCGGCCAGCCGCTCACGGTCTGGCCGGTCGCCCGGTTGCGTCCATGGAATGATAACACCCGCCCTATCCTGGGCCGGTGTGCGGTCAATGAGTTCGGTGCTCAATCCTTGTCCGCGGTGGTTTCTTCATCGAAGAGCTGGACAGGTGCGCCCGGTGCGATCGTCGAGATCGCATGCTTATAGACAAGCTGGGGTGGCCGCCCATCCCCACGAAGGAGGACGCAGAAATTATCGAACCAGGTCACGACGCCCTGAAGCTTCACCCCATTCACAAGGAAAATCGTGAGCGGTGTACGAGACTTCCGGACAGCATTGAGGAACGTGTCCTGCAGGTTTTGTTTTTTATCCGACGACATGGTCTTTATCCGTATGCTGGAGCTGTTCGCTATGCGTTTTCGCTGGCGCTATCCGGATTGGCAGGGCAATGCAAGTCCCAGCTGCCTAGCGACGCCAAAATGATACTGTAAGCAACGGAATCAAGGCCAGTACCTCCAGACGGCCCAGTATCATGCCAAGAACCGTCAGCAACTGGTATAGCGGCGCATCGGATATCTCGGATCGCGGAATAAGGTGTCCGGAGTTGGTCAGACTTCCGAGTGTCGTCGACAGGGCGTCGTCAAAGCCAAGCCCCAGAAAGGCAAAGAGCAGAAGGCCAGCGACCGAGGCAATGATATAGGCCACCAGATAGACCCATATTCCCATCAGCGTTCGATCAGATTGTACGCGGCCGCGAAACTGGAAGTGTACCAGAGACTGGCGGAACCCCATACGCAGGAACTCCTGTCCTACACGTCGGCCAAGAACATAGAGACGCGCAAGCTTCAGGCCCCCTGCCGCCGACAGCGCAGCCCCGCCAACAAGACACGGTGCAAGCTGAAGCAGAAGAGGCAGGCTGTGGGTCGTACTGGAGTCGACCAGCGCAATGCCGCTTGTCGAAAGGCTCGACAGCGTCCAGCCAATCGCATTAAGGCCTGTCAGACCCAACCCTACGCCGATAACGGAAAAGATCAGCAGGGCCATGCCAAAGGTCAGCGTTTCCGCATCGACAAGCGCCTTACGCCACTGCCTGTTTGCCAGCTGGATCATGAAGAAGATGCCGAGCGAGCCAAGGATGAGGCCAAGCGACAATCCAAATGACCTCGCGGCGTGGACGACATCTTCAGATACGCTGGCGGGATCGACCAAGCCAGTCGTGAGGGCGCTGACTGCATCGACAAAGGCGGTATGGACCGGAATGCCGCCCACGACCTCAATCGCAAATACAAGCAGGACGCAGATGCTGCCATAAAGCGCCGTGACCTTCACAACGCGCGGCATGGAGTCGAAAAAGCTCTCATCCGAAAGGCTGAAAAGCGGCGTGCGGTGTATGCCCGGTCCGTCAAGGCTCAGCGCGGCAAGCACGGTTGCCGCAAAGGTAACGGTCGCGGCCGCGCCAACCAGATGAAGCAAGGCTCTCCATAGAAGAACTGAGCCGGGGAGCTCTCCCGTGGCGGGGTCGAGGATCGAGTGACCCGTCGTGGTCAGGCAGGAAACAGCCTCATGGAAAGCCGCCATCGGACTTCCATTGGGCAGCCCCATAAGGAAAGGCGGCGCACAGACGATGCCGGCGAATACCCAGAAAAACACCATGAAAGCGAGGCCATCGGATGGCTGGGCGCGCCGCGCAGGCTGCCCCACAAGCACAATCGTGGCTGAGCTTGCTGTCAGTAGCAGGATGGCCGTCGCGATAAAAACCCGAAACTGCGCGGGCTCCGCAAGCAGAAAGGCCACGATGCCGCTAAAAACCATCGAAGCTGAAAGCCCGAAGCCGCAGACGGCAAGCATCCTGATGATCGCAGCGTAATTCATGGGCCTCGCCTGATGACGCTATCGCGCTTGCCAGCCTAGAAGAAGTCGGCGCTGACGCGGAAGAACTGCTCAACCTTGCTGGTCATGGCCGCCTCATAAAAGAGAAGGACATGGTCGTTGGGCTTAACAGTCACCTCATTGGAGGCAAAGACGACTTCATTGTCCCGAAGGACGGCTGCAGCCGTTACGCCCTTCGGCATGTCGTCATAACCCAGGGATTTTCCGATTAGCGGCGACGTATCGAGCGTGACGCCTTCGGCAATCTCTGCCGCGCCGTCCTCCAGAGATTGCAGCGCAAGGATCCGCCCCCTGCGCATCTTCATCAGGACGCGCGAAACCGTCAGGGCGCGAGGGTCAAGCACAGCATCCAGTTTCATTTCGCGAGCGAGGCTGGCAAGTTCGGGTGCATTGACCAGAGAGAGCGCGCGTTTTGCGCCCATCTGCTTTGCGAGCTTTGAAATGAGGATATTGGTCTTGTCATCATGCGTGGTCGCGATGACGAGGTCGGCTGTCGGGGCGTCGGACTCCTCGAGGATATAGCGTGTCAGACCATCGCCATGGATGACAATGGTGCGCGAGAGTTCAGCGGCTGCCCGTTCGGCGCGCCCGACATCTGCTTCAATGACGCGAACACGAACGCCCGACTGCTTCTCAAGTCCCTTGGCCACATAAAGCCCGACATTCCCGCCGCCGACGATCACGACGCGGCGCATCTCTGGCTCTGGCCGGTTGAAGATGCTGTTAAGCCGGTGGCTATGGGATTTCAGCACGGCGACGTAGGCGGTATCTCCCACCTTCAGGTGGTCATTGCCGCGCGGTGCGAAAACGTGCCCTGCCCTGTTGATCCCGACGATCCGGGCGCTGAGGCTGGGAAAGAGGCCCTGGATCTGGTCCAGCGCCGTGTCGAGGACCGGACTGTCCGCCAGGACCTCGATTGCAACGAGCTGGACGTCGCCGCGTCCGAAACTGACGCTCATCAGTGCGCCCGGCGTACTGAAGCGCTGCAGGATGGCGTCGCCCACTTCGGTTTCGGGCGAAATGACGAGATCGATTCCCAGCCCCTCGCGGGAAAAAAGCTGGCGCCAGCCCGGCGCCAGATATTGCTGAGCGCGCACACGGGCGATCTTGTGCGGAACGTTGAACAGCGTGTCGGCAACCTGGCAAATCACCATGTTGATCTCGTCGGAATAGGTCACGGCGATGATCATATCGCAGTCGTTTGCGCCAGCCGCCTGAAGAACATCGGGATAGCCGGCATGCCCCTCGATCCCACGCACGTCGAGTTCGGTCTGGACAATGTCGATCAGCTTCGTGTCCTGATCGATCATGACAATGTCGTGGTTCTCATTGGCTAGCCGGCGGGCAATCCCCTGCCCGACCCGGCCGGCACCGCAAATGATTACGCGCATGGCTAGACTTCCGATCGCGACGCAGAGGCATTCACGCCCAGCGCCTTGAGTTTCCGGTGCAGGGCCGATCTTTCCATACCGATGAATTCAGCTGTCCGCGAGATGTTTCCATCGAAACGGGTAATCTGGAGCGTCAGATATTCCCGCTCGAACTGTTCCCGGGCGTCCCGGAGCGAAAGGCCGACAAGATCCGCAGACGCCGAGGGGTTGCCGCCACCCGATATACCGCTGCGCTCCTGGGGCAGTTCATCGACGGAAACCGGCCGTCTGGCATCGTGCGGCGACAGGATGAGTATGCGCTCGACCAGATTCTTGAGCTGACGCACATTGCCCGGCCAATCCATTGATTGCAGGACGGCAATTGCTTCGGACGAGAACGAGCGCGCATTAAGCCCCGAGCTGTCGGCGATCTTGCCCGTAAAATGATCGATAAGTGCGGGAATGTCATCGCGCCGTTCCGCCAGCGACGGCACCCGGATAGGGACCACACTCAGCCGATAGAAAAGATCTTCGCGAAAACGCTTGGCGGCGATTTCTTCCTTGAGGTCCTTTGTCGACGCCGACATGACCCGCACATCGACATGCACATCCGACTTTCCGCCCACCCGCTGGAAACGCTGCTCGGTCAGCACCCGCAGGATCTTGTTCTGGGTCCCGAGCGGCATGTCCGCCACTTCGTCCAGCAACAGAGTGCCCGTATGCGCCTTCTCAAAGAGGCCGATGCGTTTCGGGCGGCCATCATGATCCTCTTCGCCAAAGAGCTCCTGCTCCATCAGGTCGGGCGCGATATTCGCCGCGCTGACCACCACAAAAGGACCGTTCTGGCGGTTGGAATGGGCGTGGATGAGCCTTGAGGCGAGCTCCTTGCCCGCCCCCGCCGGACCGGTGACCAGAACCCGGGAATTGGTCGGACCGACCTTGTCGATGGCGGTGCGCAGCGTGGTCGCTGCATGGCTGTTGCCGATCCAGTCATCGCTGCTGATCACAAGGTTGCGGAGCGAGGCATTTTCCCGCTTGAGCGCTGTGGATTCCAGGGCGCGTTCGACCAGGTGGATCAACCGGTCGGACTTGAATGGCTTTTCGATGAAGTCATAAGCGCCGCGGCGGATAGCCGCCACAGCGGTCTCGATATTCCCGTGGCCGCTGATCACAATGACCGGAATCAGCGGATCGATCGATTTCAGGAATTTAAGCAGAGACAAGCCGTCCATGTCACTGCCCTGAAGCCAGACATCGAGGATGACGAGGCCGGGCGCGCGCATCCGAACCTCTTCCAGCGCTTTCTCGGCGGTTGCTGCGCTGCGCACAGCGTAGCCCTCATCTTCCAGGACCCCGGAGATAAGGTCCCGGATATCGGGCTCATCGTCTACGACAAGGATGTCAGTGGTCATGAGAGCACCTCCGTGGACTCAGCATCATCTTCGAGTTCTTCCAGATCGGCCTGCTTGGGCAACATGATTCGCACACGTGCGCCGTTTCTTGAGCCTTCCCGCCCCTGCAACTGGATCGAGCCGCCATGATCGACAATGATCCTGTTGACGATTGCAAGGCCCAAGCCTGTCCCCTTCTCGCGTGTGGTCACATAGGGTTCCAGCAGGCGTTCGCGTGCTTCTTCGGGGAAGCCCGGACCATTGTCTTCTATGACAATCGCGATGGAGTCTTCAGCCTCCTCAGTCCGAATCTCTATAGTGCCCTGTTTTTCTTCGACATCGGTAAGCCGCTCGATGGCTTCGGCCGCGTTTTTCACGATGTTCCCAATTGCCTGCCCGAGCAAGCGTTCGTCCGCAGCGATGATCAGCGGCTTGCGGGCGTGGTGTATGTCAACCTCAATGTCGGGACTCACCACCTGCTGGGCAAAGCCCGTTTCGTCGATGAGCTTGGCAAGGTCGAAACTGTTGAGTGTCGGTTTCGGCATACGCGCAAAGCCAGAAAACTCTTCGACCATGCGGCCGATATCATTGACCTGGCGCAGAATGGTGTCGGTGCATTTTTCGAAGACCTGGTCATCCTCCGGAATATATTTGGTATAGCGCCGTCTCAGGCGCTCAGCGGAGAGCTGGATGGGGGTCAGCGGGTTTCTGATTTCATGGGCGATGCGCCGCGCCACGTCGCGCCAGGCAAGCTGGCGCTGCGCTGTGACGAGCCGGGTCGCATCGTCGAATGTCAGGACGAGCCCGCCAGTTGTGTCGCGCGCCGCCTTCAGTCTGAAGTGGCGAGCCCCACCGGCCGTTCGAAGATCAAGCGAGGCGTCAATCGGCTGTCCGCTCGCCATGGCTTCTTCCACATAGGGCAGAAAAGCAGGCGCAACGACAGAGAGATGGCGTCCTTCCACGGGTGGCTCTGCGTCAAGCAGCTTTTCCGCCGACGGGTTGGCAAGTGTGACGCGGAAGCTCTCGTCGATCCGGATGACGCCGGCACTCACCTCTTCCAGAAGGGTCTCGAGAAACAGCCGCCTGTCCTCTGCATCCTCACGTGCGCTGATCAGGGCCGAACGCTGCGCCCCGAGTTGTTCGGTCATCACATTGAATGACCGGGTCAGGGTCCGCACCTCATCCTTGCTTCGGGGAAGCGGGACGCGGATGTCCAGATTGCCATCGCGCACAGACTGGGCCGCGTTTGCAAGCCGGCCAATTGGGCCTGTGATGCGACTGGCTGCCTCAAGCGCCAGGCGGATAGCCATGAGGAGCACGAGAGCCACAATCTGGCCATACGCGACGACAAACAGCGTCTGGGACCGGGTGCTGAGTTCGCCAGCAATCCTGTACTCTTCGAGAGCCTGCTCGGCCCGGCGCAGCCGCGCAAAGGCGTCGCGATCCAGCGGCTTGGCGAGATAGAGGAATGTGTCCTCACGGCCGTCCAGTGAAATCAGAGAGGTTGCAAAACCGTCTGCCTCCTGCAGCGAGAGGATAACCTCCCCCCTCTCGGCGTCCTGGAACATCTGAGAAGTTGGCCTGCGGAAATAGCCTTCACCGCTCGTATTCTCACCCACGGCCAGCGGATCGCCTTCGCGGTCAATGACATAGGCGGCTGGCATGTTGCGGACATAGGCCTGAATGCCGAGATAGGACGAGAAGCGCTCAGGATCCTCGTTCAGCCCCTCCAGCGCGTTATTGACGTCCGTCGCCATCAGGCGTGTGTCTTCCTCCAGCACATCGCTATACTCCTCGACATTCTGGCGGGCGACGGCAGCTGTCTGCTCCACCAGGGTGACGATTCGCGTCCCGAACCATGTATCGAACCCTCTCGAAATCGCGGCCCACAGAAAGACAGATACCACCAGCGCAGGGATGACGGCGGAGAGGCTAAAGAGGAGCAGAAAACGCCGGGCAAGCCGGTTGCCTTCAGCGCCTTTCTCCAGCGTGCGCGAGGCCCGGTAACGTTGGACGATAATCAGCGCGAGGATACTGATGATAAGTGTATTGGCGATAATCATCGCCTGCACATCGCGGCTGACGGGCTCGATCGGATCGAGTTCCGAGACGGCTACGAACGTCACCATGGCCGCCAGGAAAGCGGCAATCAGGAAGAGCCACTGGAACAGCGTCCAGCCGGTCTGTGATGTTCCTGGCTTCAGAAAGCCGAGCAATCTCTACCTCACAATACGCGTTGTGTTCGGTGCGCAACAGTGAGGCTCTAAAGCAACAGCCTGCCTATGGTCAATCAATCGTCTGCGAGGCCAAGCGTGTTGATCCGTGACCGAAGCGTGTTGCGATTGACCCCCAGCAAGGCCGCCGTGCGGAGCTTGTTTCCTGACGTGACAGACAGGGCGAGCTTGATGAGGGGGCGTTCCACCTGTTCCATGATGGTACGGTGAATGTCACTGTCGTCCGGGTCAGCCTGCAGCAGGTCCGCCATGACGTATTTGTGCAGAAGTGTCTCGACCTCCTTCTCGAAGCTGCCGGAAGACGAAATATCCTTCAGCGCTTCGGCCCTAAGCTCCCGCTCGACATCGCGCTGCGAGATGACCGCATCGGGGCTGAGCGCGGCAAGACGCATGATCAGGTTTTCCAGCTCGCGCACATTCCCCGGCCAGTCATAAGCCATGACGAGGTCCATGGCGGCCTGTTCCAGCTGTTTGTTGGGCAGGCCCTTGCGCTGCGCCCGGATCAGGAAAGCGCGCACCAATTCGGGAATGTCTTCCTTTTTCTGGCGGAGCGGCGGCATAAAGATCCGAACGACATTGATCCGGTAGAACAAATCCTCGCGGAATCGGCCTTCCTCGACCAGCGTTCCGAGAGGTTTGCGCGTCGAGGCGATAATCCGGGCCCCGCCGGCTTCCCTCATCAGCTTGACCAGCTGTGTCTGCGCCTCGGCGGGCAAGTCGCCAATCTCGTCGAGATAGAGCGTTGCTCCCTTGTCGAAGGCCAGACCCGGTTCGTCCGGCGTACCAAAAAGATCGCGGCTGACACGTTCGGTGGACATAGCGGCCAGGTCAAGCGCCTTGAAGGGCCCGTTCTTGTCGCTGCCAAGTTCGTGAATGGCCTGGGCTGCCAATTCCTTGCCGGTGCCCGATTCGCCTTCAATGAGGACAGTGAGATCGGTGTTCATCACCCTTGAAATAATACGATAAACTTCCTGCATCGGCTCAGATCGCCCGATCAGCGGAAGGCTTGTCTCACCCTGCCCCTTGAGCGCTTCGGCCGCGGCTGCATCTTTCCGCAAGGGGCCCTTCAACGCCCGACCGACAAGACCTGTCAGCTGGTCGATATCGAAAGGTTTGGGAAGATAATCATAGACGCCATGGCGGGCGGCTGAGGCCGCTGTAAGGATTGTGTTCTGGCCGCTCATGACAATGACAGGAAGGTCCGGGCGCGCCAGCTTGATTGAGGGCAAGACCTCGAAGATCGCGGTGTCACCCAGATAGACGTCCGTCACGATAACGTCGCCCTCGCCATTTCGCACCCAGCGCTCGAGAGCATCGACCGAACTTGTTGCGCGGACCTGGTAGCCTGCGGTGACAAGGGTCTGATTGACGACGAGACGGATGCTGGCGTCGTCCTCTGCGAGAAGGACAGTCTTCTGACTCATTGAACATTTTCCCGTTTCATGGGCAGGAAGACGGAGAATTTCGTCTGTCCTGGCCTGCTCTCTACTTTTATACGCCCCTCATGGGCCGCCACGACTTCGGAGACGACGCTGAGGCCGAGACCGCGTCCGCCCGCCTTCGTGGATGAAAACATGTCGAACATCTGGTCGCGTGTTTCGGCGCTTATCCCCCGGCCATTGTCTTCGACCGTCACCCGGATGGCGCGCTGGAGACGCCGGGCATTGCGCTTGCTCGAGAAGGCAAAGCCGGTCTCGAACGCAGTCTGAAGCGTGACCTCGCCCTTGCCGCCAGTTTCGCTGGCCGCTTCGGCGGCATTGCGCACAATATTCTGAAAAGCCTCATGCAGATGATCTTCGTCGCCAAGGATTTCTGGAAGGGACGGATCATAGGCGCGCTTCAGGATAATGTTGCCACCATGTGCGGCCTCCTCGGCAATCATGATCTTGTCGAGGAGCTGGTGGATATTGAATCGGTCCCGGCGCGGCGCGGAGAACAGCTCAAAGGCCGATAGCCGGCTCACCAGCCGTTCGATACGGCTCGCTTCACTGCGGATCACATCGAGGAGCGGCGCCTGCTTGTCATCAGCCGTCCGAAGCAGCAGTTGCGCAGCCCCGGAAATACCGGCGAGCGGATTTTTGACCTCATGGCCCAGGATACGCCCGAAGCCGGAAATACCAGCCGCGCTGTCAGACGGATCACGCATGAGTGTTTCTGACACTGCGAGCACAATCGTCGCGTCGGGGCCTGGTCTCAGGCGGACGTCATAGAGCCGGTTCTTCGGCGCGGCCGGACCAGAAACCACGACGCCGTGCGCATTCACGTCGCCCTCTTCGCCGCTCACGCGGTCCAGAAGCTCAAAAATGGGTGAGTCGTGGTAGATAAACTCACTCAGATTACGGCCCTGCAGACTGCTGAGCGAATGGCCAAGCAGGATCTGCGCTTCGGTGTTGGCAGTCAGGATCACCCTGCGCGGATCGAGATGGATGATGGCAAAGGGCGCGAGATCTGAAAGGTTCGCCTTTTCGCTCATGCCGCGACACTCCGGGGACTCTGATAAATACGGGTAAGAAAATCGATGAGAGGACCGGGTTCATTGAAGCGGCAGGCCGCCGCGCGGATCGAGCGGCGCTCGTCCTCTGTCCAGTCATTCGCCAGGCAGTCCACAGAGGCGGAGATGTGTTTGCGCACAATGCGCAGGCCAAGAGTCGTGCCATAAAGGGACATGCTGTCCTCGATCTGCTCAATCAGGCTTTCGAACTTTTCACTCAAGCTCGGTGCCTGCCAGTCATGACGGCCCTGCAAATGCGCGGCCACTTCGCCCAGCAGCCAGGGCTGGCCCATGGCGCTGCGGCCGATCATGACACCGTGCGCGTGCGAATGTTCGAGCGCGCGATCTGCATCCCCTGTCGATCCGATATCACCATTTACAATAACAGGGAGACTGATTGCCTCTACCGTATCGCGGACGCGGGCCCAGTCCGCCTCGCCTTTATAGAACTGGCAGCGGGTACGCCCATGAACCGTCACCATGCAAAGACCGGCACGTTCTGCATATTGCGCCAGATCCGGCGCATTGAGCATGTCTCCATCCCAGCCAAGCCGCATCTTGAGAGAGACGGGCCGACCGCCAGCCCCTTCCAGGGCAGCGTCGATGATGGCCCTTGCGAGATCCGGCTCTCTCATGAGGGCGGAGCCTGACTGCCCGCCCGTTACCTGACGCGACGGGCAGCCCATGTTGATATCTATCTGGTCGACGCCTGCTTCTGCCACCAGTTCGGCACCGCGTTTCATGTCCTCCGGACGCCTGGCGGCAAGCTGGACAATCCAACGCCCCGCGCCTTCGTGACGGCATGTGCGGCGCACAACATCAGGCCGCGCCATGGCAAGCGTCTCTCCCGCAACCATTTCGGAGACAACGGCCTCTGCGCCGAAACGCACCGCCTGCCTACGGAACGCAGCGTCTGTCGAACCCGACATCGGGGCCAGCCACACCCGCTCTGCCAACTGATCGTGCATAGATCTCATATACTCAGTTTGAACATATTTTTGCTCTGCACAATAGTTGCGCATAAGTGCTCGCGCAGGAGAGAGAATAGCTGTGGCCATTCCGCATCAGCGAGGGTATTTGGCTGTCGCATGAGTATTCACGCAATAGTTGTAGCGGCAGGGTCGGGCAGCCGGGCCGGAGGCGCGACCCCAAAACAGTTCGAGTTGCTGGCCGGTAAGCCGGTTTATCGCTGGTCGCTCGACGCGTTCCGTGCAGATACGAAGGTTTCGTCAATCTGTCTCGTTCTGCCAGCTCACACGTTGGATGATATGCGTGAAGCGCTGCCTCACACCGGCAAGATTATTTGCATTGAAGGCGGGCGCGAGCGGGCAGATTCGGTACGCAAAGGTCTGGAAGCGCTCGAAGCGGCAGACGATGACATTGTCCTGGTGCACGACGCAGCGAGGCCGGGTCTTCACCAGGCGACAATTGACCAGCTCCTGGACGCGCTACAGACGCATGAAGCTGCGGCCCCTGCCCTGCCTGTTATCGACGCCCTCAAAAAACGGAACGGAGCGAACCTGACGTCGCTGGACCGCAAGGATGTATACCGCCTCCAGACCCCGCAGGCCTTTCGGGTCAGGGTATTGCGCAATGCGCTCGCGAGCAGCGAGCATGCGTTCGTTGATGATCTCGAAGCCGTTGAACACTCTGGCGCATCGGTCGCGCTGGTTCCCGGTACCGAACGATTGTCAAAGATCACCTTTGCTGAAGACTTTGAAAGGGTCCGGCGGCTGATGTTTCCAGACGCTCCATCTTTCAGGATTGGTTCAGGCTTTGACGTTCACGCGTTCGAGCCTGGCCCCGGTGTAACCCTCTGCGGCGTCTTCATAGAGCATGAAGCGCGCCTGAAGGGCCATTCCGACGCCGATGCGGGCTGGCATGCGCTGACGGACGCCATTCTCGGGGCGGCTGCCCTTGGCGATATCGGTGACCACTTCCCGCCCTCTGACGAGCGCTGGAAAGATGCCGATTCCGAAGTTTTCCTGCGTCATGCAATTGACCTCGTTCACAACCATGGGTGGACGCTGGGAAATTGCGACATCACCCTGATCTGCGAGACGCCAAAAATAAAACCGCACCGTGAAGCGATGCGCGAACGAACCGCAGCCGCAACAGGCCTGGCGCTTGAGGCGGTCAGCATCAAGGCAACAACCACCGAGGGCCTTGGCTTCACAGGCCGTCGTGAAGGTATAGCGGCGCAGGCTGCTGCCACCTTGATTGCCCTTCGATAGGAGAACCAGAATGTTTCCCGAACGCCTTCGAAATCTCTGTCTTCTCACCATGGACGAAGCGCGAGAACGCCGCGTACGCATCGCGACAGCCGAATCGTGTACGGGCGGGCTTATCGCTTCCCTATTCACCGAATTCTCAGGTTCCTCAGACGTGTTCGAGCGAGGCTTTGTCACCTATTCGAACCGATCAAAGGAAGAAGTCCTCGGTGTGCCCGGCGACCTTATCGCAGATTATGGCGCAGTTTCGGAGGCGGTAGCCCGCCTCATGGCAGAGGGCGCGCTGGAGGCTAGCCGTGCAAATCTTGCCGTTGCCGTAACAGGCGTGGCCGGGCCTGGCGGAGGCACGCCGATGAAACCGGTCGGTACGGTCCACATTGCCTGTGCGCGAGAAAATAAGGCTGTCCTGCATGAAGCCTGTTATTTCGGCGATCTCGGGCGTCATGAAGTCCGCATGGCCACGATTGAGGCGGCGCTGAACATGATCCGCCAGCAAATTCCCTAGCGGCCAGCCTCAGGTGCGCCGTTCGCCATAGCGCCGGTCGGCTTCCTGAATGAAAGCGTCCATGATCCGGTTCACCGCGAGCGATGTATTAGCCCGCGCGAGCAGCGACAGCACCGGGTTCCTGAATTCGTAATCGATGAAGAAGTCGATGACCGTGCCCAGCTTTCCGTCGGGAGTCATCTTCCAGCGGTTCTTGAGGCGTTTGAAAGGGCCGTAGGCAAGCCCGACCTCGACAACTTTTTCGTCGCTGTCGGCCATGATGTCAGTCGCGAAGGTTTCGGAAAAGCCCTTGAAACCGACATCGGCCTCACCGCGATAGTGACGGACAGGCCCGTCCTCGCGCTCCCGGCTCACCTTCATTGAGCGGATCCACTTTATGAAGTCAGGATACCGGCGAATGTCCGCGACAAGATCAAAGACCTCATCAGCGCGGTGCTCGATGGTCACCTGCTTGGAAAGGCGCGGCAAGAGCTGCTCCTACTGGTTTGCAGCGACCCGGGCCGCTTTCATTTTCGCGAAGTCCTCATCGGCGTGGTAGCTCGACCGGGTCAGCGGTGAGGCTGACACCATGAGGAAGCCCTTGGAGCGCGCAATCTCTTCATAAGACCTGAATTCATCCGGGTGCACGAAACGATCGACAGCCGCGTGCTTGCGCGTCGGCTGCAGGTATTGGCCAATCGTCAGGAAGTCGATGCCCGCAGAACGCATGTCATCCATGACCTGCATGACCTCTTCCTTGCTCTCGCCCAGACCGACCATCAGGCCGGACTTGGTGAACTGATTGGGGTCACGGGTCTTCACCCGCTCAAGCAGGCGCAGCGAATGATAGTAGCGCGCCCCCGGCCGGATCGAGAAATAGAGACGCGGCACCGTTTCAAGATTGTGGTTGAAGACGTCCGGCGCGGCATCAATGACGAGGTTCTCCCATCCATCCTTGCGAAGGAAATCCGGTGTCAGGATTTCAATCGTTGTGCCGGGCGAAGTCGAGCGGATGGCATTGATGACGTTCACAAAATGCCGGGCGCCGCCATCCTCCAGGTCGTCACGGTCGACCGATGTGATGACGACGTGCTGCAGTCCCATCTCATAGACGGCTTCTGCGACGCGGCGCGGCTCGTCCTCATCGACAGGGGACGGCTTACCTGTGGAAACGTTACAGAACGAGCAGGCGCGTGTGCAGACCTCGCCCAGAATCATCATTGTGGCGTGCTTTTTCTCCCAGCACTCACCGATGTTCGGGCAGCCAGCTTCCTGACAGACAGTGACCAGGCCTTTGGAGCGCACAATTTCGTGCGTCTCATGGAAACCGGGGCTGACCGGTGCCTTGACCCTGATCCAGTCTGGCTTGCGCAAGACAGGCGTATCGGGCCGGTTGCGCTTCTCCGGATGGCGAAATTTCTGTTTGCTCTCAATGAGTGTGACCATGGCGCTTAAATGGACCGACGCGGCGTCATCATCAAGCTGCAATGTCGCATGCCGGGTCTGAGCACGCTGACGAAGGCGAGTTGCTTTCGTCACCTTCTGTGACATTTTGTGACCAAAGATTGATCAACACGAGCCATATCAAGCATGTCGACCACTCCGAGCACGACCCCGTTCAACATCAAACGGACCAGAACCGATATCTTCTCAGCGTTCCTGCGGGCGCGAAAGGAGTTCGGGTCGTCGAAAGTTGCCCTGGTGGACGGTGATGAGCGCGAACTGACCTATAATGAGATTGCGCGGGCGGCCTTTGCCCTGGGCTCGGCCCTAAAGAAGAAGACCAGCAAGAATGAAGTCGTTGGGATCATGTTGCCCACGGGTGCCGGCGCCGTCATCGCGTTTCTTGCTGTTCTGGCCGCCGGTCGCACGCCAGCAATGCTCAACTTCACGGCCGGGTCGGCCAATATCAAATCCTCCATGAAGGCTGCGCAGGTCAGCCGCGTGCTCACAGCCCATAAATTCGTGGAGCTCGGCAGCCTCGAACCGCTCATCGAAAGCCTGAGCGAGGCAGCTGAAATGGTTTATCTGGAAGATGTTCGCGAAAGTCTCAGCCTGAAGGACAAACTTCATGGTGTTATCGGGCCGATTTTTCCTTCCGCAGTCTTCTCGGGACCCGACTACCGTAAGACGGGTGTCATCCTCTTTACCTCCGGCACTGAGGGCGAGCCGAAAGGCGTAGTTCTCAGCCACCAGAATATTGTCGCCAATGTCGAACAGGTCCGGGATCATATCGGCCTCGATCCGGAGACGGATTCTGTCTTCAATCCACTCCCGACCTTTCACTGCTTCGGTCTGACCGTCGGTGCGCTCCTTCCTATCATGGCTGGCGTCAAGGCGATCTTCCATCCCACGCCGCTCCAGCCCCGCGAAATTGCAAAGCGTATCCGTACGACCGGCGCGACCATCCTGCTCGCGACGGACACCTTCATCTCCCAATATGCGCGCGTTGGTGAGGACGGCGACCTCAGCAGCGTGCGCCTGGCCGTCTGCGGCGCCGAGCGCGTACGCGATGAAACCCGCCAGCTTGTGCGACGCAAGTTCCAGATCGAAATCCTTGAAGGATATGGCGCAACTGAAGCTTCGCCCGTTGTTGCCGCCAACAGCATTGAACTGAACAAGCCCGGTACCGTTGGACAACTCATGGCCGACATGGAGTATGAGCTAGTCCCTGTCGATGGCATCGAGGATGGCGGCAAGCTTCGAATTCGCGGCCCCAACGTCATGCAGGGCTATATGCGTCCCGACAATCCCGGCGTCATAGAACCGACCGATGAAGGCTGGCACGACACCGGAGACATTGTTGCGATCGACAAGGATCGCTGCATTCGTATCCGTGGCCGCGTAAAGCGGTTCGCCAAGATTGGCGGCGAGATGGTCTCGCTTTCTGTGGTGGAAAATTGCGCCAGCGCCATCTGGCCAGATGACATGCACGCGGCCGGCGCCATACCGGACCCTCGCAAGGGCGAACAGGTGGTTCTGCTGACGACAGCCAGATCCGCCAACCGCAGCGACATACTTGCCTGGTCGCAATCGCACGGTGTTTCGGAACTTTCCGTGCCCCGCAAAGTCTATCATGTCGATGACATTCCAGTTCTTGGAACAGGAAAAGTCGACTATGGCGCCGTCAACCGGATGGTCCGCGATCTGACCGACACCTGAGTGTCACGGATAGATACGAGTTTCGCCATGCGAAATTCACATTTCTCCTGTTGATGCGCGCCGCAAGACATAAAGCAAAGACAGGCAAGAAATTACATGCTGCTCAAACTCGCTACCTCGCTCCTCGTCTCATCCGGCCTGGCCCTCAGCGCCGCTGCCGAGACGGACAAGAACGTCCTCGGCTGGCTTGAACATGTCCGGATCGCAGATCTTGATATTGAACTCGACGCCAAGCTCGACACGGGGGCCAAGACCTCTTCAATCCACGCGGAAATCATGTCCGCGCCCGATCGCAAGGACTTCGACGATGAGGATGAGAGCCGCGACATCATATTCAAGGTCATCAATGAAGATGGCGACGAACGGACCATTGAAACGGAAATTGTGCGCTGGGCCGCCATCAAGACCAAACGCGGTGGCCTCATCCACCGCCCGGTCGTTGATCTTGAATTCTGCCTCGGTGGACTACTGATCGAAGACGAAGTTACACTCGCAGACCGAGGCAATTTCAATTACGAGACCCTCATCGGGCGTAATATGCTTGAGGCGGCGGATATTGTTGTTGACGCAAGTGAAATCTATACGAAGCGTGCCCGTTGTCCTAAATAGCCCCCCGTTACTGTAACAGGGCGAGTCGGAGTCGGTTTTTGAAACGTACCCAATTGCTTATCATCGTGGGCGCACTCATTGCGGCCGCGCTGGGCATCTTTTCCTACAAGGTCACCCGACTCGGCTTTCCCGTCGTGCCGAACCTCGATTCCAATACGTGGACGATCGAGGCAAAGGTTTCTTTTCGTGGACGCGGTGAACCAGTCACGCTGCGCCTCGCCCTGCCCAATTCAGACGGCGCCTTCACGGTGGTGGATGAGAGTTTTGTCGCGTCCGGTTTCGGCGTTGAAACGGAGAACACCGAAGCAGGACGCCGGGCGATCTTCGAACGGCGCGCCCAGGATGGCAACGCCGTTCTCTTCTACAGCGCGAAGCTGATTTCTGTCGATCAACGCTATTCGGGCGAAAACCGGCCGACGCCGGAAGCCGTTTCGGACTATCGCCGGTCGGAGCGACGCCGCGCGATTCAGGAAAATGCGACGCCGCTTCTTGTGGCGCTGGATTCGGTTCTCACCGAGGCGCTGGAGAAGTCTGCTGGTGAGCGTAGTTTCATAACCCAGCTTGCCCGCCTCAGCGCAGATGAGGGTGATGACCGCATCTCCACCATCATCGAAGGCGGTCCGCCGGAGATCGAGAACGCGTCAGACCGGCTGGTTTTCCTCCTGAACGCCGCGGGCACGCCGGCGCGTCATGTTCAGGGCATCATCCTGGATACCGACACACGGCAAGCACCGCTGACGACGTGGATCGAATACTGGCTGGGCGACCGCTGGGTCAGCGCCAATGGCACCACGGCCGAACCGCTCGACGACGCCCGTGCCCTGCCTATCGTTTATGACCGCGACCCAATCGTGGACGGCGATGGCTTCAATCGTCTTGGGGTCTCCTGGTCTGTAGCGCGGAACTTCGAAAGCCAGCTCTCACGTGCATTGGAGCGCGGCGAGGAGTACGCGCCATGGGTCAACGCGACATCCCTTCTCAGCCTGCCGATCGACCTCCAGCTCGTGTTTCGGGTGCTGCTTCTCATCCCTCTTGGCGCACTGATTATCGTTATCCTCAAACAGGTGATCGGCATGCCTGCCTTCGGCACATTCATGCCGGTCCTTATTGCGCTTGCGTTCCGTGAGACGCAGCTGCTGACCGGGATCACGCTTTTTGTCGGGATCGTCGCGGTCGGCCTTCTGTTGCGTGCCTACTTCAATCAGCTGCAGCTGCTGCTCGTGCCGAGACTTGCCGCCGTGCTGATCATCGTGACCTTCGTCATGATGTTCATCGCGCTGGCCGGTGAGGCAATGGGGATACAGACAGGACTCTCCATCTCACTCTTCCCGCTCGTCATCATCACAATGACCATCGAGCGCATGTCGTTGACCTGGGAAGAAGACGGCGCCGCAGAGGCGCTCAAGAAGGCCGCAGGTTCACTGGCAGGCGCCATTCCCGCCTATTACATCCTGACCAGCGAATACATTGAGCATATCGCCATTGTCTTCCCCGAGCTTCTTCTCATCGTACTCGCCATCGTCCTGCTGCTCGGGCGCTATACCGGTTACAAGGTCACCGAGTTCTTCCGCTTCAAAGTGCTCGCCAATGAGGGGCGGACCAGCTCATGATACGGTTTGGGCCGGTCACCAAGCTCGCCAAGGCGGGGGTTCTCGGCATGAATAGCCGAAACCTCGACTTCATCACCTCCTACAATCCGCGCCGTTTCTATCCACTTGTTGATGACAAGGTGATTACCAAGAAGCTTGCCATTGAGGCCGGCGTGACTGTGCCGGAACTCTACGGCGTTATTCGCTACGGCGGCGAAATGCACATCATCGAAGAAGTGGCCGAAAAGCACCGCTCCTTCGTCGTCAAACCAGCCAACGGCTCAGGCGGCGGCGGTATCATGGTCTTCAATGGGGTTGCCAAGACGGGACTTCGCCGGATGAACGGCCAGATCGTCCCGTGGCCCGATGTGAAATACCACCTCAACAACATGCTCAGCGGCATGTTCTCCATGGGGGATGGTTCAGACGAGGTCATGATCGAAGAACGCCTCGTGCCACATTCAGCGTTTTCGAAACTCGCTTTTGGCGGGGTGCCCGATGTCCGTGTGATCGTCTTTCGCGGTATTCCCGTCATGGCGATGCTTCGCCTGCCGACCGCCGAGTCAGACGGCAAGGCCAATCTCCACCAGGGCGGCATCGGCGCTGGAATCGACCTTGTCACCGGTGTGACCACGCGCGGCGTCCAGCACAATGACGCCGTCGATCTTCATCCGGACTTCGAGACCCCTGTCCGCGATTTTGAGGTCCCCTCCTGGATGGACATCCTTGAGCTGGCGAGCCGGCTTGGGCACCATGTAGGCCTTGGCTATGTCGGCGTCGATATCGTAATCTGCGAGCATAAGGGCCCTACCCTTCTGGAGCTGAATGCCCGCCCCGGTATCGCGATCCAGACAGCTAATCTGAGAGGTCTTCGTCCGCTGCTCATGCCGATTCACAGATTGCCGTCCATCCCGGAGGATGTCCACGAACGCATCGAGATCGCCCACGCCAACTGGAAAGGCGAGTCCCTGGAGCGATTTCTCGCTCCAGGCGAGGATATGAAACGCGGCTAGACCGTCCGCTTCGCCTTGTCCTTGGCGTTCTGTACCTCGATGGCGTCACGCGCGGCCTTCCATTCGGCATCGCCCCACTGCGTCAGCTGGGCAAAGTTCCCGCCCGACGCATTGTACATGGCCCCATCAATGGCAATCGTCTGGCCGTTCACATATTCGGCGCCCGGCGCCATCAGGAAGACGGCGAGGTTGACGAGTTCATGCATTTCACCGACCCGACCCATGGGGTTTCCGGCGCCCGAGTCGCGACGCTCGCTGCCTTCCGTCTCCGGTGAGAGGCGGTTAGACATACCTTCAGTCGGGAATGGTCCCGGGGCAATCGCGTTGAAGCGCAGGCCATAACGGCCCCATTCCACGGCCAGGCTCTGGGTCATTGTATTCACAGCGGCCTTGGACATCGCCGATGGCACGACGAACGGGCCACCATTCCATACCCATGTCGTCAGGATAGAGATGACATTGCCGCGCATCTTCTGATCGATCCAGCGTTTGCCGATATCGTGCGTCATATAGAACGAGCCGCGGAAGACGATGTTGGAAATTGCATCGAACCCGCGAATGGACAGGTCCTCTGTTCGCGAGATAAAATTACCGGCCGCATTATTGACCAGGCCCGTCAGCGCGCCATGCTTGGACCAGATTGCGTCATTCATGTCAGTGATGGCTTCAGCCACTCGGATGTCGCAGGCATGAGGGACGACCTTGCCGCCATGCTTGTCCATCAGTTCCTGCGCCGTCTCCTCGCAGACCTGCCCGCGCCGACCGCATATATGAACTTCGGCGCCGAGCTTGAGAAAGCCCTCCGCCATCTCCTTGCCAAGGCCGGTGCCCCCGCCGGTCACCAGAACGCGTTCTCCGTCCATCAGGCCGGATCTGAACATGAGCTTGTCTGTATCCACGATATGTCTCCCTTGATTTTGAGGAGACCATAATCGCCGTGGCTATTTGCGAAAGGGCAAACTGACCAATCGCCAGAGCAGCCATAGCGGCAAAACGACAGCTGCCCCAGCGAGAAGTGGTTTCCAGAATGTCTTCACGATCCAGAGGAACGCGCTGAACAGGGTCTGCACCAGTTCCCATGCCGCTCCACCCAGATTGATTCCCTGCCGTTCGGGGCTGAAATCCAGCGCCAGAAGAAAGAGGCCGACGACAATGCTGAGCGCTATGAGCTGCAGCACCGTCCAAGGACCAACTGAGAAAAGCCGGGAGGCCAATGAACGCTTTGGCGCCCGGCTGGTCTCCTTCGGCTCGCCTGTCGTTGAATCGACGGGCGTGACAACGGGCTCTTCGACAGAACTGGTATCAGTCATTCAACATCTGCCTTTCGGGTGTCCCTCGACAGCTAGTTCGCCGTCTTCTGAACCAGTGTACGGTGCGGATACGGAATGGAAATACCCTGCGCGTCGAAAGCTTCCTTCACCTGCTTGGTGAGGTCGAACTTGAGATTCCACAGATCGGTCGCCTGGCACCATAGCCGGCATGTAATATCCACCGAGCTGTCGCCCAGATTCGTGACTTTCACGAACGGCTCTGGATCGGGCAAGATGCGATCATCCTGATCGACGATGCCTTTGATGATGCCGAGCGCCTTGTCCATGTCGTCATCATAATCGATACCAAACACAAGATCGCAGCGGCGTGTGTCATAGCCGGAATAGTTCTTGATGATCCCGTCGATTGCCTCGGTGTTCGGAATGATGATCTTCACATTGTCGAGGGTCGCAAGAATGGTCTGGAAGAGGTTGATCTCCTTCACTGTGCCGACCGCATCCGCAATCTCGACGAAATCGCCGTTTTTGTAGGGGCGAAAGAGCATGATCATGACGCCAGATGCGATATTGCCGAGCGCACCCTGCAGCGACAGACCAATTGCCAAGGTCAGCGCACCCAGAACGGCAACAAAGCTTGTAGCCTGCACGCCGAATACCTGAAGCGAGGCGATCAGTACGGCGGCCGTGACAAACCAGCGGACCAGAGAGCCGAAGAAAGCGCCCAGCGTTTCGTCGACACCTGCACGCCTCGATGTCTGCTTGCGCACCACGCCCGCTAGCCAACCTGCGATACGCAGACCGATAACCAGGACGAGGATGGCGCCAAGCACTTTCAGCGCGCCGCTCAGTATGGCCGGCCAGTATTCGGCAATAATTGCGTTCAGATCGATATTTTCTAGCTGTTCCATAAGGACCTCTTGTTTTCCAGCCCATCAGCTAGAACAAAGTCCTATGATTACAAACGCCAATGTGAACTGCTCTGCCCACTTGTGCGGTCCGGCGTGAGCTGTCTGCGGTCAAGCATGTGCACGCGGCTGTCCCCGACCGCAACGACCATCCATCCGTCAGAAAAATGCCGGCTGACCGCATCGTCCAGAATGTTCAGCCCGCCCGTATAAGCCCCGAGCGACGGCATGATCAGCCTGTGTCCGTCGGTAACGAAACATTTGCGGCGTAACGCCCTGCCCCGGCTCTTTACACGCGCGATCGGGTGAAGGTGCCCGGAGAGCTCGCCCGCCTCTCCCGTGGGCTCATGCCTGAAGACGCAGTCGTCGATCCGGAAGGTTTTCGCGCCGCGTCCACCAAGATGTGCGGGCGGATCGGGATCGTGATTACCTTCAACCCAAATCCAGTCGGCCCGCGCTGTCAGGGCACGAATACGCAGCCGCTCTGCTGGAGAAATGCGTGCTTCTGCGCGCGGATCGTGGAAACTATCGCCTAGCGAGATCACGCAGTCGGGGTCAAACTCATCGACCAGCGCCTCCACCAGTTTCAGCGTGGCGCTGGTGTCATAGGGGGGTAGGAACTGGCCGCCCGCCGCATAGCTCGACCCCTTTTCAAGGTGCAGGTCCGAGACGATGAGTGTGCGCTGCGTCGGCCACCAGAGCGCGCCCTGAGCGAGCGGTGTAAACAGCTCGCCGCGAAGGTGCAGCTGCAGTGTATATCCGGTGTTTCTGAGGGGCGCCGACATGAGCTGAATCATGCCGGGCGCCGCTCTGGAGGTCAATTTAACGATGCGGGCAAAGCTGCCTTCTGCGACGGCTAGATGTGGATCACGCGGCCTTGCGAGGCGAGCACACTCTCATGCATCATTTCCGAAAGGGTCGGGTGCGGGAAGACGGTATGGATCAGCGTTTCCTCCGTCAGCTCCCCTTCGCGCGCGATGACATAGCCCTGAATAAGTTCGGTGACTTCGGCGCCGACCATATGCGCACCAAGCAGCTCACCTGTTTCAGCGTCGAAGATTGTTTTCACCAGACCTTCCGCCGCTCCGAGAGCGATGGCTTTGCCATTGCCCATATAGGGAAACTTGCCGACCTTGATCTCGCGGCCCGTTTCCTTTGCCTGGGCCTCTGTCAGACCGACGGAGGCAATCTGCGGATGCGAATAGGTGCAGCCCGGCACATTCCAGGCATCGAATTCGTGTGCTTCATCGGCGCCAGCAATGCCCTCGACGCACATGATGCCTTCATGGCTGGCCTTGTGCGCGAGCCATGGGGCGCCTGTCAGGTCGCCGATCGCATAGAGGCCATCGACACCGGTACGGCCGAAGCCGTCGACCATGACGTGGGTCTTCTCGACTTTCACGCCGAGCTCTTCGAGCCCGAGCCCCTCAACATTGCCCACGATACCAATGGCGAGGATGACCCGGTCGACCTCCAGCTTCTCGGTCTTGTCACCTGCGGAGATGTCGGCGGTGACCTTTCCGTTCGACTTCTTCAGTGATTTGACCTGCGCACCGGTGTGGAACTTGATGCCCTGCTTTTCGAACTGTTTGCGCGCAAGGCCTGAAATCTCCTCATCCTCGACGGGCAGAATGCGGTCGACCGCTTCGACGACGGTCACATCGCTGCCAAGCTCATTATAGAAACTTGCGAATTCGATGCCGATGGCGCCCGAGCCGATGACGAGCAGCTTCTTGGGTGTTTCCTTCGGCACCATCGCTTCGCGATACGTCCAGATGAGATCGCCGTCCGGCTCAAGGCCCGCCTGCGGGATCGCGCGTGCGCGGGCGCCCGTCGCAAGAATCACGTTTTTAGCCTTGTAATCCTTGCTCTTTCCGTCCTTGTCCTTCACAGAGACCGTCGGTGCAGGCTTACCCTTTTTCAGCGTTGCCTCGCCCATGATAACGTCGATCTTGTTTTTCTTCATCAGGTGGCTGACGCCGGAGGACAGCTGTTTGGCGACGCCGCGCGAGCGCTTCACCACGGCTTCAAGGTCGAAATCGGCCTTGTCGATTTTCAGGCCGAAATCCTTGGCATGATTTGCGTAGTGCAGAACCTCGGCAGAGCGCAGGAGCGCCTTGGTCGGGATACAGCCCCAGTTGAGACAGATCCCACCAAGGCTTTCGCGTTCAACAATGGCGGTCTTCATGCCGAGCTGGCTTGCCCGGATTGCAGCAACATAGCCGCCAGGGCCGGAGCCGATGACGATAAGGTCGTAGTCAGCCATCCTTGGCCTCCTGATTTAAAGCAGCATGCTCTGCGGGTGTTCGACATAGCGCTTGAAGGCGGCGAGCCATTTTGCGCCCTCCGCCCCGCCAATGACGCGGTGGTCGCAGGAAAGTGTCACGGTCATCACCGTTGCCGGCACGATCTCACCGGACTCATCCACAACCGGACGCTTCTCCCCTGCCCCGACCGAGAGGATCATGCCTTCCGGCTGGTTGATGATCGACCCGAACGACTTGATGCCAAACATGCCGAGATTGGAGATGGAGAAGGTTCCGCCGGCATATTCCTGTGGCTTGAGCTTGCGCTCACGCGCCCGTGTCGCAAGGTCCTTCATCTCGCGGGAAATCGTCGCGAGACCCTTGGTCTGCGCATCGCGGATGACCGGCGTGATGAGGCCGCCATCGATGGCAACGGCCACGGAGATGTGCGCCGACTTATGATAGGCAATGCCCTTATCGGTGAAGCTGGCATTACAGTCTGGCTCAGACATCAGCGCCAGAGCCGACGCCTTGATCAGCATATCGTTGACCGAGATCTTCACGCCTTCAGGCGCCGCTTCATTGATATCGGCGCGCGAGGCGAGCAGCTTGTCCAGCTTGATGTCCACATTGAGCGGGAAGTGCGGGACCTGCATGAAGCTCTGGGTCAGGCGCTTTGCGACCGTCTTGCGCATGCCATCGAGAGGCTTGAGTTCATAGCTCTCCGGGTCATAGACGCGGTCATCCAGCACCTGCGGCAGGATGAGGCCATCAGGGGCCTGCGGCGCTGCTGCAGGCGTATCGCCCTTGGTTGTGTCCTGTGCTGATTTCTTCTGGCCTGGTTCGGCCGCCTCAACATCCGCTTTGACGATACGGCCGCGCGGGCCGGATCCCTCGAGAGTGGAAAGGTCGATGTCGCGCAAAGCAGCGATGCGGCGCGCAAGCGGGCTTGCCTTGATCCGGTCCTTGCCCGAGCCGACATCGGCGAGCTTTGGCGGCGTGCCTTCAAGCTCCTTCGTCAGGTCTTTGCCTTCGGCCTCGCGTGGCTTCTGGGCGGTTTCCCCTTTGCCGGTCGTGCGGTCCGGGTCGCTCTCTTTGGGTTTCTGCTCTTTGGAGGGAGAGGACTCTGCTGACTCGGACTTCGGCTCATCATCCTTGGCATCCGCTGAGTCATCATCGGCTGCACCCGTATCGGCCGGTGCTTCGATCTCATCAGGGTCTTCGCCCTCTTCAGCGAGGAGCGCGATAACGGAGTTAACCTTTACGCCTTCGGTGCCCGCGTCGACGAGAATTTTTGCGATCGTGCCTTCATCGACAGCTTCGACTTCCATCGTCGCCTTGTCGGTCTCGATCTCGGCAATCACATCACCTGAGGAAATGGTGTCGCCCGGCTTGACCATCCATCTGGCAAGCGTGCCTTCCTCCATGGTCGGAGAGAGGGCCGGCATGGTAATATTAATGGCCATCAGCTTTTGCCTTTGATCGTCGTTCCAGAGAGGTTCGGTGCGTGGCGCAGACGCTCGCCGATGCCGCCGAGAATCTGCTCCATGATCTCCTGCGCCGAGGGCCCGTCCGGGTTCTGTTCGCGCAGCACGCGAGTCACGTGCTTGGCAATGTCAGCCAGCATGAAGCCCCACATTGGCGGCTCCTTTTCAGGGTCGCCCGAGCTACCGATCATCAAGCTGACATGGTCCTGATTGTTCGAAATCCAGAACCGGATCATTTCCTGCGCAACGGCGTCATCCTGGATCGTGCCCGGCTTGGACAATTCCTTGTGTTCACTTGACATAACACACCTGCTTGGCCGCCTTGATAATGTCCGCCGTGCCCGGAAGGCTCATAGCTTCGAGGTTCGCAGCGTACGGCAAGGGCACATCTTTCTGGTGGACACGGGTCGGGGGCGCATCGAGGTAATCGAACGCTTCGTTCACCACTGTCGCGCAGATCTCGGCACCGACACCCATGAAGCGCCAGCCCTCCTCGCACGTCACAATGCGGTTGGTTTTCTTCACGCTCTCGATCACCGTATCGGTGTCGAGCGGACGCAGCGAGCGAAGGTCGATGACTTCGGCCTCGATGCCGTCTTCGGCCAGCTTTTCCGCCGCCTGCAGGGCAAAGCCGACCATGCGTGAATGGGCCACCAACGTCACGTCCGTGCCCGGCCGGCGCACACGGGCCTTGCCAATGGGCAGGACATAATCCTCGATATCCGGGACCGGGAAGCTCTCGCCATAGAGAAGCTCATGCTCAAGGAAGACGACCGGGTTCGGGTCGCGGATCGCGGCCTTGAGAAGACCCTTTGCGTCAGCCGCATCATAGGGTGCCACGACCTTGAGACCCGGCACATGCGAATACCATGCGCTATAGTCCTGGCTGTGCTGGGCACCAACGCGCGCCGCCGCCCCATTCGGGCCACGGAACACAATCGGGCAACCCATCTGTCCGCCGGACATGTAAAGCGTCTTGGCGGCCGAATTGATGATCTGGTCAATCGCCTGCATGGCGAAATTGAAGGTCATGAACTCCACAATGGGCCTCAGGCCACCGAATGCCGCTCCCACGCCGAGACCGGCAAAGCCATGCTCGGTAATCGGTGTATCGACGACGCGTTTGTCGCCAAACTCCTGCAGCAGTTCGCGGGTTACCTTATAGGCGCCCTGATACTCGGCCACTTCTTCGCCCATGACAAAGACCGTCTCGTCCCGGCGCATTTCTTCGGCCATGGCATCGCGGAGCGCATCACGCACGCTGGTGTCCACAAAACTTGTGCCTTCCGGCACATCCGGATCCGTCAGCGTCTCTTCCTCGGGCTCAGGTGGAGCAGAAGCGCCTTCGTCCTCAGAGCCCTGATCGCTGCTGTCACCATCGCCTTCGGTTGCCGGCGCATCCTTGGCTTCAGTCTGTGCCTTTGACTCTTCCGCGCCTTCGTCAGCAGGCGAATCGTCAACGTCATCGACGCTTTCGCCTTCCTCAGCCAGACGCGCGATGACGGCATTCACCTTCACATTCTCGGTCCCTTCAGGGACGAGGATGGCGGCAAGCGTACCTTCATCGACCGCTTCAACTTCCATCGTCGCCTTATCGGTCTCGATCTCGGCAATGACGTCGCCGGACGAAATCTCGTCGCCTTCCTTCTTGAGCCAACGCGCAAGCGTGCCCTCTTCCATTGTCGGCGACAGGGCCGGCATCAGAATATCGATAGCCATCAGGCAGACTCCACTTCACGCAACACATCTGTCCAGAGCTCTTCTGGATCGGGCTCGGGACTATCAAGGGAGAAGTCGGCGGCTTCCTTGACCAGCTCCTTGATCTCCTTGTCGAGATCCTTCAGCTCCTCCTCGGTCGCGATTTCCTGTTCAAGCATACGGCCCTTCAGGCCATCAATCGGGTCGTGATGGGTGCGGATGTCGTCCACCTCTTCGCGCTTGCGGTACTTGGCCGGGTCCGACATGGAGTGACCGCGATAGCGATAGGTCTTCATTTCGAGAATATATGGCCCCTTGCCCGACCGCGCATATTTCGCGGCCTTTTCGCCTGCGGCCTTCACGGCGTAAACGTCCATGCCGTCGACTTCCTCGCCCTCGATTTCGAATGAGATGCCGCGCTTGAACAGTTCGGTCTCTGCCGAGGCGCGGGCGACACTTGTGCCCATCGCGTACTGATTGTTCTCGATCACATACACGACCGGCAGGTCCCACAGAGAGGCCATATTGAAGCTCTCATAGACCTGGCCCTGGTTTGCCGCGCCATCGCCGAAATAGGTAACGCAGATATTGTCGTTTCCGCGATACTTGTTGGAAAAACCGAGGCCCGTCCCGATGGGCACCTGAGCGCCGACAATGCCGTGCCCGCCGAAGAAATTCTTCTCCCGCGAGAACATGTGCATCGAGCCACCCTTGCCCTTGGAATAGCCGTCCTTGCGGCCGGTCAGCTCTGCCATGACACCTTTCGGGTCCATGTCGCAGGCGAGCATATGACCGTGATCGCGGTAGCCGGTAACGATCTGGTCGCCATCCTTCAGACAGGCCTGTATACCGGTCACGACAGCTTCCTGCCCGATATAGAGGTGGCAGAAGCCGGCAATCTTGCCCATGCCGTAAAGCTGGCCGGCGCGTTCCTCGAACCGGCGGATCAGCAGCATGTCACGATAGTATTTCAGCGCTTCGTCGCGCTTGAGCTTGGGTGGGGATTTTGAAGTCTTGCTTCTGGACGGCGTTTTGGCCATGAGGCCTCCCTTTATCGACCCCCTACATGTATCGCTTCAGCCATCATCGTCCAGTTTTAGCACCTATGTCAAAATGCAGCCTCAGTGGGCGCATTTATGACAATAATCTCATCAGGATAGACCAGGTCGAGATCCTCGCGGGCCAGGACTTCCACGAGGTCGGCATCTACGCGGCCGGGTGTAAGACGTGTAATGTCCCGGCGCAGCGCGTCGTTGGCTGCCTGAATGGCTTCGAGCTGGGCCTGTTTCGCCGCAAGCTCCTCCTGAAGATCGCTCCACCGGCCAAGCCCCTGTTCGCCGGCGAATGCATGATAGGCGAAATATGCAATCAGGGCCGAAAGAGCAGCTGCTGCGTATTTGGGAGTCATGAAAAACCTCTGCCGATGAGCGAATCGGCAGAGGAATCGATTTAGGTAAATTTTTCGTTAGGCGTAACCGAACTGCCCTAGGCGTTGATCAGTGTGCGGCCTGCATAAAGCGCGGCGGCACCAAGCTCTTCCTCAATGCGGATCAGCTGATTGTACTTGGCGAGACGGTCCGAACGCGACAGCGACCCCGTCTTGATCTGTCCACAATTTACCGCAACCGCGAGGTCGGCAATCGTGTAATCCTCGGTCTCGCCCGAGCGGTGAGACATCACCGACGTATAGGCATGGCGGTGAGCAAGTTCGACCGCGTCGAGCGTTTCCGACAGCGTGCCGATCTGGTTGACCTTCACCAGGATGGAGTTCGCCGCGCCGCGTTCCAGCCCTTGCGCCAGGCGCTCCGGATTGGTCACGAAGAGATCGTCGCCCACGAGCTGGCACTTATCGCCAACCGTTTCTGTCAGGATGCCCCAGCCTTCCCAGTCATCTTCGGCCATGCCATCTTCGATGGAGATGATTGGATAGCGGTCGACGAGATCCTCAAGATACCGCGACATACCCGCAGCATCGAGCGTCTTGTTCTCGCCGGCGAGCACATACTTGCCGTCCTTGTAGAATTCGGTCGAAGCCGCATCGAGCGCGAGCGCAACTTCATCACCAGGCGTGTAGCCAGCTTTCTCGATCGCCTTCATGATATAGCCGATAGCGGCTTCGGTCGAGGAGATGTCAGGCGCGAAACCGCCCTCGTCGCCAACGGCCGTGTTAAAGCCGTCAGCGTTCAGCAGCTTCTTAAGCGACTGAAAGACTTCCGAACCGACCTGCACGGCATGTGCGATACTGTCGGCGGCCACCGGCATGATCATGAATTCCTGAATATCGATGGGGTTATTGGCGTGCTCCCCGCCATTGATGATGTTCATCATCGGGGTCGGCAGAATACGGGCATTGGAGCCCCCAATATAGCGGTAGAGCGGCAGGCCGCAGCTCTCTGCGGCTGCCTTCGCAACGGCCATGGAGACGCCGAGAATCGCATTGGCGCCGAGGCGCTTCTTGTTGTCGGTCCCATCAAGCTCGATCATCAGGCCATCGATCAGGCGCTGCTCGGTGGCGTCGAGGCCGACAAGCTCATCATTGATCTCACCATTCACAGCATCGACCGCCTGATTGACGCCCTTGCCGCCATAATCCTTGCCCCCGTCGCGTAGCTCATGCGCTTCATAGGCACCGGTTGAGGCGCCTGACGGCACGGCGGCACGGCCCGTAGAGCCATCATCCAGTGTCACATCGACTTCGACGGTGGGGTTGCCACGGCTATCGAGGATCTGGCGGGCGTAGATATCGACGATTTCGCTCATTGGGGCGCACTCTCTTCAAGTCTTCGGTAGATATGACAACGCCCCCGGTCTCCCAGGGGCGTCATGTCGGTTACTTTGTGTCACCTCGCAGCGCAAGACTGCGCGCGATCTTAGTCCTTCGGCTCGAGAACCTGACGGCCGCGATACATACCGGATTTCAGGTCGATATGGTGCGGACGGCGCAGCTCACCGGAGTCTGCGTCTTCGATATAGGCCGGGGCGGACAGACGGTCGTGCGCACGGCGCATGTTGCGCTTGGACGGCGTCGTTTTTCTCTTAGGGACTGCCATGTTCTCGTTCCAATTCTTGGCAGTGCGAAACACTGCATGAAAATCAAACCGCGCGTATATCCGCGCGACTCGCCAAATGCAACCCGTCAGACAAGGCGCGACTGTACTTTCGCAGCTTCGATGAAGCTTGCGAAAAGCGGATGCGGCTCGAAGGGCCGCGACTTGAGTTCCGGGTGAAACTGTACGCCGATGAACCAGGGATGGTTGTCGAGCTCGATGATCTCCGGCAGCAAGCCGTCCGGCGACATGCCAGAAAAGCGCACGCCCTTCTCCTTCATCCGCTCGATATAGTCCCGGTTCACCTCATAGCGGTGACGGTGACGCTCGGAAATCTCTGTCGTGCCATAGATTTCAGCCACCTTGCTGCCGGATTCCAGAATAGCAGGATAGGCCCCGAGGCGCATTGTGCCGCCCTTATCGGTGTTCTCGTCGCGCGTGATCTTCTGGTTGCCCTTGGTCCACTCCTCGATGAGGCCGACGACGGGTTCATCAGTCGGGCCGAACTCAGTGGTCGAGGCATTCTTGATGTCGGCGAGGTGGCGGGCCGCCTCCACGACAGAGAGCTGCATGCCATAGCAGATACCAAAACACGGGATTTTCTTCTCACGCGCGAAACGGGCCGCGCGCATCTTGCCGCGGGCTCCGCGCTCACCGAATCCGCCCGGGAGCAGCACGCCGTGCACGCCGTCCAGGATGTCCAGGGGATGGTGTTCATCGTCAAACTGTTCGGAATCGATCATCCGCACATTGACCCGGACCTTGTTGGCAAGGCCGCCATGGACGAGCGCCTCTGACACCGATTTATAGGCATCCGGCACGTCGGTGTACTTACCGACCAGACCGATACAGACTTCACCGTCCGGATTGTGGATCGTATTGGCGATCCCGTTCCAGCGCGAAAGATCCGGCAAAGGCGCGTCATCGATCCGGAAATGCCACAGCACTTCTGTATCCAGACCTTCGGTGTGATACGCTTCCGGCACGTCATAGATGTGGCCGACATCGCGCGCCTCAATCACGCTCGACGGGCGCACATTACAGAAGCTCGCAATCTTGCCCTTCTCGTTTTCCGGTATAGGGCGATCACAGCGGCAAAGCAGGATCTGCGGCTGGATACCGATCGACCGCAGCTCTTTAACCGAGTGCTGGGTGGGCTTGGTTTTCATCTCGCCCGCAGCCGGGATGTAGGGCAGCAGGGTCAGGTGAATGAAGCAGGTGCGCTCAGGCCCCAGCTCCTGGCCGAGCTGACGGATTGCTTCGAAGAATGGCAGGCCCTCAATGTCGCCCACCGTGCCCCCGATCTCACAGAGAACGAAGTCCACATCCTCACCCGGGTCGGAGAGGATGAAGTCCTTGATGGCGTCAGTGACGTGGGGAATGACCTGGATCGTCGCCCCGAGGAAATCGCCGCGGCGTTCTTTCTCGATGATCGACTGATAGATGCGGCCTGTCGTGATATTGTCGGACTGGCGCGCGGAGACACCGGTAAAGCGCTCATAATGACCGAGATCGAGGTCGGTCTCAGCCCCATCATCGGTAACGAAGACCTCACCATGCTGGCGCGGCGACATCGTACCTGGATCGACATTCAGATAAGGATCAAGCTTGCGAAGCCGGACCTTGTACCCACGGGCCTGCAGCAGCGCGCCCATCGCCGCCGATGCAATGCCTTTTCCCAGCGAGGAAACCACGCCGCCTGTAATGAAAATGTAGCGGATCATGGAAAGTCAGTTTGCCCGATTCGCACGCATGCGCACACGCGTATGTCAGATCATGTGTTATTGTTGGGGCTGGTCTGCCTGCGACGGCTCGCCTGCATCGGAGTCATCCGAATTTTCTTCAGCGCCTTGCGATCCGGCATCCGGCGGGACGTCGGCGGCCAGCGGATCGGTTGTTTCGGTCGGGCCCGCAGCGGGGGCGTCCGATGGCTCCTCCGACGGGATAGTCGCTGTCGCCGGCTCATCGTCCAGCAGCGGCGCATCAAGGTCGTCCACATCGAACCCGCCGGCAGCACCGTCGCCGCCGAATTCTTCGTCAAGCTGGCGCTCGACGCTTGTGCGGTCGTCGCCCAGATGCCGAGTCGTGATCGTGGTCAGGACGAGGCTGGTAATGAAGAAGATCGCCCCGAAGATTATCGTCGTGCGCACAAGCGCTCCAGCCGCACCGCGTCCCGACATCAGGCCACCGCCGCCACCGCCGCCGCCCACACCGAGCGCGCCGCCTTCTGAGCGCTGCATGAGAACGACACCGACCAGCACCAGGCAGGCCAGGATGTGAATGACGAGAATTACGGTCATGGAACGTCCCTAAATATCTCAAGCGCGCCCGATAGGCTTTTCAGGCGTAAAGGCCAAGCCCCGAAGCTCACTTTGCGCTGACACAAGCCGCGTAAATGGCCAGAAAGTCTTCGGCTTTCAAGCTGGCGCCGCCAATCAGCCCCCCATCGACATTCTCCACGGCCAGGAGTTCAGCCGCATTGTCCGGCTTCATCGAGCCGCCATAGAGGATTGGCGTCTGGTCTGCCTGGCCTGGGAACCTTTCACCGAGGATTTCGCGGACCTTGTCATGGACTTCGCCCACCTGTCCGGTTGAGGCGACCTTGCCGGTTCCGATGGCCCAGACCGGTTCATAGGCGACGACAAAAGCCTTGCCGAACGCACTGGCTGGAATGGAGCCGGCGAGTTGCTCGGATACAACTTCAATCGTGCGCCCTGCTTCGCGCTCCTCAAGCGTCTCTCCGATACAGATGATAGGGGTGAGCCCAGCGCGGAAAGCTGCCTCGGTCTTGGCCGCGACGATTTCGCTCGTCTCACCATGATCGGCGCGCCGTTCTGAGTGGCCAATGATGACATAGCTGGCGCCGAGATCGGCGATCATCTCGGCTGACACGTCGCCGGTATGGGCGCCGGAGGCAGCGCTGTGACAATCCTGAGCACCGGTCTTCAGGCGGCTTCCTTTCGCTGTCTCAGTAACCTTGGAAAGGAGTGTCGCAGGCGGGCAGATCAAACAATCGGCCGCGTCGGAATACTGCTCCAGCCCCTTGGCGACCTCTGCAATTGTCTCGCAGGCGCTCGACAGGCCATTCATTTTCCAATTTCCCGCGATCAAGGGTCTGACCATGCCGCTCTCCATGTCTTGCAACTCCCAGCGCGCTCGCCTAGCAAGCAGTTCGGCAGCTTACAAGGCAATTAGCGAGGCCACGCGCACATGCTCACCATGATCCGCAACATGCTCCGCTCCAAACTGGCGGGGCTTCTTTTTCTGCTCATCATCGTGGCGATGGGGGCCTGGGGTGTGACCGACGTCTTTTCGGGCGGCATCGGCGGAAACCTCGCCGCAGCTGGAGACACCGAGCTTACTGAATCGCGCTTTGACCAGGAAGTCGAACGCCAGCTCCGCTCCGCAACGGACGACAGGGGGCGTGCGATCAGCAAGGCGCAGGCGGCCGAACGCGGCTTCATCGACCAGATCTTCCAGCGCGAACTTCTCCAGACCACCCTCTACGCCTATGGCAGCGAACTTGGCGCGGCTGCAACGGACGAGGCCGTCCTTGATACCATTCGCGGCGATTCAGCTTTCCAGACGGAGACCGGAACATTTGATCCTGCCATCTATCGCGGCCTGCTGAGCCAGAACGGATTCTCGCCGTCCAGTTTTGAAGCATTTCTGCGCCGCGATCTGACAATCAATCGCCTCAACCGCGCGGTTTCGGCTGCACTTCAGGTGCCTGGGCCGCTTGCCCAGCTTCAGGCCGCCTATTCCGGCGAAGCGCGCAAAGCACAATGGTTCTTCCTCTCCTATGAAGACCTGCCCGCGCCTGAGCCGGTCACAGATGAGGACCTCACCGCTTTCTACACTGAACGCCAGGCCGCGCTGGAAAACCCGCAGCGCCGGCGCGTCAGCCTGCTGCACCTCACCGTGGACGACTTCCTCAACCAGTCGGAATTCACCGAAGACGAACTGCGTGCCTATTATGAATCGGTGAAAGCGCGTGACTATTCCGCGCCGGATACGCGCACCTGGACGGAGTTCATCTTCGGGAGCGAAGAGGCCGCCCGCAGCCAGCTTGGCCGTATCGCGGGCGGCGCGGACCCGTCGACCATTACCGGACTCGTGAACTCTTCCGAGCGAACCGGTCAGCAGACCTCTCTGTCAAACAGGGCTCTCGCCGACCGCCTCTTCGGTGCGACCGCTTCTCCGGGCGGCATCTTCGGTCCAGTCGAGTCCGGCGCGTACTACACGGTGGCGCGGCTTGAAAGTATCACGCCCGGCGCCGTCGACCCTTTCGAAGATGTGCGGGCCGAAATCGTCGATGTGCTCTCGCGCGAGCAGGCCATCGGGCTTTTCTATGATTCCATCACCCGGCTCGACAATCTGATTGGTACCGGCGCGAGCCTGGAAGAGATCGGCAAGGATATGGGCACGCCTGTTCTCAGTTTTGCCCCCGTAGACCAGTCTGCCACCACCCAGAACGGCCGACGCGTGAGTGCGCTGCTTCAGGACCCTGCAATCATGCAACGCGCCTTCGAATTGACCGAAGGCAGTAAGACTTCCAGATTTGGTCAGGAAGAGAACGCCTTTATTCTGCGCGTTGACGAAGTCATCGAGCCGTTCACGCCCGACCTGGACGATATCCGCGATGAACTTCGCGCCGGGCTTGAGAGCCAGCGCCGCTCCGAAGCTCTCTCGGAGGCCGCGCAGGAGCTCAAACAGCGGATCGAAAGCGGTGACATCACCTTCGAGGCAGCGGCCGCCCAGTATGAGGCACCAGTAAGCGCCCCGGACGCCTTCATCACCCGCAATCCCGGCGAGAACAGTGGTATTCCACCAATGCTGGCGAACGGCATCTTCTCGCTGCGTGAGGAAGGCAATGTCCTGACCGCGCCGCTGCGGACGGGGGATGCCGTTGCGCTCATTCAGCTGACCGGCATCGACCGCTCGGCGCTTTCCGCCGCGCCAGCGACTGGCGTGCAGAGCGAACTCGAAGCTGCGATCGCGACAGATCTTTTCCGCGCCTTTGTGAGCGATATCCAGCGAGAGATCGAGCTCAAGGTCAATCAGGACGCCCTCGCCTCCTACAAAGCCCGGGTTAACCCCGACACATGAGCCGCGACAGGCTTATCGTCAGGCGGCGGATCGGCGATATTGAAACGCCGGTATCGGCCATGCTCAAGCTCGGTCCGGACCAGCCGGGAAGCTTCCTGTTCGAGTCCATCCATGGCGGCGAACGGTTGGGACGCTATTCCTTTATCGGCGTTGATCCTATCGAATGGTTTCGCATAAAGGATGGCAAGCCAGAGCTGTCGAGCACTGCGGATTTCGAGGACGCCACGTCGCTCAAGGCTGATCCCATAGAGGCCCTGCGCCAGTTTGCAGAAATGGCCCGTGCCGAGACCGATGAAGCAGACCTGCCGCCGATGGCATCGGGCGCCTTCGGCTATGTCGGCTATGACATGATCCAGTATGTCGAGCCCGTTGATATTACTGCGCGCGACGATCTGCATGTCGCCGAATGCGTGCTTGTCATTCCCGGCGTGGTGATCGTCTTCGACCACCTCTATCAGGAACTGCTCCTCATTGGCCGGCATGCCGCAGGCGCACGGGAAGACGCAGAGGCACGGCTCGACCGAATTGAGGAAAAGCTTCTCAACGTGGCCCCTTCCTCCCCACGCGATCAGGATGCCGACTCCCTGACCTTCCAGTCAAACACGACCAGAGAGCGCTATTTCGAGATGGTCCGCGAGGCCGTCGATTATGCGCGGGCGGGCGACACATTCCAGATCGTGCCCAGCCAGCGCTTCTCATCCCCTTTCAAACGCCAGTCGATCAGCCTTTACCGTGCACTGCGGCGGCTGAACCCGTCGGCCTTCATGTTTCACATGAATATGGGCGATGTCCGGCTTGTCGGCTCCAGTCCGGAAATCCTTGTGCGCCTGCGTGAGGGCCGTGTTGCGATCCGTCCGATTGCCGGCACGCGCCCGCGCTCAGGTGATCCGGTTGAGGATGCCCGCCGCGCGGCCGACCTGCTCGCCGACGAGAAAGAGTGCGCTGAACACCTCATGCTGCTCGACCTTGGCCGCAATGATGTCGGCCGCGTTGCCGCCTATGGCAGTGTGGAAGTCAGCGAACAGTTCATCGTCGAGCGCTACAGCCACGTGATGCACATTGTCAGCCATGTCGAAGGCGACCTTCGCGAGGGGCTGGACGCGGTGGATGCCCTGCTCGCGGGCCTGCCCGCCGGCACGGTTTCGGGCGCGCCAAAGATCCGCGCCATGCAGATCATCGATCAGCTCGAAACCTCGCGTCGGGGTATATATGGCGGCGCGGTGGGCTATTTTGGCTGGAATGGCGACATGGACACCTGTATCGCGCTGCGCACAGCAATCCTGAAAGATGGACAGATACATGTCCAGGCTGGTGGAGGCGTCGTCCTCGACAGCGACCCGCAATACGAATTTGAGGAAACTATGCACAAGGCCGGCGCCCTGCAGCGCGCCGCCGACCTCGCGGCCATCTATGAGTTCGACCAATGATCCTCGTCATCGACAATTATGACAGCTTCACCTGGAATCTGGTCCACTATGTCGAGGAGGCTGGCGCCCGCACTCGGGTCGTGCGCAATGATGAGCTTTCTGTAGAAGACGCGCTCGCCCTCAAGCCGGACGGTGTGATCCTGTCGCCGGGCCCCTGTACGCCACGGGAGGCGGGCATCTGTGTTGATTTTATCAGACAGGCCCCGGACGATCTGCCCATACTCGGCGTCTGTCTCGGTCACCAGTCCATCGGCGACGCCTACGGCGAACCGGTCGTTCAGGCAGGCGCGATCCTGCATGGAAAGATATCGATGATCCGCACGACCCAGACAGGCCTCTTCAAAGGCTTGCCTGAGACCTATGAGGTCGTGCGCTATCATTCGCTCGCCATCCCCAAGGACCGTCTGCCTGAAACACTCATTGCCGATGCCTGGACCGATGATGGAGAGATCATGGCCGTGCATCATAGGGACAAGCCGGTCTACGGCGTCCAGTTCCACCCAGAATCGATCCGCACCGAATACGGCCACGCGCTTATCGAGAATTTCGTGGCGCTCACCCGATAGGAGGCCGGCATGGACAAGCTGACCGAAGAGGCCAAAGCGCTTCTCGAGGATTTAAAGCCCCGCTCGCCGAGCGCAGCCCCCGGTCAGAATCTCCTCCCGCCCCACACACGCAGCGACGTCACCGGCGAAACCTTCCAAACGCCGGTCTGGAAGGCCGGAGACGGCGCGCCGACCGTTTTTGTACATGGCTGGGATGACACCCATCGCATCTGGCGCCGCTTTGCCATGGACTTTATCCAGAAAGGCCGCCCTGCCCTCCTCATGGATCTCCCGGCCCACGGCGCCTCAACCCTTGAAACCTGCAACTGGCAGATCGCCGGCCAGTCGATCAGCGATGTTTGCGCGGTGCATCAGCCAATCGATGCCATCATCACCCACTCTTTCGGGTCACTCGCCGCAGCTGAAGCCATCTCGTCTGGAACCACCTGCGACTATCTGGTCATGATCGCTCCGCCGCTGGAGCCCTGGACCGAACGTCAGAGACGCAAGGGTGTCCCCGATGCCGTCATCGCTCGCGCAGAGGAACTTTTAGCAGACCAAGGCGGCCGCAGCCCTTCGCCACCCGATCTTCAGGCCGCCCTGCGTAACTTTGAAGGGCGAATTCTCATTATAGGCTCCCGGGCCGATGAGAGCTGCCCCGTGGCGCCCATGGAAACGCTCGCGGCTGGGCTCGACCGGGCCGAAATGCTTGTGGTCGATGATCTCGACCACCGGGAGCTTGCGCTCGACGCTGGCATTCTCGCCCAGATCAATACGTTTCTGGGGTACTAAGCGGCCCGGATGCTTGATCCGGTCCCGGATCACCTCTATCGCGCTCAGCGGAAAAATGTGAAAGCGCACACATGAACACGCAGTCTCTCAACGAAGCCATAAAGGCGCTCGCCCGGTCGGAAGAACTCTCCGTGCCCGTCCTCGAAGCCGCTTTCGATACGCTCCTCTCCGGCGAGGCAGCGCCGGAACAGATCGGCGCTTTTCTCATGGGTCTTGCTGTGCGCGGGGAGACCTCGAACGAGCTCTATGCCGGGGCCAAGGCCATGCGCCAGCATGCCCGGACAGTGAAAGTCGACGGCCCGCTTCTCGATACGTGCGGGACTGGCGGCCTGCCCTGGAAGTCCCTCAATACATCAACCGCCAGCGCACTGGTCATCGCGGCCGCGGGCGGGCGCGTTGCCAAACATGGCAACCGGTCGGTTCCGCCAAAGACCGGCTCTGCCGACGTGCTGGAAGCGCTGGGTGTGGAACTGGATATAACCGCAGAAACGTTCCGGGCCTGTCTCGACGAAGCGCGGGTTGGTTTTCTCTATGCCCGCAGTCATCATTCAGCCATGCGCCATGTCGCGCCGGTCAGGGCCAGCCTCGGCATCCGGACCATCTTCAACCTGCTAGGGCCACTCTCCAATCCGGCGAATGCGACGCACCAGATCCTCGGCGTCTATGATTCGCGCTGGCTCGACCCGATGGCCGAAACGCTTCTCAAGCTTGGCATCAAGAAGGCCTGGGTTGTCCATGGCACAGATGGCATCGACGAGATTTCGATCTCCGGACCGACTGAAATCCGCGAAGTGTCAGACGGAAAGATCAACGCCTTCCAGATCACGCCAGAAGATGCCGGACTGGGCACCAGCCCGCTTGGCGCGCTCGAAGGCGGCGCACCTGAGGACAATGCCGGCGCCATCCGCGACCTTCTCGAAGGGCGTCCCGGCCCCTTCCGGGATGTGGTGCTGCTTAATGCGTCAGCGGGCCTCAACCTCCTCGGACTTGCCGGAGACCTCAAGACGGGGGTGCAGACAGCCGGCGAAGCCATCGATAGCGGCCGCGCCCTCCACACCCTCTCCCGCCTTGCCGAGATCAGTTCCGGAGGACATGCCTGATGACGACCGCGCTTGACCGTATCATCGCCTACAAGCGCGACGAGGTTGCCGCCCTGAAGGGTGAAACATCGATGGGCGCGCTCCTGGCAGACTGCAAGACGGCGCCTGTGCCACGCGGTTTTGCGGCCCGCCTCACGGATATTGCAGAGGCAGGGCAAGCCGCCCTTATCTGCGAGCTCAAACGAAAGTCGCCTTCTGCTGGCGATATTCTTCCCGGGGCCGACCCCATAGCGATTGCCCAGGAATACGAAGCGGCCGGCGCCGCCTGTCTCTCCATTCTCACCGATTATCCAAGTTTCGGCGGCTCGCTGGAAGACCTTCGCGCCATTCGCAATGAGGTCCGCCTGCCGCTGCTTCGCAAGGAATTCATGATCGACCCCATTCAGGTCGCCGAGGCCCGCGCCGGCGGTGCTGACGCCATTCTGGTCATCCTTTCGGCAGTCGATGATACGCTCGCAGGCGAACTGCTCGCAGCCAGCGCCGAACTTGGGATGGATGCGATTGTTGAGGTGCACGACGAAGCTGAGCTTGATCGTGCCAATGCCTTGCCGGGCACACTGGTGGGCATCAATAATCGTGATCTGAAACGCATGGTAACCGACCTTTCCACAACGGAGCGCCTTGCGCCCAGGCTCGATGAAAGCAAGACCCTGATCTCGGAGAGCGGGATTTCGGAGCCGGCGCATATTCAGCGACTGGCAGGCAGCGGCGCCCGGCGTTTTCTCATCGGCGAGAGCCTGATGAAGGCCTCTGACCGTAAACGGGCGTGTGAAAATCTGCGAAAGGCTCTTGACGATTGACCTGAAACGGGAACGCATGTAGAACAAGTGTGAACGTACAGGGTTTTGATCGGAGGCCGAACCGTGCTGACCAGTAAACAGAAAGAGCTGCTGCTCTTCATCAATGAGCGCATCAATCGCGACGGCGTTTCGCCTTCCTTCGATGAAATGAAGGAAGCGCTGAACCTTGCTTCAAAGTCAGGTATTCACCGTCTTATCACCGCCCTTGAAGAGCGCGGCTTCATCAAGCGGCTCGCCAATCGCGCACGCGCGCTGGAGGTACTGAAGCTTCCTGAATCTGCGGCTCCCGCTGCACCTCCGCGTGGCCGCCAGGTTTTCCGGCCGAGCGTGGTTGGAAAGGAAATGCCCGCGCCAGCAATGTCCGGTCAGACCATACCGGTACTGGGCCGTATCGCGGCCGGTGTGCCGATTGAGGCGATCCAGCATGAGACCAACCGGATCCGCCCGCCTGCCGACCTTCCTGAGGGCGATGAGCATTTCGCGCTCGAAGTGAAAGGCGATTCGATGATTGATGCCGGCATTCATGACGGCGACCTCGTCATCCTCAAACGAACGGAAGACGCTCATAGCGGGGACATCGTCGTGGCACTCATAGACGAAGAAGAGGCCACGCTGAAACGCCTTCGCAAGAAGGGTGCGTCGATTGCGCTGGAAGCCGCTAATCCAGCCTATGAGACCCGCATCTTCGGGCCGGACAGGGTGCGCATACAGGGACGCCTGGTCGCCCTCGTACGTCGGTACGATTAGGTTTTTCAATCGCTTAGCGCTATTCCTGCAAGCAGGGCTGCCATTTGCGCTGACCGCACTTGGGCGTGCTTCTCCTGTACGGGCCTATGAACGGCTTCACCAGGCTTATGCCACCGGCCGCCACGTTGTCGCTCCATGAGATGAGGCCTGCGCCTTGCGCGCAGGGCGGAGCTGTCACGCCCGTGTAAAGGATGACAGACGCTCGCCCGGGACAACCTGCCTCTCCGTCCATATCGGAGATGGCAACGCGCCCGATTGCCGTCTCAAAGATACAGTCTTTGCCCTTGCAAACATCGCTGGCACTGAGGTCTGCCAGGGTAAGGGGTGAGAGACCGTCGCCATCGGCCACGTCCAGCTTTTGCCAGCCTTGTGCATTTGTCCGAATGAGCACCTCGCCGGAAGGCGACCAGTGCAGGATCGTTCTCGGCGCGCTGAACCAGGCAAGAGCGGCGAGGCTTGTCGTAATGGCCAGGGCGGAGACCCGCCGGCGCAGGCCAGTTACGAGACAGACCGCCACCAGACCGACACTCATCACGACCAGGACGAGCGCTGGCATGGGGTCACTTATAGTAAGGCCGCTGCCGGGGCGTGCCGAAACCCAGTGGGCGATGTTCAGCACCTGCTCCAGCGACCAGCCAAAAAGGCGCAGGAAGGGCTCGTCCAGTCCGATGGGGGCCGTCGCCATGGCAAGGCCCGCCATTGGCGCGCTGATAAATGTGATGATCGGCATGGCCATCAGGTTTGCCCAGATTCCGCCGGGGGCCACCCTGTCGAAATGGTAAAGCGCGAACGGGGCCGTCGCGGCCGCCCCGATGATCGAGGTGACGACCAGTGACTGGAGCGAGAAAACATAGCGATTTCGCTTTCCCGCTTGCCTGGTCTCGTCATGCTCACGCCAGACCAGATAGGTCGCGATAAGTGCGCCCGTTGCCGCGAATGACATCTGGAAACCGGGGGTCATGACGCTGTGTGGCTGGATAAGGATGACAGCGATCATCGCTACAGCAAAGGACCGGAAGCTGAGCGGCGAGCGGTCGAGCAGAATCGCACCGAAAAACACCGCGGCCATGATGAAGGCGCGTTGTGTGGATATGCTCGCACCAGAGAGCAGAAGATAGGCACCCGACATGATGAGGGCGATGGCAGCCGCAGGCTTCTGGACCGGAATGCGAAGCGCCAGCCATTCCCACAAGGCCAGCAGCCGTCGGGTGCTGACATAGACCAGCCCGCCGACAATACCGAGATGGAGCCCGGATATAGCCAGAAGATGCGCCAGTCCGGATCGGCGTAACGCCTCCATATCCTCTTGCGACATGAAACTGCGGTCGCCCGAAGCGAGAGCCGCCGCAAACCCGCCCGCGCGCTCTCCTGCAGCGTCTTTCACATGAACGGCAAGCGCACGCCGGGTCACGGCCAGCAGGGTCTTGGCATGATCCCAGAGCCCGGCACGGGTGCCGAGCGGGCCGCCCCTGCACCGGCCCTGCACGTAACCTACAGCATCGAGCCCTTCAAAGAAGGCCTGCCGGTTGAATGCATAATCACCCGGCATGCTCGGCTGCGGCGGTGGGCGCAGGACTGACCAGCACCTCACGAACCGTCCCGGCGCGACGTTGAGCGACAGCGAATGCGTGAGGCGGATATGAGCCGGCATATCCGTACTAGCCACGCCGCTAATGGCATGGACATCTATTCGAAGCCTGACGCCTTTCGTGCCCGGCTCAATGGCTGTGACCCACCCTTCCACCATGGCAGGCCCGATGACCGACTGGACCGGAGGGGCTGCTCTTATTTGGGTGTGAAGTTTGGAGATCGTGGCGCCGCAGACAGCGCCCACCAACAGCATCGCGGCAAGACGGATGACAAAGCTGCCAGTTCGCTGAAGCGCTAGAATGCCACCCCCCAGAATGCAGGCTCCAGCGGCAACGCCGCCTCCCCATCCCGGTTCGACCGGAGAGGCAAAATACACCATTGCGCCAAGGCACAAGCCAAGGGCAAAATATAGAGGCCCATTGAGGACAAGGTGCAGAACGCCGCCGGCGCCGCCTTCCGACATAATGAAATCAGCGCGGCTCTTGCCTGATCCTCCGTCAGGGTGTTCATGGCGCCCAGACCACAGATCAGAAGCAGAACCGGACGCCTTGTCAGACTTATGACGACGATTACGCGATTTGCCCCCTCCCCGACTGGCATGCTCCACATTGGTGGCGCTCGCACAGCCCTTTTCAACTACTTGTATGCCCGCCGCAACCAGGGAAAATTCCTGCTGCGGATCGAGGATACCGACAAGGCGCGTTCCACCCAGGAAGCCGTCGATGCGATTCTCGATGGCATGAGCTGGCTCGGCCTTGATGCCGACGAACCGCCGGTCTTCCAGAGCCAGCAGGCGCCCCGCCATGTTGAATGCGCCGAAGAGATGGTGTCGCGCGGCCAGGCCTTCCGCTGCTATGCCACCACCGAAGAACTTCAAGCCCGCCGTGAGGAAGGCGAAGCTGCCCGGGCCGCCGCAAAGCAGGACGGTGTGAGCGAGAGTGAGAAGCAGGCCCTGCTGCGCAAGGCAGAGGAGCTCCTGGCGCCTTTCCGCTCCCCCTGGCGCGACGGCGGAGAGCCACCGGCCCAGGATTCGGCCTATACAATCCGCCTGCGTGCGCCCGATGAGGGACATATTATTGTCCAGGACGGTGTTCAGGGAGAGGTAAAGGTCGCTGCCCGCGAGATTGACGACCTCATCCTCCTGCGCGCTGATGGATCGCCGACCTATATGCTGGCTGTGGTTGTCGACGACCATGATATGGGTGTCACCCATGTTATTCGCGGCGACGACCATTTACGCAACACGTTCCGCCAGGTCCCTATCTATAAGGCCATGGGCTGGAATGTGCCGCATTTCTCCCACGTCCCGATGATCCATGGCGATGACGGTGCCAAACTCTCCAAGCGCCATGGCGCACTCAGCACGACCGCCTATCGCGATATGGGCTATCTGCCCGAGGCTCTGAACTCCTATCTTCTGCGTCTCGGCTGGAGCCATGGCGATGAGGAAATCTTTACGCTGGACGATGCTTCGAAAATCTTCTCCATCGAAGCCATCAACCGCTCGCCGGCCCGGCTCGACCTTGCCAAGCTCAACGATGTGAATGCCCACTTCATCCGGGCCTGCGACAATGTCCGGCTGATGGCCCTGCTCGAACCCTGGCTTGAAGAGGCGGCCGGTGGGAAGCTGGACCAGATCACGCGCACAAGAGTAGCTGCGGCCCTCCCCGCGATGAAGGACCGGGGCTCGACCCTGCCTGAACTCGCCGAAGCTTTCCGGTTTCTCTGGACCGCAAATACCGACAATCTGAACAAAAAAGCCCGCAAAGCTCTGTCGGGTGAGAGCCTGAATCGGCTCGCGGATTTACGAGAAGCCATTGCCAAGGTTGAGGAATGGAGCGATACCGCACTGCAACAGGCGTTGCAGTCTTACTGCGCTGAAAACGAACTGTCCTTTGGTCAGGTTGGCCCGCCAATTCGCGCGGCCCTGACCGGAGGGCTTCCAGCTCCGGACCTTGCGCCGGTAATGGAATGGCTCGGCCGAGACGAAACCCTGTCACGCATTGATTTTCACCTCGCTCGCACTGACATGCAGAGTGAATAGACCGACACGTATGAGAGAGCTGACATGATCAACAACACCAAACCTGCCGGGACGGCCAAAATCGAAATCGACGGCAAGGCACACGAGCTGCCTATCCTGAGCGGCACCCTGGGGCCAAATGTCGTCGACGTGAAGAAGCTTTACGGCGAGGCTGGTGTTTTCACACTCGACCCCGGTTTTACCTCTACAGCCAGCTGCGAGTCGCAGATCACCTTCATCGATGGCGAAGAAGGCGTGCTTCTGCACCGCGGCTACCCTATCGACCAGCTCGCTGAACAGTCAGGTTATCTCGAGGTCTGCTACCTCCTGCTCAACGGCGAACTGCCCACTGGCAGCCAGTTCAAGACCTTCGCGCGTGAGATCAATCAGCACACACTGCTCCACACACAGATGGACCGGTTCTTTGACGGCTTCCGCCGTGACAGCCATCCCATGGCCATGCTGACGGGCACGGTCGGTGCGATGTCCGCCTTCTACCCAAGCTCGATGGACAGCGCCGATCCTGAAGAGCGCCGCCTGGCTTCCATCCGCCTCATCGCGAAAATGCCGACGCTCGCCGCCCGCGTCTATAAATACTCGATCGGCCAGCCTTTCGTGAATCCGCGCAACGATCTCTCCTATGCGGAGAACTTCCTGCGTATGTGCTTCTCGGTGCCGGCAGAGGACTACAAGATCACGCCGACACTCGCCAAGGCGATGGACCGTTTCTTCATTCTCCACGCCGACCACGAACAGAACGCCTCGACCTCGACCGTCCGGCTTGCCGGTTCTTCCGGCGCGCATCCTTACGCGGCTGTGGCCGCAGGCGTTGCCTGCCTCTGGGGCCCGTCGCACGGCGGCGCCAATGAGGCCTGCCTCAACATGCTCCACCAGATTGGTTCTGTGGACCGTATCCCGGAATTCATCGCCCGCGCGAAGGACCGTGACGACCCGTTCCGCCTCATGGGCTTCGGCCACCGCGTCTACAAGAACTACGACCCGCGCGCGAAAGTCATGCAGCAAACCGCGCATGAAGTCCTCGACGAACTGGGGGTTCGCGATACGCCGGTTCTCAAAGTCGCAATGGAACTTGAAAAGATCGCGCTTGAGGACGAGTATTTCGTCGAGAAGAAACTTTATCCGAACGTCGACTTCTATTCCGGCATCATCCTCGACGCCATGGGCTTCCCGACGGAGATGTTCACCGTTCTCTTCGCCCTTGCCCGGACCGTCGGCTGGGTGTCGCAGCTCAATGAAATGATCGACGACCCGACCCAGCGTATCGGTCGTCCGCGCCAGATCTACACCGGCGCACCCAAGCGTGACTTCAAACCGGTTTCGGAACGCGACTAGTCGGTTGAAAGAAGGATATCTGCTGCAATTTCGGCAGATTTAAGATTGCCCTCGCCCATCCTGGCGAGGGCTTTTTTCTGTGCCTCGATCTGTGCGGCTCTCGCTTCCTCATCCCCCAGCATACGCAGCGCTTCTTCCGCCATGCTTTGCGGCCTGAATTTGGTCTGGACAAATTCAGGCACAATCTCCGTGTCATCGGCCGCGATGTTGAGAAGAGTGATGTGCGTCGGCTTGAACAGGAAAAAGCGCGCCAGCGCCCAGGTCACCCATCCTGTCTCATAGCCGACCAGAAAAGGCGTCTCCTGAAAGGCGAGTTCGCTTGTCACCGTCCCTGAACAGGCAAGCGCATAGGTCGCCGCCGCCATGATGTCCGCGCGTTTGGCCGACACCGGCGCCAGCTGCGCCCAGCTCTCAATCTCTCCAGACTTTTCAATGAAGTACTGACGTATGTTCGACGCCGGCTGAACCACGATCCTTACGTCTGGGCGCGCGGCATGGATCGCTTCGGCGGCCTTGAGCAAGACCGGCGCGACATTGTCGACCTCACTGCGCCGGCTCCCCGGCAGGACAAGCAGGATAGGCGCGTCAGAAATACCGAGCGCCTCCCGTCCCGCTGCACCCTTGCCCCGTTCGCCGCGGGACAGGGCCGGGTTGCCCATCACGGTTACCGGCAGGCCAAAGGGCTCATAGAAGGGAGCTTCCATGCCGTGGATGCAAACGAGATGGTCAACTGTCTCAGCGAGCGTCTTTGCCCGACCGGGCCGGGTGGCCCAGACCTGCGGGCCGACAATCTTGACCAGCCGGATTTCAGGCGCACGTGCGCGTACACGTTGGGCGACGCGCAGCGTGAATCCCCAAGAATCGACCAGCGCCACGGTGTGCGGCGAGGCCTCAATAATGGCATCGGCTGCCGCGTCGGCCAGCTCGATAACCTGGCGGTAGATCTTAACCCCCTCAAGGAGGCCCACCACGGACAGGGGCGTGATGTCGATGGGGGAGACGAGCCCTCGCTCAGCCAGATGGTCGCCGCCAATCGCATGAAGCTCGATTTCCGGCGCGCGCTTCCGGATCTCATCGACAATTTCGGCGGCGAGAAGGTCGCCAGACGGCTCCGCCGCGACCAGAAAGATGCCTGAGGCCATGGTTCAGCTCCAGTTCTTCGGGAAGCCGAAGAGGAAAACGCCTTTCTCCTCGCACAGGGCACCGATCTTGTCGCGGTTCAACAGAAGTGCACCTTCTGCCTCAAGGCCAATCCCGCACAGCCCCGCCTGCGCGGCGCCTTCAATCGTCGCCGGTCCGATGGTCGGCAGATCGATGCGCCTTTCCTGAATGGGTTTGGGGCGTTTCACGAGGACGCCTTTACGGTCGCCGGCGCCGCCGCGAATCTCTTCATCGAGGCTCGCCACACGCTCAAGCATGCGGTCAGTGCCTTCCTGCGCCTCCACCGCCAACACCAGCCCATCGCAGACCACACAGCCCTGCCCTATATCCAGCCGCCCCATTTCGGCGGCGATGCGCGCAGCCTTGCGAAGGTCCGTCATCTCACTCTCATCCGGTGCCCGGCCGAACACGACGCCCTCTTCAATTGTGAGCTCACTGGCGGCCGTCTCGGCTGCAATCACCTCAAACCCCTCCGCCTCAAGCTCTGCGATCACGACGCGGAGCAGCGCATCATCCCCGTTACGGGCAGCCCTCAAAACGCGGGGCAACAGCTTCGCCCCGCGAAGGTCCAGCTTGATATCGGTGAAATTCGGCCGCTTGACGATCCCGGCCATGACGACCTGCTCGCAACCCAGCTTCCGCAGTCGTTTGACGAGGTGACCGATCTGTCCGAGCCCGATGGTCTCGTGATCGAAGGCTTCGAGCTGCTTTTCCTCAAACCCGGAAAGACGGAAGACATGTACCGCCTGACCACGCGCCGTGGCCGCCGACGCAATACTGACAGGCAGGTCGCCCAGACCGGCTATGATGGCCAGTTTTTTCATGACATGTCCCGTCCTAGTCGGGCAGGCAGAGCGACCGGCTCTTGCTGGCGCGGATGAAATCGATGATCTCCATCAACTCCTTGCAGTCGCCATACGTTTCTTCTGCGTCCTTCACCCGTTCGCTGAACGTCCCTTCCTTTGCAAACAGCATCCGATAGGCCGCGCGAAGGTCGTGGATGGATTGCCGGCTGAAACCGCGGCGCTTCATGCCGACAATATTGAGCCCGGCAAGATGGGCGTGGTTTCCTATGACGGAGCCATAGGGAATGACATCAGCAACAACGATGGCGCCGCCACCCACAAAAGCATGCTGACCGATCCTGCAGAACTGGTGCACAGCCGCAAGTCCGCCCATCCAGACCTGGTCGGCGATGACGATATGGCCGCCCAGCGCCACATTGTTCGCGAATACACACTTGTCGCCGACATGGCAGTCATGGGCGATGTGGACGCCGACCATGAGCAGGCAGTGACTGCCCACACTCGTCAGCCCGCCATGCGCGGGCGATCCACCATGAACCGTCACATGCTCACGGATAACTGTTCCCTCGCCAATCGTCAGACGGGAGGTGCCATCATCCTTGAAGTTCAGGATCTGCGGCGCCGTGCCAATGACGGCGCCAGGAAAGATCTCCACATCGGCGCCGATATCCGTCTGGCCCGTGACGGTCGCTCTCTGGTGGATGTGGCAATTGTCGCCCAGCTTCACCTTGCCGCCGATATAGGCAAAGGCACCAATGCTGACACCTTCTCCAAGCTCGGCGCCGTCTTCGACGATTGCGGTGGGGTGGATTTCAATGCTCACGTCTTGCGTCTTTCTCTTGAGGTCTGCTTCTGCAGCCAGGCGATCTCGCGCATCCATTCCCTTACAGGCCGCGCCGGAACACCGCCCCACGTCTCACCGGACGGGATCTCACGAAAGACGCCTGCAGAGGCCGCAATCTGGGCATTGTCGCCAATGACGACATGATCGGCGATGCCAACCCGCCCGCCCAGATGAACCCCGTCGCCTATGGTCACAGAGCCGGAAATCCCCGCAAAGGAGGCCATGAGGACATTGCGTCCGGCGACCACATTATGGGCGATCTGGCAGAGATTATCGATCTTTGTATTCTCGCCAAGGATCGTGTCGTCGAACGCACCGCGATCCACGCAGGAATTGGCGCCGATCGTGACCCCGTCCTGCAGGATCACGCGTCCATATTGCGGCGCATCCTCTGCCCCGCCCGGCCCCGGCATCACACCGAAGCCGGCTTCGCCGATCCGCGCACCCGAATAGATTTTGACGCTATTCCCGATCAGGGCGGACTGGATGCTGGTATTCGCGCCAATGACGCAATCGCGCCCGATCTGGACGCCAGGCCCAATTACCGCATTCGGCGCAACGATTGTCCGTTCCCCGATGGCGGCCCCTGCCCCGATATGGGCGGTCGGCGCAATCCGGGCCGTCGCGTGAATACTGGTGGGCGTGTGGGGACGGCTTTCGTCACCCCAGTCCCGAAAGCGGATAAGTCTTCGCGCGGCAAGCGCATGGGCGAGGCGCGGAAACGGACAGACCAGCGCCGCCACCCCCTCGGGGAGACGATCTGCAAAGTCGGCACGAATAAAGCAGGCGCCGGCATTGGAGCTGACAGCCCCCTCTTCCGGCGGCTTTTTCGCGTCATAATAGCAGATCTCGTCGGATCCCGCGTTTGCCGCGGACCCGACGCTCTTGATCAGCCGGCCTGTATCTCCGCGGCAGTCGGCGCCTGTCTCCCGGGCAAGTTCGCCCAGCGAGACGGGCCCCAGGGCCTCAAAGAACCGAGGATCGACCGCCATGGGAGTTCAACTACTGCTGTTGCTGCTGGATCTGCTGACGCGCCTGGGCCGGAAGAGTCTGACGGGTGACCTCAACTGTCGGCATCGCCGCGTTCATTTTCGTGATGACCGACTGGGTCACATCGATGGCTTCTGCGGACCAGACCACCTGCGAGCTGTCGAGCATGACATCGGCGCCCGTCTCGGTGACGACCTCTTCGAGCACCGGCTGAAGGGCCTGGAAGAATTTCATCCAGGCGGCCCGTTCGGTGGCCTGAAGCTCGGCAGCGGCGATCTGGCGCTTGCGATTGAACTGCTGGGCACGCTGGGCATAGGCCTCGACTTCGGTGCGCAGTGCTTCATCGGCAGCGATGGCTTCCATGGACATATTGGCGGTGCGCGTTTCAAGCGACTGGCCTTGTTCCTGGATCGCGGTGGCTTCCGGGGTGAGTTCCGACTGGATAGTCGTCCCGATCTGCTCGACCTTGGCGGCAATATCCTGCCCGCCCTGGCTTTGCGTCATGATGCGTTCCTGGTCGATCACGACGACGGATGTGCCCTGTGCGGCAGCAACCGGCGCTGCGACGAACGCGCCGGCGATAAGCGTTGCGAAAGATGCCATGGCGGCATTGAAGAGTTTCATGAGTTCCTCCTGAGAACTTCTAGAAGCGGGTTGAGGTACTGAACCGGAAGGTTTCCGTCCGGTCGTACTCTTCTTTTCTGATGATTTGCGAGAAATCGAACCGGATCGGCCCGAACGGCGAGTCCCAGCCCACCGAGAGACCGGCCGAGGCACGAAGCCCCATACCCGTCTTGGACAATTCCACTGCAGCCACGTCCGGGCTGAGAAGGGCTTCCTGCACAGGTTCGATGTCGATATCATCAAGCATGCCAACGGAGCCAGCTTCCACGAACAGCGCGGTATCGATTCCGTACTCGTCTGGCAGGAAGTTGGGGAAGGTCAGCTCTGCTGTCCCCTGATAATAGGCCTTGCCGCCAAGGGCGCGGCCGCGGCGAGTGCGCAGGACATTGCCGTCCGCATCAACCTCGCGAACAATACGGCGCGGGCCGAGACCGGCGACATCAAAGCCGCGGAAATTGCTGCCGCCCCGGAAGAAGCGGTTGTTGATCCGGATGCCGTCATCCTCGTTCCACGAAGTGATAAAGCCGCCGGAAAGCCGAACACTGGCGCGCACGCCCTTGAAGATACCGCGATAGGTGGCCGCGGATGTCTCGGTACGGATATACTGAACATCGCCCCCGAGGCCTGCCACATCCTGACTGAACGAGAAGTCGAAGCCGCCGGTCGGCTGGATCGGATCGTTCCGGCGGTCCCAATTGAAGGTGTAGCCAACGATTGACGAAATTTCAGCGCGCTCATTTCGGCAATTCGTGAAGCTACGTTGATTGTAAATAGGCGAACACGCATCGACAACTAGCGCCGAGTCCGGAAGATCATCTCCTGGCACAGCCGGCCTATCAAATGTGGTATCGTCACTTGGGTCGTCCGGCGTACCATTATCAAAGGTATCGGTTACAAACAGGCGATCACCGGTCGAATCCACTACAACATTTCCAAGTTCTATGTCGAGCTCGTCACGCTGGAGTCGATAGCGCAAACCTAGGTTGGTGTTTTCTGTTAGCGGGAAGCCCACATTTACGCCCGCGCCAATTGTATCCGACGTAAAGCCTCCCTGCCCGATATTCGAGAAGTCAGAACGCGAGGAAAAAAGATCGATCCCCGCCGCAAGATTGCGGTCAAGGAAACGCGGCTCGCGGAAGCGCAGATCGACATATTGCTGGCGCTGGGACGCCGATACACGCGCAATGGCGGTCTGCCCGCGGCCACGCAAGTTGCGTTCGGAAACGCTGACATCGAACAGGAAGGCATCGACCGAGGAATAACCAGCAGCAAAGGAGAGCTCGCCCGTCGGCTGTTCTTCCACGCTGATGTCGACCACGGTGCGATCAGGCTCAGAGCCCGGGTTTTCAGTGATCTCGACATTCTTGAAGTAGCCGAGCGCGCGAACCCGGTTGCGCGACCGGTCCAGGAGAACGCGGTTGAAGGCGTCGCCCTCTGCCACACGAAGTTCGCGCCGGATCACCTTGTCCAGCGTGCGTGTATTGCCGACGATATTGATCCGCTCGATATAGACACGAGGGCCCTCATCAATCTGGAAGGTCACATCAACCGTGTTGGTTTCCGGATTGGGGCGCAGGTCAGGGGTGATGTCGACGAATGCATAGCCAGCGATACCGGCCGCATAGGTCAGCGTATCGATCGCATTCTCGATCTGGTTGCCACGGAACAGGTCGCCTTCGGTCAGATTCAACGCATTGCGCAGCGACTCGCCATTGAGCTTGTCGAGTTCCGTCTCAACCGCGACTGTCCCGAAATTGTACTGGTCACCTTCATCCACCGTGTAGGTGATATAGAAATCTTCCTGGTCCGGGGTGAGGTCGGCCACAGCGGAGACGACGCGGAAGTCGTAATAGCCATTATTCTGGTAGAACTGGCGCAGCAGTTCGCGGTCATATTCCAGACGACCCGGATCGTAATTGTCGTTCGAGCTGAAGAAACGCCACCAGCGCGACTGACGCGTGGCGATTTCGCTGCGCAGGCGCCGGTCGGCATATTCTTCATTGCCGATGAAGTTGATGGCCCTCACGCCGGTGACCGGACCTTCATTGATCACGAAAACCAGATCGACCCGGTTCTGTTCAAGCGGCTTGTATTGCGGTTCCACCGTCGCGGCAAATCGCCCGGACTGGCGATAGAGTTCGAGGATGCGCTGGACGTCAGACTGGACGCGGGCTGCGGTGAAGATACCGCGCGGCGCCACCTGGATTTCTTCACGCATCTTGTCGTCGTCGATGGCGCTGTTACCCTCAAAGATAACGCGGTTGATGATCGGGTTCTCGACCACGCGCACGATGAGGTCCTGGCCGGACTTCTCGAAAGACGCATCCGCGAACAGGCCTGTCGCGAAAAGTGTTTTCAGGGAGAGATCGATTCGCTCCGCATCGAACGGGTCGCCCGGCTCAACCAGAAGATAGGACTGGATCGTCCGGTCTTCGATCCGCTCATTGCCTTCGACCTGGATGGCCCGGATCCTTTCTGCGGATTCAGGGGCCTGGGCCTTCGCCGTCAGTAGTGAACCCGATAGGGCGGAAGCACCGAGAGCGGTGGCAACACTAATCATCGAGGCGGCGAACACTGATCGCATGGCAAGACTCTCAATTTACTTCGACGTTCGGCTATCAGCCCCGCGTGCCGTTGAACAGCCCTGTTTCCAGTACGTCGCCCCATGTGATGAAGACAAACATCCCAAGCAGCAAAGCCATACCAGCCATCAGGGCGCCCTCCTGCACCCGGGCCGGCATCGGCTTGCCGGCAATTGCTTCATAGCAATTGAAAACGATGTGACCACCGTCCAGCACAGGAAATGGAAGTAAATTAAAGAATCCAATTCCTACAGAGACTGCCGCGCAGATGCTCATCATGCTCCAGAACAGGGCCGTGAGACGGTCTGCCAGCGGCACGGAATCGTTTTCCATCGTACGGTTGACGACCCGGCGGCTGACATCGCCGATCGCCACCGGACCGCTGAGCGTGCTCAACGCCTCCTTGCCCGTGATCATGTGGCCGATAAGGTCCGTGGTCTTTGCAACCGTATCCCAGGTTTGCACGCCGCCCATGGCGAGCGCTTCGACCGGATTATAGTCCACCCGGGTCGCCGTATCGCGCATCTCCTGAAGCATGACCCCCATCGTCCCGAGCGGCTGGACCTGGCCCACCGCATTCTCGCGCATCTGGCGCTTGGGCGTGACGATGAGCTCAACGGTCTCACCGCCACGTTCCACAACCGTCCGAAGCGGCGTATTGCTCGACATGGTCACGATGGTCTGCAGGTCACCCGCATTCTCGATCATGTCGCCATCTATGGACACGAAGACATCACCTTCTTCGATACCGGCTTCGGCAGCGGCGCTATTCTCCAGCACCTCCACGACACCGACACGGGCCTGGTAAGAGCCGTTGAAATAGAAGAAGAGTCCGAAGATCAGGGCGGCCAGCACAAAGTTCGCAGCCGGCCCGGCAGCAGCAACGACCGTGCGCGGCCAGACACCGATCTCATGGAATGGCTTGCCAGAGGGGCCCTCCTCCACCTTGCCGACATCGCCTGGCAGCTGGCCTTCACCGACAAATTTCACAAAGCCCCCCAGAGGGATCCAGTTGACGCGCCAGCGCGTCCCGCGCTTGTCCATAAATTCCATGATCGGCTTGCCAAAACCGACGGAAAAGGACTCTACCGCAGCACCAAAGGCCCGGCCGGCGGCATAGTGCCCAAGCTCGTGAATGACGACGACGACGCCAAGTAAAAAGACGAGGCAGACAATAAAAATCGGGCCCTGGGTAACTATTCCGCTCATCAGATTTCGCTCTTTGTCTCGATCCGCCCAGTTTCTACGAGGTCCCCGCCAAAGGCTCTCGCCTTCTCATCCATCGCCACAATATCCTCAAGACCCGGCTCGCCGTCATGGCCGGACAAGAGCTGTCCGGCGGCCGAGACGGCTGTTTCGACGATCTGGTTGATATCCGTAAAGCGGCACCTGCCGTCCAGAAACGCATCCACCGCGATCTCATTGGCAGCATTCATGGCAATCAACGCGGCATTCGAGTCACGCAGCGCTTCACGCGCCAGCCGGATCGCAGGAAAGCGCGCGTCATCGACCTCTTCGAAATCGAGCCGCGCAATAGCGGCAAGGTCTAGCCGCTCGACCGACGTCGTCACCCGGCGGTCCGGCCAGGTCAAAGCGTGTGCGATAGGCGTCTGCATGTCTGGCGTCCCAAGCTGTGCAAGGAATGAGCCGTCAACATAGCTGACCATTGAATGGATCACAGACTGCGGATGCACCAGAACATCGATGCGCGATTCCGGAACGTCAAACAGGAAGGACGCCTCGATCAGCTCAAGCGCCTTGTTTATGAAACTCGCACTGTCGACAGAGATCTTGCGCCCCATCGACCAGCGAGGATGCGCGCAGGCTTCATCGGGCGTCACAGTCTTCAGACGGTTCAGCGGCGTGCGCAGGAATGGCCCACCCGAGGCCGTCAGGATGAGCCGGTCGACATCCAGCGGGTTCTCCATCACCTGGAACATCGCATTGTGTTCTGAGTCGGTCGGCACGATCGCCGCGCCGGTCCTGGCCGCCGTCTTCCTCAGGAGCGGCCCGGCGCAGACCATGCTCTCCTTGTTGGCGAGCGCCACCGAATTTCCGGCTGCGAGCGCGGCATAGGTGGACCTCAATCCGGCGATCCCGACAATTGCGGCGACGACACGGTCGACGGGGATAGACGCTGCGGCAACGATCTCGGCGCTGCCAGCCGCGGGCTCAACACCGGAGCCGGCCAGCCTCTCCTTGAGCTCGCCATATAGTGTCTCATCCCCGATGACCGCACGCTTCGCTCCGAAACGGCAGGCCTGTCTGGCGAGGGAGTCGACACTGGACTGCGCCGTCAGCGCCTCGATTTCGAAGCGGGGGCCCTCACCCATCGTGTTAGCGTACGCCACAACCGATAGCGCAGACTGTCCGATAGAGCCGGTCGACCCAATAATACTGATACGCTTGGTCATCAGCCTGCCGATAGTCCGAGCGCGGCATGAATGCCTTCTGCAAGCGCGAGGAGTCCGGCGCAGAACACAGCGGCCATACCAAGGCCGTCGACCCTGTCCATGACCCCGCCATGGCCCGGCAGGAAACCACTCGTATCCTTGACGCCGTAACGCCGCTTGAGAGAGGATTCGAACAGGTCACCCCACTGGGCAACAACCGAAATCATGACCCCTGCTGCCAGCCAAGCGATGCGCGAGGCATCGAGCAGACCGGCGGCGATCAGACCGCAAAGCGCGCTGCAGACGACAGCGCCGATGGCACCGCTCCAGGTCTTGGACGGCGAATCGCGGGGCGACAAAGGCGGGCCGCCAAAACCTCGTCCGGCAAAATACGCCCCGGTATCTGAAGCCCAGACCGTCCCCATAAGTATTAGAGCCGCCGCCTGGCCGTACCACACGCCATCGCGCAGGAAGAACAGCCCAAGCGGCAGGCCGGCACTATAGAAAACCCCAAAGGCGGCGACCGCGCGCTCGCCTGGCCTGGAAGGATGGATGAGTCCGATGATCGCTGCAGAGACAAGAAGCGCAATGAAGGCGACGCTCCAGTCGCCAAGATAGGCGCCAATGACACAGGCCGCCGAGAGGACCGCCGTTGCCGGCATGATCGGCGAGGCGGTCATGCGCGCCCATTCATAGCCCATGATGGCGGCGAAGACCGCGCAGGCAATGGCGAGGATCAGGCCGCCCGTCGCAACGACAAAAAGGGCAAACGGGATAAGGACCAGTGCTGACACAACCCGTAGCGCCAGCTCCTTCGATTTATGACTGCCCGGCCTTGAGGCTACCATATCAGGCGGCCCCCGAACTCAGACCGCCAAACCTGCGTTCGCGTGCCGAAAAGGTTTCCAGCGCGGCCTTGAGATGAGGCTCGCCGAAGTCTGGCCAGAGAACATCCATGAAAACGAGCTCCGAATAGGCCGACTGCCAGACGAGAAAATTGCTGAGACGATGTTCCTGACCCGTGCGGATAATGACGTCCGGGTCGGGAAACTCGGATGTGTCCAGATGGGCCGAGATCGCATCCTGATCCAGCTCCTCGAGCGACAGCTCCCCCTCCATCACCTTGCGAGCGACTCGGCGGGCCGCCCGCGCAATTTCCTCGCGTCCGCCATAGTTGAAAGCAATCCCCAGATTGAAGCGCGTATTTTCAGATGTTTCCGATACCGCATAGTCCAGAAGATCGCAGATATCCTGCGGCAGGCCCGACCGGGTGCCAAAGACGCTGATCCGCACATCCTCGGATTTGAGACGTTTCAGGTCCTTCTTGATAAAAGCGCGAAGCAGGGAAAAAAGCGCACCCACCTCGGAGGCCGGCCGGCGCCAGTTCTCTGTGGAGAAGGAATAGACGGTCAGGTAGGACAGGCCCAGTTTCTGGCCCGCCGTCACCGTCTTGCGCAGCGCATCCACACCCCGCTCGTGCCCTACGGAGCGCGGCAGACCACTGCGTGTCGCCCAGCGGCCATTCCCGTCCATGATGACGCCAATATGTGTTGGCAGGTCAGCGGGCGCAGCAAGTTTCGGGTCACCGGTGGATGCTGGCTGGGCACTCAAACCTGCATGATCTCCGCTTCTTTGGCTTTCACGATGTCCTCAATACGCGCGATGTGCGTATCGGTCATCTTCTGAACGTCATCAGACAGGCCGTGGGCCTCGTCCTTGCTGATCTCGCCATCCTTTTCAGCCTTCTTGAGCTGGTCCATGCCGTCGCGGCGCACATTGCGCACGGCGACACGGGCCTGCTCTGCATATTTGCCAGCGATCTTCGAAAGCTCGGCGCGGCGTTCCTCATTCAGCACCGGAATGGGAATCCGCAGCGTGGTGCCATCGGTCACCGGATTAAGGCCGAGCCCCGATTCCCGGATCGCCTTGTCAGCTGCGCCGACAACCGACTTGTCCCAGATATTCACCGACAGGGTGCGCGCATCGAGCACAGAGACGGAGCCGACCTGGTTCAGCGGCACGGTCGAGCCATAAGCCGGCACATTCACCGTATCGAGCAGGTTCGGGGATGCGCGGCCCGTTCTCAGCCCCGCCAGGTCCGACTGAAGCGATGAAATCGCGCCATCCATCCGGCGCTCAAGGTCTTTCTTGTTTATACTCATGAGACTGGTTCTCGCACATTAAGAGATGAGCGTCGATGTTCCGACACCACGCAGCACGTCAAGCAACGCGCCCTTCTTGTGGAGCGAAAAAACGACGATTGGAATGCTTGTATCGCGCATCAGGCTGACGGCGGAGGCATCCATGACGCGAAGATCGCGCGCCAGCACTTCCTGATAGCCGAGCTTTTCATAACGTTCTGCATCGGCATGGGTCTTGGGGTCTGCCGAATAGACGCCATCGACCTGCGTGCCCTTGAACATGGCGCCGCAATTCATCTCGGCGGCCCGAAGCGCGGCGCCGGTGTCGGTTGTGAAATACGGATTGCCCGTCCCCGCCGCGAAGATCACCACGCGGCCCTTCTCCATATGACGGATCGCACGGCGGCGAATATAGGGCTCACACACCGTATCCATCGGAATGGCGGACTGAACCCGGGTGGGTGTGCCGATCTGCTCCAGCGCGCTCTGCATGGCCAGCGCATTCATGACGGTCGCGAGCATGCCCATGGAGTCGGCCTGCGAGCGGTCCATGCCATTGGCGGCCCCGGCAAGACCACGGAAGATGTTTCCGCCGCCGATAACCAGGCAAAGCTCAACACCGGTCTGTTTGATTGCCCCGGCGATCTCTTCAGCAAACTTCAGACAGGTTGGCATGTGGATGCCAAACTCGGAAGGCCCCATCAGGGCTTCGCCGGAAAGTTTCAGGAGAACGCGTTTATAGACGAGCTCGCCGCTATGATCGTCTTCTGGTGTCATGAACGTCTCCCAAGGCCGATTAGCTCGTA
>NVWP01000028.1 GCA_002733705.1 Henriciella sp. | reverse complement strand
GGAAAACACAGTTCCTCGCACACGCTTTGCGTGTGAACCTTCCCTGCTTACGCACCCGATTCGGGTCAGGCCTGCTCTTTTCCAAGGGCCGCATGCGCTGCTGCCAGCCGCGCAATTGGCACGCGGTAAGGCGAACAGGACACATAATCGAGCCCGATTGAATCGCAGAACATGACCGAAGCGGGATCGCCGCCATGCTCGCCGCAGATGCCGAGCTTGATGTCAGGCCGGGTCTTGCGTCCGCGCTCCGTGGCGATCTGGACAAGTTCACCGACACCGGTCTGGTCCAGCGTGACGAATGGATCCTTCTCATAGATGCCCTGCTCCTCATAGGCCTTGAGGAAGCGCGTTGCATCATCACGGGAGATGCCCAGGGTCGTCTGCGTCAGGTCATTCGTCCCGAAAGAGAAGAAGGCCGCCGATTCCGCGATCTTGCCGGCCTGCAGCGCAGCGCGCGGCAACTCGATCATCGTGCCCACGAGGTATTCAAGCTCTACGCCCGTCTCCTTGAAGACTGCCTGCGCCTCGGCGTCGACCTTGGCCTTCAGGATGTCGAGCTCTTTCTTTGTGGCAACCAGCGGGATCATGATCTCGGGCACCGGTTTGTAGCCGCTTTCCTTGGAAACCTCGACTGCGGCCTCGAAAATCGCGCGCGCCTGCATCTCATAGATCTCAGGATAGGTGATCCCGAGACGGCAGCCGCGATGGCCGAGCATCGGATTGCTCTCATGCAGCTCATCGGCCTGGCGCTTCAGCGTCTCGACACTGACACCGGCAGATTTGGCAACTTCGGCCATTTCCTCTTCCGAATGCGGCAGGAATTCGTGCAGCGGCGGGTCCAGCAGGCGGATCGTGCAGGGCCGGTCCTCCATGATGCGGAAAATCTCGGCAAAGTCGCCGCGCTGCATGGGCAGAAGTTTCGCAAGCGCCGCCTCACGGCCCTTCTTGTTTTCCGCCAGGATCATGGACCGGACGACCGGGATACGCTCGGCATCGAAGAACATGTGCTCTGTGCGGCAGAGTCCAATGCCTTCCGCGCCAAACTTCTTCGCCGTTTCGACATCTGCCGGGGTCTCGGCATTTGTGCGCACCTTGAGGCGGCGCGCGCGGTCTGCCCATTCCATCAGCTTGCCGAAGTCGCCGGACAGGTCCGGCTGGACCATGTCGATGGCGCCGGCGAGAACTTCGCCCTCTGCGCCATCAATGGTGACGACATCGCCTTTCTTGAACTCACGACCGCCTGAACGGAAGACGCCCTTGGCCGCGTCGATCTGCAGCCCGCCTGCCCCGCAGACGCAGGGACGGCCCATGCCACGGGCGACCACGGCGGCGTGCGAGGTCATGCCGCCGCGCGCGGTCACGATGGCGCGGGCCGCGTGCATACCGTGAATGTCTTCCGGTGAGGTCTCGACCCGCATCAGGATGACGTCTTCACCCTTCTCGGCGAGTTCGGCAGCCTCATCGGAATCGAAGACAACCTTGCCGACAGCCGCGCCGGGGCTGGCTGGCAGACCTTTGACGATCACGTCGCGCTTGGCGTCCGGCGCGATGGTCGGGTGAAGCAGCTGGTCGAGCTGGCCCGGCATAAGGCGCAGGACCGCTTCTTCCTCATTGATCAGCTTTTCCTCGGCCATGTCGACGGCGATCTTGAGCGCCGCGGCAGCGGTCCGCTTACCATTGCGGGTCTGCAGCATGTAGAGCTTGTTGTCCTCGACCGTGAACTCAATGTCCTGCATGTCACGGTAATGCGCTTCCAGCGTATCGGCGACCTCCACCAGCTCCTCATAGACTTTCGGCATCGCCTCTTCGAGCGGGGCCTCGTCAGAGCCGAGCGCGTCAGCGCGTGAGCGGGAAATCGGCGCCGGCGTGCGAATGCCAGCCACCACGTCCTCGCCCTGCGCATTGATCAGGAACTCACCATAGAAGGTCTTCTCGCCGGTCGACGGGTCGCGGGTAAAGGCAACGCCGGTCGCCGAGGTGTCGCCCATATTGCCGAACACCATGGACTGCACGTTTACGGCCGTGCCCCATTCGGCCGGGATGTCATTGAGCTTGCGATAGAGGATCGCGCGGTCATTCATCCAGGAGCCGAACACCGCCGTGATCGCGCCCCAGAGCTGTTCGCGCGGATCGTCCGGGAAAGGCTTGCCGAGCTGCTTCTTCACCGCCGCCTTGTACTGGACGATGATCTCTTTCCAGTCATCGGCCGACAGGTCGGTGTCGAGATTGTAGTCGTAGCGCTCTTTATAGTCGTCCAGGATGTGCTCGAACGTGTCATGCTTCAGGCCGAGCACGACATTGCAGTACATCTGGATGAAGCGGCGATAGCTGTCATAGGCAAAGCGCTCACCGGCTTTCTTGGCGAGGCCCTGAACGGTGACCTCGGAGAGGCCGAGATTGAGGACCGTATCCATCATGCCGGGCATGGAGGCGCGGGCGCCTGAGCGCACAGAGACCAGAAGCGGATTGTCCGCATCGCCAAAGACCTTGCCGGTCTCTTTCTCGACCTTGTCGAGGGCGGCATTCACTTCTGCCTCAAGCCCCTCTGGATAGGTCTCGCCATTGTCATAATAGGCGGTGCACACAGCCGTCGTGATCGTGAAGCCGGGGGGAACCGGAAGGCCAAGCGTTGCCATCTCGGCAAGGTTGGCCCCCTTGCCGCCGAGAAGGTTCTTCATCCTGGTATTGCCGTCGGCTGAACCTCCACCGAAGGAATAGACCCATTTTTCCTTCGACTGCTGAGCGGTGTCACCCATGATGCTTACTCTCCACACTCTTTGTTCTCTTCCGCCAGGCCCTCGGCCAGGCGCGCGGCTTCCTCTGTAAGGCGATACCGCCCCGGTTCAAAGGATACCAGTAATTTTAATTGCGGCAGTCTGACGCCAAGCTCCTCGACATCGTCCAGCCGCGACGGTGTCACGCCGAACCGGCGCGCCGCTGATGGGTCGAGTACCTTATCCCTGATTGCCTTCAACCTGAAGTCCTGTACCCCAAACCGGCTATAAAGGTCGCAAACCCAGGCGCGGTCGCGGTCTGAAATGGCCTCGGGGCTGCGCCCCTGGGCGTCAAAAATGGCGCGTGCATGGTTTGAAGGCATGTTGATGAGGCAGTAGATAACGAACACGATCACGCCGACAATGAAGACGATGATGATCATGGGTTAAGTGTCTTCCTGCCTCTGGGCTTAGCCTGCAATCTTTGAAAAATCGGCCACGCGCGAGAGCGCGGCCCGAATCGATGTGAGCAATCGGAGGCGGTTTGCGCGAAGCTTTTCATCCTCAGCATTGACCTGCACACCCTCAAAGAACGCATCGACAGGCCCGCGAAGTTCCGCGAGCGCGGCCATGGCCGCCTCGAAATCCTCAGCCTCCAGCGCCGCGTCGGCGCGCGATACGGCCGTCTCGATAGCGGTATGGAGCGCGCGTTCCTCGTCCTGCTCGAACAGCGACGGATCGACATCGCCTTCAATGGCGGCGCCATCCTTCTTCTCTTCGGCTTTCAGGATATTCGCCGCGCGCTTGTAGCCCGCGAGCAGGTTCGCCCCGTCTTCGGTCTCAAGGAAAGCGGCCAGCGCCTCGACCCGTTTGACGATGAGGACGAGGTCATCTTCGCCCAGCGCGAAGACCGCATCGATGAGGTCATGGCGCGCGCCCTGGTCGCGGAGGTATTGTTTGAGGCGGTCGGCGAAGAAAGCGAGGAGGTCGTCGGCGCGAGAAAATGCTAACTCTAGTTCTGGCCGCATATTTCGGTCGAATGCATGCCACTCAAAGAACTGTTTAATCTCGCTGCTATTCACGAAGCGTACTCGAGTTTGGAATTTCGCCAACGTCCGCGCAAATCTGGCCTCGTCGAACTCGCGGCCTTCCGGTAGCTCGTACTCAAACGGACCATTCTCATAAAGCGCCCGCAGATACTCAAAAATCCCGTGCACGCTAGGAGGCATGATCGCAAATTCTTCATCGAGTATTTCGAGCAGTTTTAGCCGAACCCCATTCTCCAGAATGATCCGCACCACACCCAGCGCCGCCCTGCGCAGCGCAAACGGGTCTTTCGACCCTGTCGGCTTCTCATCAATCGCCCAGAAGCCGACCAGCGTGTCGAGCTTGTCGGCCAGCGCGACAGCAATGGCGACCGGCTCGGTCGGCACGGCGTCGGAGGGCCCCTGCGGCTTATAATGTCCGGCAATGGCGGTCGCGACAGCGTCTGTCTCGCCTTGCGCGCGCGCATAGTAGCCGCCCATCACGCCTTGCAGCTCAGGGAATTCCCCCACCATGCCGGAGACGAGGTCCGCCTTCGCAAGGCGCGCCGCGCGTTCGGCCATGTCCGGATCGGCACCCACAGGCTCAGCAAGCTCCCGCGCCAGTGCGGCGACGCGCTCCACCTTGTCGGCAATCGTGCCCAGCTCTTTCTTGAAGTCGATGGTCTTGAGCTTGTCGGCCATCTTCTCCAGCGGCGTCGCCTTGTCCTGCTCCCAGAAGAAGCGCGCATCATCGAGACGGGCTGAGAGGACGCGGGCATTGCCGGCGGCAATCGCTTTGCCGCCATCGCTGGCTTCGATATTGGCGACCACCACAAAGTTCGGCGCAAGCTCTCCGGTCTTCGGGTCGCGCACGGCGAAATATTTCTGGTGCGTGCGCATGGAGAGCTGCACGACTTCCGGCGGCAGGGACAGGAAGGCCGGGTCCATCTCGCCCAGGATGACGACCGGCCATTCGGCAAGGCCCGTCACTTCGTCCAGAAGACCCTTGTCCTCAACCAGTTCGAGGCCCGCCTGCGCGCATACCATCTGCGCCTGTTCCTCGATGAGCAGCCGGCGGTCCTCGCGTGAAAGGGCAACGAAGCCCTTTTCCTGCAGCATCTCTTTATAGTCTGCAAAGGAGGTGAGCTTGAACGGCCCGCGCCCATGGACGCGGTGGCCTTCGGTCTCACTGCCGGATTTCAGGCCATCGATTTCAAATTCGACCGTCTTGCCATCGAAGACGCAGAGGATGCGTTGTAGCGGGCGCACCCAGCGAAGCTCTCCGCGCCCCCAGCGCATGGATTTTGGCCAGTGAAAGCCGCGCACGATCTCTGGCACAAGGCCTGCAATGATGTCTTCCAGCGGACGGCCCGGGATTTCGCGCACGGCGACATAAAAATCGCCTTTCTTCGGGTCGCTCCGCACCTCTGCCTGATCGATCGAGGTGAGACCGGCCCCGCGCAGGAATCCCTCGATCGCCTTTTCCGGCGCATCGACCTTCGGACCCTTCTTCTCTTCGCTGACATCGGCAGACTTTTCAGGCAGTCCGGAAATCGCGACCGTCAGACGTCGCGGGCCGGACAAGGCGACCACATCGCCGTATTCAACGCCCGCCTCAGCAAGGCCCTTTGTCAGCGCATCGCGCAAATCGCCCTCGGCTTTCGCCTGCATGCGGGCGGGGATTTCTTCACAAAAGAGTTCGAGGAGGAGTTCAGCCATGAGCGGATGTCAATTCGAGCAAAAGGATTTGAAGGCGTGGATGGCGCAGACGATCAGACGCCGCAACTGCCCTTTACCCGCATTCTTTCAGTTTCTGCAGGTTCTGTGATCGCCATCGTGCCTTCGTAATCTGTGTGTTCAGGCCCGCTATCGGTCGCCTTGAGGCGGAATTCAACAAGAATGCCGCGATTTGTGGAGCGGTAGTGCCAGGTCTCGATCCCCTCATCATTCGTCGAGAGGTCGGCCTGCTGGAAGGTCAGCACGTCTTCATTGATCTTGATCTGCCCCTCTGGCGGGGCGCCCTCCATCTCGCGCAGGAAGACAAACCGCCATGTGGCCGGGTCGTCATAGGTGAAGGTGTGAGACGCCTGCATGAAGGTGCAATAGGCGTCGGTTTGCGGCGCATGCATGACGCCGATCTGCAGCGCCTGCGGATTGGTATCCGCGACCTTTTCCGGGTCCGGCGTCGGCGCGTCGGCACTCTGGCGCAGCTCATTGCCTGCCGGCTCGCCGGTCGTCTTGTCAGGCGAGCAGCCGGCAAGCAGCAGGCCAGCCAGAAGGCTTCCACAAACGAAATAAGCCGGCTTCATTCTGTACGCTCCTGTTTCATTCCAGCCCATTTTTCCTGCGCGCCGCGCGCATCGGCAAGGTTTGGGACGCAGATGCGCCTTTCGGCCCGGCATGTCGTGGCCGGGTGACTCGTCCGGGCTAGATGCGATATTCCGACTGGCAAGGCAAATCATGACAGAAACGGACGATATGACCGCTTCAACAGCTTCGCACAGAGCCCTTCTTACCGCTTTCACCCTGGCCCTCGCCTGTCCGCCGCTGGCCGCACTGGCAGAGGAGTCAGAGACGGAGGTTCCGGTCATAGAGACCTGTGGCGGCTACCGGCTGGAAGCGGAGATAAGCGATCCCGCAAAGCGGGAAGATCCAGACCTCATCAAAGCCGTCGGCGAGACACTCAGCCGCCGCGTTGCCAGCCTGGACAAGCTGCTGGCCCGCACTGAAGTAACTGACGCTGGCCATTTCCGGATCGAGATTCCGGGCGAGCAGGACATCGACCGCCTCAAGACATGGCTGGCGCAGCCGGGCGACACGGCCTTTTACCGCATTCTCGCAGACGGGGAGCAGGAGACGGCCAGCGAGGCAAGCGGCCTGACCCTTCCGGCCACGCATAATCCACCGGCCGAATACCGTCTCGACCCAGACCCCATCCTGACAGGAAGCGAGATCAAAAGCGCGGACGTCACATGGGACCGTACAAACCAGCCATCTGTCCTGCTGGCCCTGGATGAGGAGGGCACACGCCTTCTGGCGGAATTCACCGGCTCGCATGTCGGAGAGCAGCTGGCGATTGCGGTCAATGGCAAAGTGGTCTCAGCACCGCTTGTTCACGCCCCCATCACTGAAGGACGCCTCATGATCGGCGGTCAGCCCAGCCTGGCCGAGACCCGCGAGCTGGCCCTTGATCTGGATGCCGGTGTGCTGCCCGCGGAGATCGATTATCTGAACACGCAGACCTATGAGCGTGCCGATGACGCCCCGGCCGCGATGTGTGACCTCATCGACTGAGGGATACGCTTACGCGGCGCGCTCTGCTTCCATTTCGGCCCATTTTTCGGCTGCACCGCGTGCAAGGTCGCGCACGCGGGCGATGAAGGCCTGACGCTCTGTCGGCGAGATGGCGCCGCGCGCATCGATCAGGTTGAAGACGTGGCTGGCCTTCAGGGCAAAATCATAGGCTGGCAGCGGCTTGCCCGCCTCGCGCAGGGCGGTGGACTGTTTCTCGCAGCCTGCAAACCAGGTCTGCAGCATTTCGACATCGGCCAGCTCGAAATTGAAGGCCGACTGCTCGATCTCGTTCTGCAGGAAGACGTCGCCATAGGAGAGCGGCGTTTCCGAAGCCGGGTCGTTGAAAGGCAGGTCGTAGACATTGTCGACGCCGAACACATACATGGCGAGGCGTTCGAGGCCATAGGTCAGCTCGCCCGAGACGGGGAAGACATCGAGCCCGCCGACCTGCTGGAAATAGGTGTACTGGCTGACTTCCATGCCGTCGCACCAGACTTCCCAGCCAAGCCCCCAGGCACCGACAGTCGGGTTCTCCCAGTCATCCTCGACAAAGCGGATGTCATGGACGGTCGGGTCGATCCCGATCTCATAGAGGGAATTGAGGTAAAGGTCCTGAAGGTTCGACGGGTTCGGCTTCAGGATGACCTGATACTGATAGTAGTGGCCGAGCCGGTTCGGGTTCTCGCCATAGCGCGCATCGGCCGGGCGGCGCGAGGGCTGCACATAGGCGGCGCGCCAGTCCTTGGGCCCCAGCGCCCGCAGAACTGTGGCCGGGTGAAGCGTGCCTGCGCCGACTTCCATGTCATAGGGCTGCAGAATCGCGCAGCCCTGCCCGGCCCAATAGGCCTGCAGACGCAGGATCAGATCCTGAAAGGAAGCGGGTTTTTCGCGGGCGGTCGCAGCGGTCATGGGGCGCCTAAGTCGGTGGCCAGAATGAAAGGCTTCCGGCCTACTCCCACACGCCTATTTCCGCAACCGTAACCCGCGCCGGGAACTGCGCGGACTTCTGCCATACTTTTCAGCGATAAGGCGGTCGGCCCTGTCCTCTCCCAGCTTGTGATCCATATCTGCGGCGTCCTTCACTGAAATGGCGTGACTGCCAGGCGAGAAGCGACTGGAGGACGCGCCCCTGCCCCGACTGCGCCCAATGATCAGAACCGCAATGAATGTAGAAACCGCGATCAGAAAGATCGCCATCGCCATAATCCAGCTCGACATGGTCACCTCCGGAGACTGTTCGAATGATCTGCACCTGCAAGGTTTATCAATAAGACCGGGTAAACAGGGCTGATACCTATGCTCAGAAAATCATAAAGCAAGCAGGCTACAAGGGATTCGGCGCCTGTCACTCTGGCGACCGCCCAATTGATGCGCTGACGGAAGTCTGGCCTCCACTGCGTGGTTACGCCGAACGCTTAGATTTGCAGGCCTTCGACGCAGAGGGCCTCCAGAAGGATCATGAGCTGCTGGTGAATGGAGCCAAAGTTACCGGCACACTCTCCGGCCCGGCAAAAGTCTTTCAGCAGCAAGACACGATGCTCGACCGGGAGGGTTTCATTGTTATTGGGGATTACTGATGAAATCACCGCATTCCACGTAGAGAATGCTGAGCTTAGATCAGGACGAACTCAACCCCAGTCGAGCCCTGCGTCTGACCGCGCGATCGCCTCAAGCAGCTCTGTGCGCTCGCCGCCCTTTTCCTTGTAGATATTGATCCCGTCCAGAAGGCGCATTGCGCCGGAGCGCAACCCCTTTCTTGCCCGCACGATGACACGCTTTGCATCCGCGCCGGGATAGGAGCGCACGGGCATGACCTCGATCTGGCCGGTGCGGTGTTCGATCAGCGCCAGGATACGCGCCAGTTCGGATGCGCGGTGGATCATGACAAAACGGCCCCGCGGCTTCAGGACGTGCAGCATCTGGCCGATCCAGTCCTTCAGTGGCACGGTTTCCATATAGGCATCCTGCTTGCCCTCACCCGGCGCACTGATAGAGCCGCCGCGAAAGAAGGGCGGGTTGGAAAAGCAGAGATGGAAGCGGTTTTCCATGGCGCGGGGTAGCGCGCCAATGTCCTGAAGCTCTATCGACATGCGCTCGCCAAAGCCGTTGGCCTCAACGCCGAGACGCGCTAGCCCGGCAAGGCGGATATCGCGCTCATAGCCGGTAAAATTCATGCCCTTGAGGCGGTAGGCCGCTGGCAGGAGCGCGCCGCCTGCCCCGCAGCCGAATTCAGCCGCATCGCCAGTCATCGCCGGGTCGAGGGCGGCTGATAGAAGCACGCTGTCGGTGCCGGCCCGAAAGCCCTTTTGCGGCTGGAAAACCTTTACCAGACCGCCAAGAAATGCGTCTTCAGTGACCCCTTCCTCAGCCATCCTGGTCCAGTTCAGCCAGGGCCCGGCGGGCATCGCCTGCATCATCCTCATGCACGACCACCCGGATCGGCACGAGTGGTCCGCGCCCGTCGATATAGGCGGTGTGCTCATCAAGGACGAAAACCTCGATCCCTGCTTCGGACAGAAGATGCCGGATATAGCTCAGCTTGACGGGATCATTGGTGCGGAACACTTCTTCCATGCCAAGTCCCTTCCTCTCATGCGGTCCTGTACCGCAGCGCTGGACCGCGGACCTATTCGTATGCATATGACCTAGTCAATTGAGCTTAGCAGGAAAACCTTGTGACCACACCAGCGACAGCGCGCGAAACGACCTCCGGAAAAACAGTAGTCGACCGGCTTTCAAGCCTACTTGAAGGCGATCTTGCCTCGGTCGAAACCCTGCTGAAGTCGCGCGCAGCCAGCCCGGTCGACGTTATTCCGGACATGTCCGACTATATCGTGTCGGCGGGCGGAAAGCGGCTTCGCCCGATCATCACGCTGGCCGCGGCGCAGGCCGTCGGGGAGACGAACCCCTCCACTCATTCGCTGGCGGCGGCTGTCGAGTTCATCCACACCGCCACCCTGCTGCATGACGATGTCATCGACGAAAGCGACCTTCGCCGCGGGAAACCGGCGGCAAAGTCGGTCTGGGGCAATTCGGCCTCTATCCTCGTCGGCGACTTCCTGTTCGCGCGCGCCTTCACCCTGATGGTCGATACCGGCTCGCTGGAAATTCTCGAGATTCTCTCCAACGCCTCGTCGGTGATCGCTGAGGGCGAGGTGCGCCAGCTCGCGGCGCAGGGCAAGCCCGACCTTCCCACCGAAGACTATCTCGCCATTATCGAGGCGAAGACCGCCGCCCTCTTCGAGGCGGCTGCCCGCGCCGGGGCGATCTCTGGCGGCGGGGCAGACCATGCCGATGCGCTCGCCACCTATGGCAAGAATCTCGGCCTCGCCTTCCAGATCGTGGACGATGTCCTCGACTATGGCGGAACGACCTCCGTGATCGGAAAGGTGGTCGGCGACGATTTCCGGGAAGGCAAGATCACCCTGCCCGTGATTATTGCCCGCCGGCGCGGACGCGCCGAGGATCAGGCCTTCTGGGCACGCGCCTTCGATCTCAGCAAGCAGGAAGAAGGCGATCTGGCCCGCGCCATCCACCTCATCCGAACCACCGGGGCCGCCGAAGCGACCATTGCAGAGGCCGAGGCCTATGTCGGCCTTGCCAAGTCCGCGCTCTCCAGACTGCCCGATACGCAGTGGCGCCACCTCCTGGCAGAACTCGCCGATTTCTGCATCCGCCGCGTCAGCTAGACGCGCGCGGTCCGGACTGAAACGGACTGGCGCCCTTGCTGGACAGGCCGGACACAAACCTTACCCTCTCAAGGGACCAGACCGCCGCCGAAAGGACCGCTTCATGAAACCGCAACTGACTTCTGCTTTCGCCCTGTTCGCGATGGCGCTCACCGGTTGCGAAAGCATGAGCGCAGGTCAGCCTGAGCCCACCCCGCAGATGAGCGATGCCGACCGCGAGGCCGTCAGCGAGCGCAAGAAAGCCATTATCGGTGCGCTGTCGGCTTATGAAGGCGTCTATGATGTCTCCGAAGCCGCAATGGCGACAGCCGTGCTGGACGAGGATGGCGAACCAGTCGGGCTTCTGGCCTATGCATCACCCGTCGAGGCGATCAAGGCTGGCGACATGGCCGCCTTCGTCGCCGCGATGAAGAACACGCTAGTCCGCGACGGCGAGAGCCAACCTTTCGCGGCCGCAATCGCATCCATCGATGCTGCCGCCGCAGGCGACTATGAGACTGCGCTGACACTCGCGGAGACGACAGCCGATGACGAGAACATGGCGCAGCTCGGCGGTTTTCTGGAGGCCTGGTATCTGGCTCTCGACGGCCAGTTCGATGCCGCCATCGATGCGCACCGCGCAGTCGGGTCCAGCCTGCCGGGCCTGACCGGCGACCTGTCGCTGGCTGCCATGCTCGAAGCGGCCGGCCGGGAGGAAGAGGCGCTAGCCGTCTATTCGGCGATCACGCCGTCAAAGATTGAGGCGCCGGAACACGAATTCGATCCGCAATCGATCCTCTATAACCATGTACGTCTCGTTATCTCGCGTCAGGCGCTCCTGCTGCGGCAGATGGGGCGCGTGGATGAGGCCAAGGCGCTCTATTCACGGCTCGCAGACGCCGAGCCCGAGCAATCCGCCAGCTTTGCGGCGGCGATGGAGCAGATCGAGTCCGGCCGTGGTCTGGATGAGGACATGCTGGAAACCGACCAGGCCTTCGCCCGGACCCTGTCGGACTACTCGCTGGCGCTTGCCTATCAGCGGATGATCCGCTCTGCCTTTACCGGCCAGCAGCCGGGCGGCTTTGACGACACGAAAGCCGCATTCGACCAGCTCGCGCTCCTGATCGATCCTGACAATGAATCGCTTCGCCTCTCGGTCGTTGGCGACCTTTACGACGAAACCCTCTTCGAAGCGGCCCTGCATGTCGCCTCTGCCGCGCCCGAGCCGACGGCCGGGCTGAAACTATCTGAAGCCCAGTCCCTGGTCCGTCTGGGAAAGACCGATGCGGCCCGCAGCGCGCTTGCCACAGCGATTGAACTTGCAGAGGAAGACGAGGAGCTTGGCACCTATTCCAACGCCATGCTCATCTATGCGCTGCTCGATGACCGCGAAAAGGCGACAGAACTTGCTGAAAGCACGCCCGGTCTTGCCGAGACGGATGCGGAGAAGGCGGGGGCCCACTCGACCAGCGCGGCCATCTATTCGCAGTTCGGCCAGTTCGATAAAGCCCTCTTCCATGCCCGCGCCGCGCAAGAGCTGGATGACACGCATGAACGCCGCATGGCGCTCGCCAATGCACTGGCCGATGCAGACCAGACCGACGAAGCCCTGAGCCTCATCCGCGAAGAAGCCCTTCGCCGGCCGAATGACCCCTATATGCTGAACACGCTCGGCTATTTCCTGATCGAGAATACCGACCAGTATGCCGAAGCCTTCAAGGTGCTGGCCCGCGCCAACGCGCTTGCCCCGAACGATCCCTATATCGCCGACAGCTATGGCTGGGCCCGCTACCGGCTGGGGGACCTGGAAGGTGCGCGCCGCTATATCGAACAGGCCCAGCGTGCCCTCGCCCCCAATACGCATTGGGAGATCGAGGATCATCTGGGCGACATCTACTGGCATCTCGACCGCAAGGATGAGGCCCGCGAGGCCTGGCAGACCGCCCTCGATGACTATCCGCGCGAGGAGAAACGCCGCGAGCTGGTGGACAAGCTCGAAAACGGCCTTGAGGGCCCGCCGCCTGAGAAACAGCCCCTGCCGGACGTCTCTCTTGGCGACGATACCGAGGTAAACCGTCAGGATATCTGACCGGACCCGAAGGCGCGTTTCACTCAGCTGTGATCGCTATTATCTATGGCAAATCGTGCGTGCGCGGTTATGCTGATCTGTCAGAGTTGATAAAACCACGCCATGATCAAAGCGCGACACTTTACGGCAAGTCTTGCGGGCCTCACGGCCCTGCTTTCGGCATGCACGATGATGCCGCAGGCGGACTCCGCCCTTGCCGGCGAGGCCGCTTTCGCTGAAGCCGATGGTGCCTTCCATTCGCAGGCCGGAGACATGGGCGACTTCCTCATCGCGCGCTATGCCTCACTGACGAATGACCCGGAGGCGGCCGCTGAAAACTATGCCCGCATTGCCCGTATTCATCCGGGCGACCGGTCGATCACCGAGCGGGCGGTCTTCTCGGCGCTCCTCGCCAACGACTTTCCGCTCGCCCTGTCGATATCCTCGCAAGCGGGCAAGTCCGTCCTTGACGAAACCAGCCTGTTGCGGCTGACCCTCGCGGCTGACGCCATCGCCTCGGAAAACTTTCTGGCTGTGAGTGATCTGACCGCGCGCAGCCAGTCCGGACCGTTTCACACCATGGTGCTCGGCTCTCTGGAGGCCTGGGCAGAGTTCGGACTTGGCAATCTTGCCCAGGCCGAGCTGAAGCTGATGGATGCGGCCGGAGAAGATGCCTATCTGCGCGGCATCATGCTCAATTCGCTCGCCTTGATGGAAGTCGCCGGCGGGCAGGATGAGGAAGCGCTTGAAACACTTGAGGTTCTTTCGGCGAATGGCACGCTGATCGCCTCGACCGCGGACACTTATGCCCGCCTTCTGGCAGAAAGGGGCAAACGGGACGCGGCGCGGGATGTCCTTCAGACCTATCTGGAACAGACGGGCCATAATCCACGCATAACAGATGTGCTGGAGCGCCTTGAAGCCGGTGAAGAGCTGGGCATGAAGCGCCTGACCGCGCGGGAAGGCGCCGCACTGGCCATTTACGTGCCGGCGGCCGCCCTCGCCGCCCAGTCCGCCGATGATCTGCCCGGCGTCTATTACTCCATCGCGCTCCACCTCGACCCCGACCTGCAGGCAGCCCGCGCGCTGTTCGCCGATGCGCTCGACCGCTCCGGGCGCAGCGAAGAAGCCATCGCCATGCTGGAAGCCATTCCGGCAAGCTCTCCCTATCATGTCTCCGCGACCGGCCAGCTTGCCTGGGCGCTTTACCGCGCGGGCCGCAAGGACGAGGCGCTCGACCTGGCGCGCCGGACGCTGGAGGGCGAGCCCCAGCGCGACCTCAAGATCCAGATGGCCGACCTTCTGAGTTCGCTCAATCAGGACGAGGAGTCGCTTGTCGTCTTCGATGAGATCATCAGGAGCGACGAAGCCAGCGGCATTGATGACTGGCGCCTCTATTATGCGCGAGGCACACTGCACGAGGCGCTTGGGCGTTGGCCGCAGGCCGAAGAGGATCTCCTCAAGGCCAAGACGCTCAATCCAGACTCCCCGGAAGTGCTGAACCATCTTGGTTATAGCTGGGTCGACCGGGGCCTGCACCTTGAGCGCGGCATGGACCTGATCCGGCAGGCGCTATCGCTTCGCCCCAATAGCGGCGCCATCACCGACAGTCTTGGCTGGGGGTATTACAAGCTTGGCGATTTCGAACGCGCCGTTCACTATCTGGAGCTTGCTGCCGAAATCCAGCCGGACCTTGCGGAGATCATCGACCATCTGGGTGACGCTTACTGGATGACAGGCCGGCGTCTGGAGGCGCGGTTCCAGTGGGAGCGCGCCATTACCCTGCTGGAGGATGAGCAGGACATCCACAGGATCGAACGCAAGATGCTGACCGGGCCGGAAACACAGGCCGCAAGCCGGACGCCCTGATGCTTGCTCCAGCGAAGATCAATCTCTTCCTCCATGTCGGCGGCGTGAAGGAAAATGGCCGCCATGACCTCGACTCCCTGGTCATGTTCGCCGGGCCTGAAGCGTCGGACCGTGTCGAAGCGCGCCGGGCCAGCGAGGCAAGCTTCACTCTGGACGGGCCCTTCTCGGCGCCGGACCTTGCCTCGCCCGAAAATCTCGTGCTGAAAACCATCGCCGCCTGCCAGGCGCGCGGCTTCAAAGTGCCGCCGCTTGCCATCACCCTGTACAAGCACATTCCGGTGGCAGCAGGCCTCGGCGGCGGCTCTGCCGATGCAGGCGCGATGCTGCGCCAGCTGGTCCGGATCGGAACGCTGACCGAGCAGGTCGGCTGGACCTTGTCGACCGGGCTCGGCGGCGACGTGCCGGCGGCCTACACTTCTCAGGCCTGCCGGATGCAGGGCGAAGGTGAGATCATCCGGCGCGTGGCAGATTTGCCGGACCTGCCCACCCTCCTCATCAATCCCCGCCTGCCCTGCCCGACCGGCCCTGTCTTCCAGGCTTTCGATCAGACCGGAACAGGCCCCGGCCTCTCTTCTCTGGACCTGCCAGTGTTTGAGACACCGCCTGAAATGATCGCCTGGCTGCGCACTCACACGCGAAACGACCTTGAAAGCCCCGCCATCGGCCTTGTCCCGCAGATCCGTGACGTCCTTGACAGTCTGGACACCATGACCGGCTGCAGTCTTGCCCGCATGTCTGGTTCAGGGGCGAGCTGTTTTGGCCTGTTCGAAACGCGGCGCGAGATGATGTCGGCCGCCGAAACCCTCAAAGCGCGGCATCCCGGCTGGTGGATAGCTCCCACGCTTCTCAAAGGCGGCTAGTATCGCACCATGGTCCAACTGATTCTTCTCGCCGCGGCTTTCCTCGCAGCTGCGCTTGTTTCCTTTATTGCCTGCCATGTCGTGCGCCGGCTGGGAGTCGTCGATGCGCCGGACGGGGAGCGGAAGTTTCAGGCCGCCCCGGTCCCGCGCCTTGGCGGGCTTGGCATTGCCATCGGCTTTACGCTGGCCGCGCTGGCCACGTCATTTTTCGTACCGCTCTGGCCGGAGGAGAGCGGGCTGTGCGCCGCGCTGCTGATTGCAGGCGCCTTCACGCTGATCGGTCTGGCGGACGATGTGACGAACCTTTTTGCCAGACCGAAACTGACCCTCCTTCTCGCGGCCTGCATCGGTGCGCCGCTGCTTGGCCTCTCGCCTTCAGCGCTGGATACACCTTTCGGCCCGGTGAGCGCGCCCTGGCTGCTTTTTTCCGGCACCGCGCTCTGGCTGCTCGTCTTTTCAAATGCCGCGAACTTCATGGACGGGTCGAACGGGCTCTCCATGGGCTCGCTTGCGATCATGTTTGCCGGGCTTGGCGCAAGCGTAGCGTTCACAGGCGACTCCGGCTTTCCGCCAATCCTGATTGTCATCGCTGGCGCGATCTTCGGATTTCTCATCCACAATATGTCCGGCAAGCTCTATGCGGGTGATGTCGGCGCGCTGGGGGTCGGGGGATTGTTCGGCGTCTTTGCTCTCGTGCCGGACCTACCAGTCTGGACGATTGCGACGCTCGCGCTTCCCTTCCTGGCCGATACGCTTCTGACACTGATCTTGCGGGTCCGGCGCGGCGAAAGCCTGCTGCGGGCGCACCGCGATCACGCCTATCAGGCGCTGATGAAAGCAGGCTGGGGCCACTGGGAGGTCGCCATACTCTGGTGGGGGCTGGCGGCCGCCTGCGCGGCCGCTGCATCAGTCGGCGCGGCCGGTGGCGGCGCCCTGCCCTTCATCGTCTTCTGGTGCCTCGCCCTGTTGCTCAGCGCCGGATGGGTCGCCATCCAGCGACAGGCTGGCCACGTAATCGCGCGCCTCTGAGACATTCAGGCGTTTCGGGGCGACCCAGGGACGGAAGAAGAAGGCGAGAGCCGCGCCGCCGAGAGTGAGAACAGCCCCGGCGGAAAGGGCATAGACCTCCAGAGCGGGCGCAATCAGCCCGCCCGGAACAGCGCCCAGCGCAGCAAGACCGGCCACTACCCCGATTATACCAAGCAGAAATACCGCCCAGCGCGACCCGCCGCCGGTGGCACCGACCGAGACCTTCATCTCAGGTTTGAGAGCGGCCAGCGCATCAAGCGTCTCGCGGTAAAGCGCCAGACACTGCTCACCATTCTCGTCGCCCGCCGGCGCCGTACAGGATATGCGGCGCCTCGTGTTGTCCGCGGCCTTCAGGTCCAGCCAGGTCGTGCGGCTTTGCTGCGCCTCCATCTCAGCGAAATGCGCCTGCTCGACATTGGCAAGGCTGCAGAAAAGCTCGCCATTGCAGGTGAGCATTCCGCTATCGATGGTCCAGTTGTCGCGCTCCCTCAGGAGCGAAGGCTTGAACTCGAAGCTCTTCATGGGGCTTCTCCCTCAAGTGACTCTACATGTTCGGATAGGCAGGCCCACCGCCGCCTTCCGGCGTCGTCCAGTTGATGTTCTGGTTCGGGTCCTTGATATCGCATGTCTTGCAGTGGATGCAGTTCTGCGCGTTGATCTGGAAGCGCGGCTCCTTGCCTTCTTCCTCAACCCACTCATAGACCCCGGCCGGACAATAGCGCGCGGACGGGCCTGCATAGACATCGTGCTCTGACTTCTTCTGAAGCTCCATATCCTTCACGATCAGATGCACCGGCTGGTCTTCAGCATGGTTGGTGTTGGTGAAGGAGACATTGGTCAGCTTGTCGAAGCTGATCTTGCCATCCGGACGCGGATAGTCGATCGGCTTGTGCTTGGAGGCCGGCTCGAGCGCTGCCGCATCGGTCTTGCCGTGGCTGAGCGTGCCGAAGAAGGAGAAACCGCCGAGCAGCTTGGTTGTCCACATCTCGAGACCGCCAAGCAGCGTGCCGAACATGGTACCGGCCTTGGAAAGCAACGGCTTCACATTCCGCACCGCGAACAGCTCCTTGCGGACCGAGGACTTCTCATACGCTTCCTGATAGGCCGTAAGCTCATCGCCCTGACGGCCCTCCTTGATCGCGGCGAAAGCGGCTTCTGCACCCATCATGCCGGTCAGGATGGCGTTGTGGCTGCCCTTGATGCGAGGCACGTTGACGAAACCGGCCGAACAGCCGATCAGCGCACCGCCCGGGAAGGTCAGCTTCGGAAGCGACTGATAGCCGCCTTCAGTGATCGCGCGCGCGCCATAGCCGACGCGCTTGCCGCCCTCGATGAATTTCAGGATGTCCGGATGGTGCTTCCAGCGCTGCAGCTCCTGATACGGAGAGAGGTACGGATTCTTGTAATTGAGGTGCACAACGAAGCCGAGCGAGACAAAGGGCTCGCCGCCATCGCGGAAATGATAGAGGAAGCTGCCGCCGCCAGTCTTGTCGTCGAGCGGCCAGCCGAGCGTGTGCTGAACGTAGCCTTCCTGGAAATTCTCTTCCGGCACCGACCAGAGCTCTTTCAGGCCAATGCCGTATTTCTGCGGGTCGCGGTCTTTCGAGAGATCAAATTTCTGGATCAGCTGCTTCGACAGCGAGCCACGCGCGCCTTCGGCGAAGAAGACATATTTGCCGAGAAGCTCCATGCCCGGCTCATAGTCAGGCTTGTGGCTGCCATCAGCGGCAATGCCCATGACCCCCGCGACAACGCCTTTCACTTCACCATTATCGCCATAGACGATGTCGGATGCGGCAAAGCCCGGGAAAACATTGATGCCGAGATTTTCAGCTTCCTGGCCCAGCCAGCGGGTCACATTGGCAAGCGAGCCGGTATAGTTGCCATGGTTCTTCATATAGCCCGGCATCGGAAGCCAGGAGATATCCATGGAGCCTTTGGGGCCAAGCCAGATGAACTTGTCACCGGTGACTTCGGTCTTCAGCGGTGCGTCATCGCGTTCGCGCCAGTCGGGGATCAGCGCGTCGAGACCCGATGGGTCCACCACAACGCCGGACAGGATGTGCGCGCCAATCTCGCCGCCTTTTTCCAGCACGACGACTTCAAGCTCTTCGCCCGCTTCATTGGCCAGCTGTTTCGCCCGGATCGCAGCTGACAGGCCTGCAGGCCCACCGCCAACGATCACCAGATCGAATTCCATGGATTCGCGTTCCACCGCTTCGCTCATATCTTGTCTCTCCCGGCTGAGGCCACGTGTGATAGCCCGCTTTGTACATAGTCACAGTCCGGTCTACAGTCGATTTGCCAGAATTCCAAAGGGTCTCGATGTCTCAGCCGGAACAAATTCAGGCGCTTAAGGCGCTCCGCGACTGGTGGGCGGAGATGGGGGTCGATGCCGACGAGGCCGAAATCCGCGCCCTGACCAAGGCCGCCCGCACCTCTGTCGGCCCGGCCGCGCCGCCGCAGACCGCGCGCCGTCCCCGGGCAATCCCGAAAGAAAAGCGCCATGAAGACTGGGTCGAAGAGGCCAGAAACCTTGCCCGTGCCGCCGCCACGATGGCCGATCTCAAAGCCGCCATCGAAGGCTTCGACGGTTGCCTGTTGAAGGAAGCGGCACGCAATGCGGCCTGTTATGACGGGGTGGAAGGCGCGCCAGTCATGGTCATCGGTGAAGGGCCCGGCGCAGAAGAGGACAAGCAGGGCAAGCCCTTTGTCGGGCGCGCCGGACAGCTCCTCGACCGGATGCTGGCGGCGATTGGCCTCTCTCGCGCCACCAATGTCTTCATCACCAATGTCAATTACTGGCGCCCGCCGGGAAATCGCAATCCGACTGACGACGAACTCGCGCTCTGCCGTCCTTTCGTCGATCGGATGGTGGAGATCGGCCAGCCGAAACTCATCATCGCGGCAGGCGGTGTGTCTGCGAAATCGCTTCTGAATGCCTCAATCGGGATCATGAAACTGCGCGGCACCGAACAGATGCTTGAAACACCTGGCGGCTATTCAGCCCCGCTCTTCCCCATCTTCCACCCGGCCTTCCTGCTGCGCCGCCCGGAAGAAAAAAGCCGCGCCTGGCGGGATCTCTTGCAGATTCAGGAAAGGCTGGAAGGGCTCAGCTGACCGGCACGCGTCGGGAAATTTCTTCCGCACATAGAAAAACCCCGGAGCGTGAGGGAGGGGAGGGGTACGCTCCGGGGTCTTTTGGAGAGGAAAAGCGTGAGGGGGAGGGAACGCTTCAGCCTCTTTGATGGACGTTCGCTGGATGTGCGGTCCAGCTTCCTTTGGTGTCCACTCTACTCTTCGAGCTTCTCTTCGGCTTTCTCCTCGACAAGCTCGATCTCGTCGTCCTTACGCTTCTTGAACGCAGCTCCCAGCTTTTCGTTCCCGTCCTTGCCGACAGTTTCCTTGGCGACCGGGAAGACGTCGTTTTCTTCTTCTTCCATATGGTGCTCATAGCGCTCTTTCAGCTGCTTGAACTTGGTCAGCCAGCCCGGGGACGACATGTCGGTGTCGTTGAGTTCTTCCATGAGATCGTCGAGCTCCTTGTGCTCGGCGACGGAGTGGCGCCCTTCCGGCTGGCCCTCCTCGGTGGCGATCAGCTTGGAATAGAATGTCTCTTCCTCGGCTGCGGCGTGCGCGCTGACATCATGGTAGAACTTGTCCCAGACGTCGCGGCGCATCTCATTGTCGCCGCTCGTGCTGACGATGAGGTCGAGCATCTTGCGGTGCTTGTCGTGGTCTTTCTTGAGTGTTTCGTAGATCGTGGACATAAGGGTCCTTCCTTCGCGTTTCGAACACTGTTTAAACGCCTTTGTACACGGCCCGTTCCGCCGGGTCCGGCGCGCCATGGCGCGACAATCTGAACCTTGTCGAGATCCGCCTATGCCTGCGCCTCTATCAGTCATCATCCCCACCCTGAATGCCGGCGAAGACCTGCCCGCCTGCCTGGCCGCCCTGATGCCCGGCGCCGAAAGCGGGCTTGTCCGTGAAGTCATCATTGCCGATGGCGGATCAGAGGACGCAACGCCCGCCATCGCAGACTCCGCAGGCGCAGACGTCATTGAGGGGCCCGCGGGCCGGGCCAAGCAGCTGATTTCAGGCGCCTCCAGAGCGCGCGGGGACTGGCTGCTCTTCCTGCATGCCGATACCGTCCTCAGCCGGGACTGGGCAGAACGCGTGCGCGATCATATTGCCGACAGGCCCGGTAAGGCCGCTGTCTTCACGCTCGCCTTCCGGTCCGACCATCCGATGGCAAGCCGTGTCGCAAGACGTGCCAATCAGCGCGCCCGCTTCCTCGCTTTGCCCTATGGCGATCAGGGCCTGCTCATCTCCCGCAAGCTCTATGACGAGACCGGCGGCTATGAGGACCTGCCCCTGCTGGAGGATGTGCGCCTTGTTCAGGCCGTCGGCCGCAAGCGTCTTTCCATCCTGTCGGCGCAGGCCCGCACGTCTGCAGCCAAGTATGAGCGTGATGGCTGGCGCCGGCGCAGCTGGAAGAATGCCTGGATCATTACAAGATATCTGTTGGGCGCCAGCCCCGCATCGCTTGCCAGATCCTATCGCTGACCATGCACAGACCGACCCTGCTTATCCTGACCAAGCCCCCGCAAATGGGCGTCTCCAAGACGCGGCTGGCCGCAGATGCCGGCCGGGTGACGGCGCGGCGTCTGTCACGGGCGATGACAGCCCATACGATGCGTCAGGCCGCTCATCCTGCATGGCGCACCCGCCTCCTGATCGCCCCCGCCAGTGAAACGGAGAAGACACTTGGAGGCCTCTGGCCGTCCCAGTTTGAGCGCCGGGCCCAGTCCGGCCGCGGGCTGGGCGAACGTCTGACCCATGGCATGATGGACGCCCCGCCCGGCCCCGTCATCTTCATCGGGACAGACGCGCCCGGCCTGACGAAAAGCCTGCTTCTTGACGCTGTACGCCAATTGCGGCGCAGCGATGCCGTGTTCGGACCTGCCCGGGATGGCGGTTTCTGGCTGTTCGGCCTCAGCCACAGATTGCGATCTCCAGGTGTTTTCGAAGCTGTGCGCTGGTCCAGTCCGCACGCCATGGAAGATGTGTGGAGTAATCTGCCGCCACACGCCAAGGTTTCGCTCCTCCCTGATCTTGTGGACATAGACACATGGCGTGACTGGCAACTGTATAAAAAACAGTGCAGAACCCGTTTCTGAACACAGATATTGATACAAGTTATCGACGTGCAGTGTCGAATGGCTCCATGTCCCCGTCCCGAACAAGAAGGGTCCGTCATGTTCAAACTCGCCTATGTCAGCGTTGCGACGCGCACGTTGTCCTCAGTCGACCTCCAGAACATCCTCGAAACTGCCATTACCTCCAATCGCGATGCCGATATTACCGGCATCCTCCTCTTCAATGGCACGAATTTCATGCAGGTTCTCGAAGGCCCTCAGGAAGAGGTCGAGAAGATCTTTGCCAAGATCTGCGATGATGACCGCCATCGCAATGTTGTGGTCATCTACCGCGAAAAGACGGGCGCGCGTGAGTTCGAGGAAGCGCCCATGCTGCTGCAGATCGTCCCCGCCTCTCATGGCGTGGCGCCGGATGGCATGACGATTACCAAGGACATCGCCCTCTTCCTGCCATCGACGCTGGCACGCCACTTCCGCACTATCCTCGAAAGCTTCGACACAAAGGGCGGCTAGACCCTAGACCGCGCGGCGCGCCATTCCCTGTGGATCGCTGCTTTTCCACGCGCTAACTGTTCTTGTTTTGTTCCGGTCTTCATGCTTTCTTCGAAATATGAGGCTGAACCAGAAACTTCCATCCAAGGGCCGCGTCACCCTGCTTGATGTGTCGACCGCCGCCGAGCGGCCGGAGCATCGCGGGCGTGGTGCGATCTCCAACCAGACCGGCCGTTTCGAACGTGAAACCCGCGACCCCTTCGATGATGGCTGGGGCACTGTGGAGGAGTCAGCGGCGCGGCTTCGCACGTCGCTGACCCGGGAAGCCGCCAGAACCATCATCACCTATAATCGCTCGCCCGATATTTCCTTTGACCGCACGATCAATCCCTATCGCGGCTGTGAGCATGGCTGCGTCTATTGTTTCGCCCGGCCTACCCACGCCTATCACGGCCTGTCGGCGGGGCTGGATTTCGAAAGCCGGCTTTTCTTCAAGCCGGACGGCCCGGCGTTGCTCAGGAAGGAACTATCGAGACCCTCCTATGTCCCGCGCCCGATCGCCCTTGGCATGAATACAGACGCCTATCAGCCAGTCGAACGTCAGCTGAAACTGACCCGGGCATTCCTTGAAGTCCTGTCAGAGCACAATCATCCCGTGACGCTGCTGACCAAGTCGGCGCTCATCCAGCGCGACATCGATATCCTGGCGCCCATGGCAGAAAAGGGACTTGCCCGTGTGGGTGTCTCGCTGACCTCACTGGACCCACGTCTTTCGCGCCTGATGGAGCCGCGCGCCGCCGCGCCCTATCGCCGGCTTCAGACAATCTCAGCGCTTGCCGATGCGGGCCTGCCTGTCATCGCCATGACGGCCCCCATCATCCCAGCCCTCAATGAGCCGGAGATGGAAGACCTTCTTGAGGCATCCGCCGAGCACGGCGCCGTGAGTGCCGGCTATGTCCTTCTTCGCCTGCCATTTGAGTTGAAGGACATCTTTCATGAATGGCTGGCCGCCCACTATCCCGACAGGGCCGCCAAGGTGATCAATATCCTGCGGGACATGCGCGGCGGCCAGGATTATGATGCCAACTGGTTTGAGCGCGGGCGCGGGCGCGGAGTGCATGCCCGCCTGATCTCTCAACGCTTCAAGAAGACGGCCCGGCGCCTTGGCCTTGATGAGCCCCGGCCCCGCCTTCGCACCGATCTGTTCCGCCCGGCCGAGCCGCCGAACGGGCAGATGAAGCTGGAGTTCTAGTCATGACGGGCTTTCCCGCGCCCGATCGCTGCAAACTTGTCCACAGGCCCTCAGAGCAGTTATTACGGAAGCGAAACGACGTTTCGGGCAACGATCTGCAGCCACCGCGAAACATGTAACGATTGAATAACCAAATTCCTGCGGGATGCGCGCCTGTAACCGAATCGCGCAAGAGGCAAGCAAGGTATGGATCTGGTCCGCAATACGATCATCGAAGGTGAATCTGTCGACGTGCTGTCGCGGCTGCCGGACAAGTCCGTTGACCTCGTCTTCGCCGATCCGCCCTATAATCTGCAGCTTGGCGGCGGGCTGACCCGTCCGGACCAGTCGTCTGTCGCCGGCGTCGATGACGCCTGGGACCAGTTCGACAGTTTCGATGCCTATGACCTCTTCACCCATCAGTGGCTGACTGAATGCCGCCGCGTGCTCAAGGATGATGGCGCGATCTGGGTCATCGGCTCCTATCACAACATCTTCCGGGTGGGCGCCATCCTTCAGGACTCAGGCTTCTGGATCCAGAACGATGTGATCTGGCTGAAATCCAATCCGATGCCGAACTTCAAGGGCACACGCTTCCAGAATGCGCATGAGACGCTGATCTGGGCGGCCAAGAATGAAAAGTCGCGCGTCACTTTCAATTATGACGCGCTCAAGGCCTTCAACGAAGACAAGCAGATGCGCTCCGACTGGACGATCCCGCTCTGTACCGGCGCTGAACGCCTCAAGGACGCCAAGGGCAAGAAAGCCCATCCGACGCAGAAGCCGGAAGCGCTGTTGAAGCGCGTCATCCTGGCCACCACCAATCCCGGCGATGTCATCCTCGACCCCTTCTCCGGCACCGGCACCACAGCGGCCGCCGCAAAGATGCTGGGCCGCGACTATGTCGGGATCGAACAGGACCCGGCCTATATCCGCCTCTCGCGTGCCCGCCTCTCGGCCATTACACCGCTGAATGGCGACGCGCTGGAAACCCAGAAAGGCGCTCGCGCCCTGCCCCGCGTGCCGTTCGGGGCGCTGGTCGAGACAGGCTGGCTGAAACCCGGCGACCGCCTCTGGTCTCCCAAGAAGCGCCATCATGCCCGCATCCGTGTCGATGGCAGCCTGTCCTCCGGCGATGCCACGGGCTCCATCCACCGGCTGGGCGCCCATGTCATGAAACAGCCGGCCTGCAATGGCTGGACCTTCTGGCACTATGAATCGCCCAAGGGTGATCTTGCCCCCATCGACCTTCTGCGCCGCCGCTATCGCCAGGAAATGGGGCTGAACTGAACGCTGTGCACGTTCAGACCTAGGCAAACATCATCCAGACAGCGACCAGCGCAAGCACGCCGCCAAAAAGCCTGTTGAGAAGGTCCGCCCGGGCCTCATCCCTGAACAGCGACGCGATCCGTCCGCCAAGGAGCGTCCAGATCGTGAAGGCAAGCAGATTGTTGAGGGTGAAGACCGTACTGATCCAGCCAACGGCAATGGCATTGCCCGAAGCGGAGCCCGCGTCCAAAAACTGGCTGAACATAAGCGCGATGATCACATAGGCCTTTGGATTGAGCAGCAGCAGGACTGCGCCGCTCCAGATACCGGCCGGACGGGCTTCACCGACGGAGTCCATGGCACTCGCCCGGAACAGTTTCCAGGCGAGGTACAGGACATAGATCGAGCCGGCCCATTTGATGGTCTGAAACAGGACAGGAGAGCGCTGAAGCGTCATCTCAAACCCGAAGCCGATGGCCAGCGTTACCAGCAATGTCGCGATGTGGTAGCCCGCGCTGGCCGGCAGGGTCGCTACCAGACCGAACCGGGCCCCATTGGCGGCAAAGAACATATTGCCCGGCCCCGGACTATAGGCCAGCGGGAACAGAAAGACGATCAAGGCTGCGGTCAGGTCGAGCATCACTTTCCTCCATCGGTTCGGAAAGAGGTTTTGCGCTTCCAGCCCATGCGAGCGACCCGAATCTTGCGATCATCCACCTTCACCTCCACAAAGGCTGACGATCCGCGAAAGCGGCCCTATGGTGGACGCATCACGTTCTAGGCAGACCAAAAGGAGCGCTCGGCATGGGGCATGAAGGCCAGGAAATCTTCCTGAAGGACATGCTCGTCTTTCTGTTCGCCGCTGGCGTCATCGTGCCGGCACTGCGAATGCTGCGCATCCCTGCCGTCGCGGGGTTCCTTATTGCTGGCGTTGTGCTTGGCCCTTATGGCCTTGGCACGCTCGAAGACCTGTGGGCGCCGGTCCAGTTCGTCACAGTCGCAGAGCCGGAAGCGGCCGAACCCTTTGCAGAGCTGGGCATCCTCTTCCTGCTTTTCTTGATCGGCCTGGAGCTCTCCTTTGAAAAGCTCTGGCGCATGCGCCAGGCCGTCTTCGGCACGGGCGCGCTTCAGGCGTTCGCCAGTTCCACCGCCATTGGGACGGGCCTCTGGCTGCTCGGCCTCGAACCTGCCGCCGCCGCCGTGATCGGCCTTGCCCTCGCGCTCTCATCGACGGCCATCGTGATGCAGACGCTGACCACCGAACACCGCGCCACCGGACCGACAGGACGCACCGCTCTTGGTGTCCTCCTTTTTCAGGACATTCTGGTGGCCCCCATCCTAATCCTCATCGGTTTCCTTTCAGCCGAAAGCGGCGACGGAGGGCTGGCAGGCGACGTTCTACGCGCCCTCGGTGAAGGGCTGCTGGCGCTCGTCGTCATTGTTGCCATCGGCCGGTTCGCGGTACGCCCGGCCTTCCGGCTTGCGGCAAAAGCGGGCGGACGCGACTTCCTGATGGCCGTCACCCTCTTTACGGTCATCGGAGCCGCCGTGATTTCGGCGACGGCAGGCCTCTCGGTCGCGCTCGGCGCCTTCCTCGCCGGCCTCCTGCTTGGCGAAACGGAATTCCGTCACCAGACAGAGATCGACCTCGATCCATTCAAGGGACTGCTTCTCGGCATCTTCTTCATGACGGTGGGCATGAGTATCGACCTTGCGGTCGCTCTGGAGCTCGCGCCGCTGGTCCTTGGCGGGCTTGCCAGCCTTATTGCGCTCAAGCTGGTGATTGCCTGGGTAAGTACCCGCCTCTTTGGCGCCTCAGCTGGCGTCGCGACCGAATCTGCCTTTCTTCTCGCTCCGGCGGGCGAATTCGCCTTTGTCGTGATGGCGGCTGCGACGGGGGCGGGCCTGCTCACCACTCAGCTCGCAACACCCGTCACCGTCATTGCCGGGCTCTCCATGCTGCTTATCCCGCTGACCTCCAAGATCGGACAGATGATTGCCGCGCGCTATCAGGAGGCCGACGAGACCGAACACCCGCCGACACAGGATTTCTCCGAACTGGACGGACATGTCATCATTGCCGGCTTCGGACGGGTCGGCCGCACGATTACCCGCATCCTCGATGAGACCAATACAGACCTCGTCATCCTTGAGCGCGATCCCGCCCTCGTGCGTGCAGGACGCCAGGATGGCTGGCAGGTCTCATTCGGGGACGCGGCCCGCCCTGAAATGCTGGAGGCGGCTGGCCTGGACGGCGCGTCCATGGTCGTCATCACCGTGGACGATGCCGACGCTGCGCGCGACATGGTGGCCGCCGTGCGACGGCTTCGCCCGGCCTTGCCCATCCTTGCCCGCGCCCGCGACGCCGAACATGGCCGTGACCTCGAAGCCGCTGGCGCCACCTTCATCATTCCCGACGCCATTGAGGCCGCGCTCCAGCTTTCCGGCCGCGTGCTCAGCGAATTTGGCTATGCCAATGAAACCGTGCGCGACCTTCTCGCCAGCGAGCGCGAGGAAGCCTACCGCCAGGGCACGCGCGAGCCCTCATGACGCGAGTTTCAGCGCCTTCCTGAAAACCGTTGGCAAGGCCGCAGCCACGTCCCCGGCCGACTGGAACTCGATTCCGGTGGGCAGTTCGCTGGGGCTCTCAATCACGAGGACATCCAGCCGAAGCTCAAAATGGGTGAAGACATGTTTCACTCCGCCAATAGAGGTGGCGTCCACCATCGCCCAGTCCGCCCGATCCGGTACGCCGCCCTCACGCCAGTCTGTTGTCGGCAGGCCCAGCATCCCGCCAAGCAGCCCGCTTGAGGGTCTGCGCTCAACTGCCACCTCGTCCTCCCGCCAGATTATATAGACTTCACCAAACCTGACCGGTTTCGCTTTCTTGGCGGGCTTTATGGGGTACTGCTCAGGCACCCCCTCTGCACGTCCCATGCACCACTCATGCACCGGGCAAATCAGGCAATTGGGCCGCTTCGGCGTGCAGACCGTCGCCCCAAGATCCATCAGGGCCTCAGCAAACTCCCCCGGCCGATCCGCCGGAACCAGCGCCCGCACCGTCTCGGCGATCCTGCGCTTTTCGTCCTTCCAGTCACCTTTGGCCGCCAGAAGCCGCGCAAATACCCTGTCGACATTACCATCCACCGCCGCCGCCGGTTCGCCAAAGGCCAGCGCGGCGACCGCACCTGCGGTATAAGGCCCGACACCGGGTAGCTCCCGCAGGCCCGCCTCCGTGCGTGGCCACTCGCCGCGCGCAGTCACCTCACGGGCGCATTTCAGGAGGTTTCGGGCCCGTGCATAATAGCCAAGCCCGGCCCATGCGGCCATCACATCGCTATCCTCAGCCCCGGCAAGAGCTTCAACGCTGGGCCAGGTGCGCGTGAACTTGTCGAAATAGGCCGCCGCATGCGGCACCGTTGTCTGCTGCAGCATGATCTCAGCCAGCCAGACGCGATAGGGGTCCGGCACCACGCCGCGCGCTCGCTCACCCGGGCCGATACGCCAGGGCAAAGTGCGTGCGTGACGCGCATACCAGTCCAGAAGGGCAGCAGGCAGACCCGCAAAGCGCAAGGCTTCGGCAGAATCGGCCTTTTCTCGGTTCGCCATGCAGGGCACAATCGCCATCATGGTTATGAGATCAAGCCTCGATCCGCTGGAAGAAGCGCGCGCCCGCATCCGGCTGCGCCATGCCCGGGCAAAACCCGTCAAACCGATTGCAAAGACGATCGGCACGCTTAGCCAGCGCATCACCCGCGACCGGCTGCCAAAGAAGGGGCCCGCCATCGGGCGGCTTAAACTTGTCTGGGCAGAGATTGTGGGCCCGCAGATCGCCCGCGTCTGCGAACCGGAGAAAATCGGCTCTGGCGGCAAGGGCAAAGGCCGCGTGCTGACCGTGCAGTGTATCCCGGCTGCGGCAACCATGATCCAGCATCAGAGCGAGCTCATCCGCCAGCGTGTCTCGGTCTCGCTCGGCGGCGACATCGCAGAAATTCGCATCAAGCAGGGCCCGCTGAGCCGGCAGGCTGCACCAAAGCCCGTGCGCGCCCTTCGTCCCCTCACATCTGAAGAGCGCGCCTCACTGGAAGCCTCGGTGGCCCGGATCGAGGATCGCAGCCTGCGCGAGGCGGTTTTGGCACTGGGCGAAGCTGTGCTAGCGACAGAAGAGAGAACCCAAGAGCCTGATCGGCGCTGACAGGCCCTGCCAACCTATCCATCTCACAAATACAGGTCATGATGATGAAACTCGTTTCCCGCCGGTCCACCCTTCTGGCTTTTTCCTTCCTGATGATGGCCGCATGCGGCGCGTCAGGCGATGAGACCGCCGAGACAGGCGGCACATCCAGCGCGGCCCTGCAGGAAATTGCGCTCGGCGAAGACGATGCGCCCGTGACGATTATCGAATACGCCTCCTGGACCTGCCCGGCCTGTCTTCAGTTCCACACCGATGTCGTCGGTAATATGAAAGAAGAGTACATCGACACCGGCAAGGTGCGTTACATCTTCCGCGAATTCCCGACAGCGCCCGCGCAGATCTCGGTCGCCGGTTTCGCCGTTGCCCGCTGCGCCGGTGAGGACAAGTATTATGACGTCCTCAACGAACTCTTTTCCCGTCAGACCGCCATTCTCAGCCTTGCACGTCAGGGCGGCCAGGTGAAACAGGCGCTCCAACAGGTCGCCGCCAATCACGGCATCAGCGACCCGGAAGAGTTTGATGCCTGCCTTCAGAACTCCGACATCCGCCGCGCCATTTCGGCCTCTGTTGCTGCCGGCGAGCGCGATGACGTCACCGGGACGCCGACAGTCCTGCTGAACGGCGAAAAGCTGGAAGGTTACGCTTGGCGCCAGTGGCCAGGCATGCAGGAAACGCTGAACGAGGCGCTCGGCGAAGACGCCCCGCAGACAGTCAGCGAAGAGGCTGAAACCCCCGCCATGACTGATGAGGGCGACACGACAGACGAATCCATGAACAGTGACGCAGAGTCCATGGACGAAACCGAAGGTGAGGCTGCTCCGCAGCAATAAGCCTTCCATTCAGATGGGGAGCCTGCATTGCACATTTCAGAACTGCGCATTGCAGGCTTCAAATCCTTTGTCGAACCCCAGGAAGTTCCCATCCATCCGGGCCTGACAGGCATTGTCGGCCCGAATGGCTGCGGCAAGTCCAATTTGCTTGAAGCCCTGCGCTGGGCCATGGGCGCCAATTCCGCCCGCGCCATGCGCGGCGGGGAAATGGACGACCTCATCTTCTCCGGCTCTCAGTCGCGCCCGGCACGTGAGCTGGCTGAAGTCACACTTGTTCTCGACAATTCAGACCGTACCGCGCCGCCGGAATTCAACGCCTCCGACACGCTTGAGATCATGCGCCGGCTGAAACGCGGCGCAGGCTCCACCTACAAACTCAATGGCCGTACGGTTCGCGGCAAGGATATCCAGCTTATCTTTGCCGATGCCTCCACGGGGGCGAACTCGCCCTCTCTGGTGCGCCAGGGCCAGATTTCCGAACTGATCGGCTCCAAGCCCCAGAACCGGCGCCGCATTCTGGAAGAAGCCGCTGGCATTGCCGGCCTCAACACCCGCCGGCATGAGGCAGAACTGAAACTGCGCGCGGCCGAGACCAATCTTGAACGTCTCTCGGAAGTCTCCGCCGAGGTCGAGCGCCAGCTTGAAAGCCTGAAGCGTCAGGCCCGCAAGGCACGCAAGTACAAGGAGCTTTCGGATCGGATTTCCGCGCTCGAAGCCTTCCTCGCCCATCTGCGCTGGCAATCGGCCCTTGAGGCCAGGACGCTGGCCGAAGCGGAACTCAAACGCTGCAGTGAAGCCGTCGAAACGCTGACGCGCGCGTCCGCCGTTGCAGAAACCCGCCGCATCGAAGCGGGCGAGGGCCTCCAGCCGCTGCGCAATGCCGAAGCTGAAATCTCGGGCAAGCTCGGCCAGGCGAAAATCGACCTCGCCCGCCTTGAAACCGAGAGAAAGACCGCTGCCGACTTACTGGCCCGCCATGAAAGCGAGGCGCGCCGGATCATGAGCGATATCGAGCGTGAGCAGGCCCAGAAGGACGAAGCCGAAGGCGCGCTGGCCGAAGCGCACGAAAGCCTCGCTGCCCTGCCGACCGAAGACCCACAAGCCAATGAGGCGCTTGAGGCAGAAGCAAAACAGAAACTCGAACAGGCCCGCCAGGATCTCGCCACCGCGCAGGAACGCGCCGATGATCTGGGCGCCCAGCTTGCTGAAATGAAAGCCGCCCGGCAGGCGGCCGAAGCCAATGCGAACGCACAGCGCCGCCGCAGGGACGCACTCGAGGCCGACGCCAAGCGCCTGCGTGAACAGCTGGGCACGATGCCTGATACGGATGCACTGGCCGAAAGACTGACCGCCGCCGAAAAGACCGAAGAGGCGGCTGAAATCGCGCTGCACGATGCCGAACGCGCGGTCGACGCTGCCGAAGAAGCGCTCAATGAAGCGCGCACGGCCGAAACCGCCGCGCAGGCGCCGCGCGATGAGGCCGACAAGGTTGTACGCACGCTGGAATCGGAAATCGGCGGCCTGAAAAGGCTGCTCCAGCCGGCGTCCGGACCGAAGGCACCCCCGGTCATCGACCGTATCCGCTCCGACGATGGCTATGAAAAGGCGGTCGCCGCCGCGCTTGGCGATGATCTGCAGGCGTCCACACGGTCTGATTCGCCGCTCTACTGGTCGGGCAGCTCGATTGAGACGCCGCAGCTCCCCGAAGGGGCAGAACCGCTTGCAAGCCATGTCGAGGCGCCGGTGGAACTTGCCGTACGCCTGTCGCAATGCGGCGTGGTCGATGCCGGCCTCGGCCCGCGCCTTGCCGCCCATCTGAAACCCGGTCAGCGCCTTGTCTCTGTCGAAGGCCATCTGTGGCGCTGGGACGGTTTCGTGCGCACACCTGACGCCCCTGTGTCAGCCGCAGAACGCCTCGCCCAGCAGGCCCGTCTCGATGCCGCAGAAGCCGAGATCGAACCAGCTCGCGAGCGGCTAGCCACGGCAAAGGCCACCCTCGCTGAAGCGCGCGAGACCCGCGAAACGGCCGAGCGCGACCTGAAGGCGGCCCGCCAGCAGGTTTCTCCCAAGGCGGCGGACCTCAACCGCGCCCGTTCAGCCACAGCAGAAGCCCGTCAGGCCGCAGAGCGCGCCGATGTGAAGCGCGAATCGGCTGCCGAAGCGCTGGCTCGCGTCGAATCGGACCTTCGCGGTGTGGAGGATACGCTCGCTGACATCACGGTCGGCGGAGATCCTGAAGACCTCGCCGCGCGCGAGGAGGAGCTGGCAGCCGCGCGCGAGGCACTTGGCCGGGCACGCGCGGAAGAAACCGAATATCGCGGCCAGCTGGCCGATATCACCCGCAACCGGGAGCAGGCGATTGCGCGGCGCGAAGGACTCGCCCGCGATTTCGAGCGTTGGGAGCGCCGCTTTGCCGCCAGCGAGCAACGCCTGGAAGACCTGCTGGCAAGGCGCCGCGAAGCGGCCGCCGAGGCAGAAGCCGCCCGCGCAAAGCCGGAAGAGATGCAAGGCGATATCGACGCGCTCGCCCAGCGTGTCGAAACCCTCGAAGACGACCGTAAGACAGCCGCCGACGCGCTGGCTGAAAAGGAAGCGAGCCTTCGTGAAAGCGAGACCGAGGCGCGCGACGCCTCCAATGCCGCCGTTGAGGCGCGTGAGGCCCTGGCTGGCGCCAAGGTCCGTGTCGAGAATGCCGAAACACGCCTCACTGACGCGGTCGAAGCAGCCCGCAACCAGTTCCAGCGCGCCCCTGAAGGCCTGATCACGCTTGCAAAAGCAGGGATCGAGGAAGAGGAGCTGGAGACGCTCGACCCCGCTGAAGCCGAGCGCCAGCTCGATTTCATGCGCCGCGACCGCGACCAGCTGGGCGGCGTCAATATGGAAGCCGAGACCGAGGCCGAGGAGCTCGCCGAGCGCCTTGGCACCCAGGCCACCGAGAAAGACGACCTTATCAAGGCCATCGCCCGCCTGCGCGAAGGCGTGACCGCCCTCAATGATGAAGGCCGTGCGCGTCTGCTGGAGGCGTTCGACCGGGTGAACGAGCATTTCAAGGCGCTCTTCACCACGCTTTTCCGGGGCGGTGAGGCAGAGCTTCGTCTTGTCGATGATGAGGACCCGCTGAATGCCGGGCTCGAGATCATGGCACAGCCGCCGGGCAAGCGTCTTGGCACGCTCTCGCTCATGTCGGGCGGGGAGCAGGCGCTGACGGCGACAGCCCTTATCTTCGCCGTCTTCCTGTCGCGCCCGGCCCCGATCTGTGTACTCGATGAGGTCGACGCGCCGCTCGACGACGCCAATGTGGATCGCTACTGCCGTCTTCTCGATGAGATGCGCCGGCGCACGAATACGCGCTTCATCGTCATCACCCACAATCCGGTCACGATGAGCCGGATGGACCGGCTTTTCGGTGTCACCATGCGGGAAAAAGGCGTTTCCAAACTCGTCTCTGTCGATCTGGATGCCGCTGAAGAGCTGGTTGCCGCCGAATAGGCTGATGCGTCAAAAGCGCAGCGCCCGAATAATATATATATTTCAATTATTTGCGCGCGATTTACTCAACTTGACTTGGACACCCCGCTTCAATAGCTTCGCGGCGAGTCAGACGGGCGCGCCCCGTACCCATCCAGCGATCCAGGTAATGTCATGACCGGTCAGGACCCGAACGATCTGGATGAGCGTATCGCAAAGGCGCGCGCGGCCCACGATGCCCGGGAGGCCCGCAAGCGGGAACAGGAAGCACGCAATGACGGATCGGCTTCGGCCGGCGCTCTCGCCCTGCGCTATGGCGCGGAGTTTGGCGCCTCGGTCTTTGTCGGCATCATGCTCGGCCTGTTCATCGACCATGTCTTCCACACGAAGCCATGGGGTCTGCTGACAATGCTGGGATTCGGCCTTGCAGCCGGAATCCTTAATGTTATACGCGCCTATCGCCAGATAACGGCATATGCGGAACTTCAGGGAACGGACCAGACCAAGGGTCCGGAAAACGGGAAACAGGGCTGATGAACCTATCCTTCCACCAGATGGCTGATCCCATGCACCAGTTCGAGGTGCAGAAACTTTTCGACCTGCAGGTTGCAGGCTTCGATCTGTCCTTCACGAACGCAGCCTTCTACATGCTTGTGAGCGTTGCGCTCATCATCATCTTCTTTGGCCTAGCTGCCTCGCGCGGCAAGCTGATCCCGTCGCGCTCGCAGTCGATTGCCGAGATCGGCTATGGCTTCGTTGCCAATATGGTGCGCAGCACGGCAGGCGAGGAAGGCCTGAAATTCTTCCCGTTCGTGTTCACGCTCTTCTTCTTCGTGTTTTTCGCGAACATGATCGGCATGGTGCCGTACGCGTTCACGACAACCAGCCACCTTGTGGTGACAGGCGCGCTCGCCCTGCTCGTCATCTCGATCGTGATCGTCTATGGTCTCTTCAAGAATGGCCTGAAATTCTTCAAGCTTTTCGCCCCGTCGGGCGCCCCGTTCCTCATCTATTTCCTCCTGGTGCCGATTGAGGTCGTGTCCTTTATCGCGCGTCCGATCACGCTTGCCCTTCGTCTTTTTGCGAACATGCTGGCCGGCCACATCATGCTGAAGCTGTTTGCCACCTTCGCCGCGCAGCTCTTTGCCGCCGCGATTGCCGGCACGGCCCTGCTTGGCGTTGTCGGCGTGCTCGCCTTTACAATGGGCGTCGCGCTCAACGCGCTCGAGCTTCTCGTTGCCGGTCTGCAGGCGTACATCTTCGCCATTCTGACCTGCGTCTATCTCAACGATGCGCTCCACCCGTCGCACTAGTTCTTCGCCGGTGCGGCCAAACAAGCCGCGCCTCAACTCTTGACGCGCCCCGCCGAACAGGCTTCACGGGCATCAAATCGAACCAACGCCAATCCCTCAAAGGAGACACGAAATGGAAGGCGATATCGCTCTTGGCCTCAAATATGTTGGCGCAGGCCTCGCAACTCTCGGCATGATCGGCGCCGCGCTTGGTGTGGGCAACATCTTTGCCAGCTTCCTCGACGCTGCCATGCGCAACCCGTCCGCTGCCCCGCAGCAGACCGGTAACCTCTTCATCGGTATGGCCCTTGCTGAAGCTCTCGGCATCCTGGCCTTCCTGGTGTCTGTCCTGATCCTCTTCGTCGTCTAGGCGACAGGAACCGGACCAATCGATATGGACTGGCCCCGCGTGGCAAACACGCAGGGCCAGTCTTCACCATCCAGACTGACAAGGTCGCGCCATGTATTTCCTGTCGCTTGCTGCTCCGGCTGCTCACGGCGAAGCCGCCGGTGGGGCCGCCTTTCCGCCATTTGATCCGTGGCACTTCCCGTCACAGCTCTTCTGGCTGGCCATCCTGTTTGGTGCTCTCTACCTCGCGCTGTCGCGTTTCATCCTGCCCAAACTCGGCGGTGTGATCGAAAGCCGCGAAGACACGATTGCCGACTCTCTGGATGAGGCCGCACGGCTCAACGAGCAGTCGAAAGAAGCCAAGCAGCAACAGGATCTTGCCCTGGCTGAAGCGCGCGCAAAGGCCCGCGAAACCGCTGACAAGGCCCGCGCCAAGGTCGAGGCCGAGATTGCCGCTGAGACCGCCAAGGTCGACGGCGAACTTGCCGAACGCCTCGCAGAAGCCGAATCCCGCATTCAGACCATGCGCACCGAAGCCATGTCGAATGTCGAACAGATCGCGACGAACGCGACCCAGGCCATGCTTGGCCGTCTCGGCATCGCGGTGAACGAGGCTGAGGCCCGCCAGGCCGTCGCCCGCAACACACAGCAGGAGGGCTGATCCACCATGATGAACGGACGTCTCTCACTCATTCTGTCGCTCGCTGCTGCGAGCGCGCCTGTGGCCCTGGCCGCGCCGGCTGAAGAAGGCGGCCATGGCGGCACGACCGGCTTTGGCAATCTCGTCGCGCCTTTCCTGGATCCGGCAACGAACTTCGCCTTCGCCGCTTTTGTCGTCTTCCTTCTCATCGCTTTCTCGATGGGCGCGTTCGGCTACATCACCAAGTCACTGGACGACCGCGCCGCCGGCATCAAGAAACAGCTGGACGAGTCGCGCCAGCTTCGTGAAGAAGCCGCTGCTGCCCTGGCTGAGGCCGAGCGCCGCCAGAAGGAAGCCGATCAGGCCGCCGAGGAAATGATCAAACAGGCCAAGGCCGACGCGAAAATGATGGTCGAGCAGGCCCGCAAGGATCTCGCCGAGAAAGTCGCCCGCCGCGAAGCGCAGGCAGAGGCGCGTATCGCTCGCGCCGAAGCTGAAGCCACGGATGATGTACGCCGCGCCGCCGCCGATGCAGCAACGCGCGCCTCCAAGGACATCGTTGCAGGCTCGTCCAAGGGTGGGGAGCTTTTCTCCGAAGCGCTGGGCGAGATCGAGAAAGCGCTGAACTAGGCGAAAGCGCTATATCGCAAACGGTATAAAGCCCCGCAGTCTTCTGCGGGGCTTTTTCGTTTCAGCGATGCGTCTTCTCACGCCGGAAGACAGCGCGCATCAACCAGGCGGGCGCGAAGCGTTCGAGGCGCGGATTACGGGCGAGCACGCCCTCCATCCAGCGCCGCCCCCAGACCGCGTTCCGGCCGAGGAGGACGACACCGAGGATCGCCAGCGGCAGGCCAATGGGCAGGATCGGCGTGACAATGCCGATCGGTACCGCAATGACGATCAGACAAAGGCCAAGTACCGCGAGACACTGGCGCACAAGATTGCGAAAAAGCCCGGGGACTGCGAACTCGCTTCGAAGGCTGGCGCACTGCCCCGCCTGTGGCTCCATGTCTGGCATATGCTGGACTATGCTCATTCCCATCTCTCTGGCTAGATTCAAGAAAGAAATGGCCTCACGCTTTTAACGTTCCCTTGGGACTGAATTGGCATTTTGTAAGAAACTGCCAAAGTGCGCGTTCGCCACTAGGCGGGTACCGTAACTGCAACTAAGGCTGTATCGGTTGTCCGGTTGGCGGGCTCATCGCCTCGCCTCGTATGTGTACAGAGAACAGAGTTTTCCCTTGAAACTTACCTCTATTCAGTCTCTGCGCGCCCTCGCAGCCCTTCTGGTCCTTGTCTACCATACGCGTGCCCACGAAATCCTTGCCATGGACCAGAACGGCCTGACCGAGCTGCCGCTGATCAATTTCATGATCGACAATGGCTATTCGGGCGTCGACCTCTTCTTCGTCATTTCGGGCTTCATCATGGTCTATGTGACCGGACAGGTCCTGCCACGACCGATGACATCACTGGCTTTCCTGTTCGCCCGCGCCGCCCGCATCTATCCGCTCTGGTGGTTCTTCGCGGGTCTGATGATGGCCTATTTCTACGTAACCTACGGGGTACCGCTCGACCCTGGACGCTCCCTTGGCCAGGGCGATTTCATCCGGGAGAATCCGGTTCAACACCTCTTTCTCTCACTGGCCCTCCTGCCGCAGCCAGCCATTCCGGTCTACGGCCTCGGCTGGACGCTGGTGCATGAGATGCATTTCTATCTCGTCTTCGCGCTCATCATCCTTCTGCCGCGCCGTTTCCTGCCAGCCATCCTGACCGTCTGGGCGATTGGTGTGTTTGCGGGCGCCATGGCCGGCCTCGCCGCACCGCACGCCATCGACTATGTCTCTCTCGCCTTCCACCCGCTTTCGCTGGAATTCATCGGCGGCTGTTTCGCCGGACTTCTGGTGATGAGCGGGCGCCGCTTCAACCCGCCCCTGGTGCTCGGTCTCGCCGCCGCTGTCTTCATCGCCGGGCTCATAATCCAGGGTGAGGTGACGCCCTTCACAATGGTCTGGGGACGTGTCCTCTGGTTCGGACTGCCAGCCATTGCCATCGTCTATGCGCTCGCCTCGATGGAGGCGAATGGCCGCCTGAAGGTGCCGGGCTGGATGGTCACGCTGGGCGACTGGTCCTATGCCATCTATCTCTGTCACATCCTCGTGCTGAGCGTCATCCGGCGCGTTTTCCTGATGCTTGCCGCCCAGCTCGAGGGCACGCCCTATGCGGACTGGTTCACGGTCGGTGCGCCCGGCATTATGGACAATATCCTGTTCTATCTGCTCTGCATCAGCCTCAGCATCCTGACCGCCGGCCTCGTCTTCCGCCTGTTTGAGACGCCGGTCATAAAACTGACCAGCAAGGCACGCCGGCGCCTCTTCCGCGATACGAATGCGCAGCTGAAGCCAGCGCCCGTCAAGGCGGCCATCTGGTAAAAAACGGCCGGGACATCGCCCGGCCGTCTTGCATCTTATTCGGCTGCCACCTTGTCCGGTTCGCTCCAGCGAAGCTCTGGCTTCCGGGCGGCCTGGGTCTCATCGAGCCGCCGCATCGGCGCAAGATAGGGCGCGCCCTTCAAGCTCTCATCGCCAGCCTTCGCCTTCTCCGCAATCGACAGCATGGAGTCGCAGAAGCGGTCGAGCTCGGCCTTGGACTCGGTCTCTGTCGGCTCAATCAGCATGGCGCCATGCACAACCAGCGGGAAGTACATCGTCATCGGGTGGTAGCCCTCATCGATCATCGCCTTGGCAATATCCAGCGTCTCGATACCTTCTGCCGTGAAGGCGTCGGAGAACAGCGCCTCGTGCATGCAATAGCCGTCAAAGGCCGGCGTCATGACGCTCTTGAGGCGTGACTGGATGTAATTGGCGTTGAGCACAGCGTCTTCCGCCGCCTGTTTCAGGCCATCTGCGCCATGGCTCAGCATATAGGTGAGCGCACGGGTGAACATGCCCATCTGGCCGTGGAAGGCGCAGAGGCGGCCGAAGGCGTCCGAGCCCTCATCTGTCCGCTGTTCAACGAGGTGGAAGACGCCGTCTTCCTCAACAACGAATGGCACCGGCGCATAGTCCGCCAGCGCCTCAGAGAGGACGGTAGGTCCTGCGCCCGGCCCGCCGCCACCATGCGGGGTGGAGAAGGTCTTGTGCAGGTTGATGTGCATCGCATCGACGCCAAGATCGCCGGGACGTACCCGGCCGACAATCGCGTTGAAATTCGCCCCATCGCAATAGAAATAGCCGCCCGCCTCATGGATGAGATCGGCAATCTCGCGGATGTCGGTTTCAAACAGGCCGCACGTATTGGGATTGGTCAGCATGATACCGGCAATGTCGGAGCTGTCTTCCAGCTTCGCTTTCAGGTCTTCCATGTCGACGCGGCCGCGTGCATCTGCCTTGATCTCATCGACCTTGAAGCCGCACTGGACCGCCGTCGCCGGATTGGTGCCGTGGGCTGACGCCGGGACCAGCACCCGTGTGCGTGTCTCGATCTCGCCGCGGGCCATAAGGGCCCCGCGGATCGCCATCATGCCGCAGAACTCACCATGCGCGCCGGCCTTCGGGCTCATCGCCACCGCTGGCATGCCGGTCAGCGTCTTCAGCCAGGTGGCCAGCTGATCGATCAGCTCCAGCGCGCCCTGAACGGTGGCCTGGGGCTGCATAGGGTGAATGTCGGCAAAGCCAGGCATCCGCGCGACTTTTTCATTGAGACGCGGATTGTGCTTCATCGTGCACGAGCCGAGCGGGAAGAGGCCAAGATCGATGGCATAGTTCTTCTGGCTGAGGCGCACATAGTGGCGCACGGCTTCAGGCTCTGACAGGCCTGGCAGGCCAACGCTCTGTTTGCGGGTAACCCCGCCCAGACGGTCCATGCCGCCCTTGGGCGCCGGCAGGTCAACGCCGGTCTTTGCCGTCGAACCGGTCTCGAAGATCAGGTCTTCGCGCTGCTGCAGACCGCGCGAGCCGGAGACCGTGTGCACGTCGGAATGAGGGGTCGCCTCGGAGGGCGTGGTCGAACGGCCTTGTGAATTCATGCTCATGCCTGAGCCTCCACGAAATGCTGAGTGTTTGGTCCGAATGTTTCTTTCAGACGCTTGTTGGCGGCGCTGACATGGATCGCGCCGAGCGAGAGGATCTCGCGGCGCAGGTCAGCGTAGAGTTTTTTGAAATCCTCTGGGTGACGCCAGGTCGAAGGATCTTCATAGATCGCCTGGAACTGCGACTTGCGGCGGCCAACCGCCGCCTTGTCCGCGCCCATCCGCACGAAGATTTCCTCAAGAAACGCCTCATAGGCGCGGATAGCCTGCTTATGCTCCCAGGCTTCCTGATGCTGAGGCGCCTCGTTCATGCCAGCACCTTTGTGAGCGCATCGGCATAGGCCTTGATGTCGGCGTCGCTGGTGCACTCGGTGGCGGCGGCGATGATGACATCGTCCATGCCCTTGCCCGGATAAAGACGCGACGCACGCACGCCGCCAACAACGCCAAGCCCATCAAGCTTTTCCAGAACCTCGCCCGCATTGTCCGGAATGCGGAACGCAAACTCATTGAAGAAGCGCGGGGTAAGGATCTCGACCCCGTTCACGCCTTCCAGTGCATCAGCCAGCTGGCAGGCGGCTTCATGATTGAGCTGGGCGAGATGGGTGAAGCCCTTCTCCCCGAGCAGCGTCATGTGGGCGCTGAAGGCCAGCGTGCAGAGGCCTGCATTGGTGCAGATATTCGACGTCGCCTTGTCGCGGCGAATATGCTGTTCCCGCGTCGACAGGGTCAGTACGAAACCGCGCTGGCCGTCGGCATCGACCGTCTCCCCGCAAAGCCGGCCCGGCATCTGACGCATGAGCTTCTTCGAACAGGCGAACAGACCGACATAAGGCCCGCCAAAATTCAGCGGATTACCGATGGACTGGCCTTCGCCTACGGCGATGTCGGCGCCCATTTCGCCAGGCGGCATGGTCATGCCAAGCGCCACAGCCTCTGTGAAGACAGAGACCAGAAGCGCCTTCTTCTCATGCGCGGCATCGGCGACCGGCGTCAGATCGGTGACTGTCCCAAAGACGTTCGGGCTCTGACCGATGACGCAGGCCGTTTCGTCATCCACGGCCTCGCTCAGCGCAAGCTCATCATCGACGCCCGGTTTCAGCTGGACGATCTCGATGCCCTGGGCTTCGCAGACTGTGCGTGTGGCGGCGGCATAGTGCGGATGCAGGCCGCCAGACAGAACCACTTTCTGGCGTCTGGTGACACGGCACGCCATAAGGGCCGCTTCCGCGCATGCCGTCGAGCCGTCATACATGGAGGCATTGGCGACTTCCATCGCCGTAAGGGATGCCACCTGACTCTGGAATTCGTAGAGGGTCTGAAGCGTACCCTGCGCGATTTCTGGCTGGTAGGGGGTATAGGTGGTCAGGAATTCAGAGCGCTGGATGATATGGTCCACCGTCGCCGGCACATGGTGCTTATAGGCACCGCAGCCGACAAAGAATGGGCCCTCGGATGCGGTCCGGTTCTTCGCAGCCAGCCCCGCCATATGGCGTTCGACGGCAAGCTCCCCCTGATGGTCAGGCAGACCTTCGACCGTGCCGCCAAGGCGCGCAGCCTCTGGCACATCGGCATAGAATTCATCGACGGACGCCGCACCGATCGTGGCCAGCATGGCCTTGCGGTCTTCTGGTGTCAGGGGGAGGTAACGCATGATTATTGGCCTTTGCAGAACTCGAGATAGGCATCCTTGTCCATGAGGTTCTTGGTCTCGGCACCATCGGAGAATTTGATGACGCAGAACCAGCCCTCGCTCTCGGGATGCTCATTCACTTTTTCGGGCGCATCGGCGAGGTCACCATTGGTATCGATGATCTCACCTGACAGAGGGGCATAGACGTCGGAAGCGGCCTTGACGCTCTCGACCACAGCCATCTCGTCGCCTTTTTTGAAGGTCTTGCCGACTTCTGGAACCTCGACAAACACGACATCGCCGAGCTGATCGGCAGCAAATTTCGTGATACCAACGGTGGCAAGGTCGCCATGCACCGTCACCCACTCATGGTCTTCGGTGTAGAATGTCGATTGCTGGGTAAAATGCGTCATCTGGCTTGTAGTCCTCAACGTTTATAGTTTGGTTTGACGAATGGCAGGTCGGCGACCTCACCGGCGCGGGCCTTGCCGCGCACCATGAGGTCTATTTTCGTTCCGGCTTTGGCAAGATCGGCGCGCACATAGCCCATGGCGACAGGACCGTCCGTGCTGGGCCCGAACCCGCCAGAGGTCACCATGCCGACCTTCTCACCATCGACATGGATTTCGGTTCCCTCGCGGGCCGGCGCGCGCTCGAGCGGGAGGATACCGACGCGCTTTTCGGCCGGGCCGTCCGCGATCTGTTTCAGGATCCTGTCTGCGCCGGGAAAGTCGGCGCGCTCACGGCGGGACTTCTGGATCACCCATTGCAGGTCCGCTTCGACCGGCGTGCGGCTGGCATCCATGTCGTGCCCATAGAGGCAGAGCCCCGCCTCGAGGCGCAGACTGTCACGTGCGCCAAGGCCGATCGGCTTCACGCGCTCATCGGCCAGCAGGCCCCGCACATAGGCAAGGCCGGTTTCATTGGCCGGCAGCAGGAGCTCAAACCCGTCCTCACCAGTATAGCCGCAACGCGAGACCATATAGCGCTCGCCATCCTTCTGGACGTGCGCACAGCGCATGAAGCTCAATTCGCTGGCTTCCGGAAAGTGTGGAGAGAGAACCGCTTCGGCCTCAGGCCCCTGCAGCGCGACAAGGATGCGGTCATCGGCGGTCTGCAACTCAGCCTCATCGCCCAGTTTCTCGCGGATCAGCGCCCAGTCTTCCTGCTTCACCGCACCGTTTACAACGATGTAGAGCATGCCCGCGAGGTTCTCATCCGGCATGCGTGTAATGATCAGGTCATCGAGAATGCCGCCTTCGTCGTTGAGCAGGACGGTGAGACGCCCCTGCCCCGGCTTCAGCGTCGCGATTGCGCTCGGCACCAGCCGTTCAATCAGTGCGGAAATCTTCTCATGCGCTCCGGGCTCACCCAGACCCTCTTTCAGATACAGAAAGCACGGGCCCATATGTGAGACATCGAACAGGCCGGCATGTTCGCGCGTCCACAGGTGTTCGGGTTTCACACCTTCGAACTGGACGGGCATTTCATAGCCCGCGAACGGCACCATCTTGCCGCCCATCTCTTCATGGATCGCGTGAAGCGGGGTCTTGCGAAGTGTATCGATTGCTTGTTCGGCCATGGCACCCTTTGACAGTTGAAACGGCCATTCGCTCCGGAATATCCGGAGTGTAGGCCGCCCCCGCTGTCTCGGCGCCTGAGAGATTCCGCCAGACGCCCAATGGGCCGGCTTGCTCCTTCGGCGAGGCTTTGGACACGGCAATGCGGGCCCGCCTCTTTCCAGCGTTTAGATCCTTCCCGGTCCTTTTGCCTGAGCGTTTCCGGGGCGGTTGCGCCTTCGGCGGCAGACTAAAAAAACAGCCTGCTCTCTCCCGGGGAGGAGGTTTCTATCCGGCAAACCTATTTCGGTTGCGCCGGTTGGGCAAGCGCCGGACGCGGTCAATCCTTGGGAAATTCCGCCTCCGGCCCTGCTGACAGGCAGGTTGTGCCCGTCTTCTGTCCATCCTGATGATCTAGCGCACCGCGAAATCGAATGGCTCGTTGCGGTTTGCGCCCTTGTTCGGGCCCATGAAGCCAAAGAGGTGGCCGGCGACCTTGCGCATCTGGATCTCTTCTGAGCCTTCCGTGATGCGGTAGCGGCGGTGGTGGCGATAGATATGCTCGAACGGCTTGTGGCGCGAATATCCCATACCGCCATGCACCTGCATCGCCCGGTCGGCCGCATCGCAGCAGAGGCGGTTGGCGTAATAGTTACACATCGAGACCTTGTCGGAGAGATAGATCGCGACGTCCGGCTTGGACATCTGGTCGATCTCCCAGGCTGTCTTGAAGATCAGGAGGCGCAGCATCTCCGCCTGCGTCGCCAGCTCCACCAGCGGGAACTGGATCGCCTGATTGTGCGACAGCGCCTTGCCGAAGGGCTTGCGCTCATTGGCATAGTTGATCGCCTCGGTGATGCAGTACATCGCCGCGCCGACGGAGCTTGCCGCCTGCCGGATTCGGTTCTCGTGAACAAAGTGCTGGGCGAGTGCGAGACCGCCCTCCGGTGGGCCGAACACCGCATCCTCAGGGACCCAGAGGTCCTTGATATAGAAGCGGGCGTGGTCCGTCGGCATGTTGAACGTCCACATATATTCGTCGATCTCGATTGCCGGGTCCTGCGCCGGTGTAATGAGACAGGTAATGCCCTTGGCGTCGCCGTCGTTTCCGCTGGTGCGGCAGAACATCATGATGTGGCTGGCGGCATGCATGCCCGTGATCCACATCTTCGCGCCATTGATCAGCCAGCCATCCTTGCCGTCTTTCTTATGGCGGACGGCGCGCGTTTCCATGTGGGTGGCGTCAGAGCCGTGGTCCGGCTCGGTGAGGCCGAAGCAGGCGCGGAACTCGCCCTTCAGCGCGGCATCGGCAAGGTGTTTCTGATCGGGCCGCGCAAAATCACGCAGCATCAGGATCTGCGGAAAGTTACCGACAATGGAGTGCTCATTCTGCAGGTCGTTGTGCAGGCCAAGTCCCTTGCGGGCGAAATGCTCGCGGATGATCGCCATGCCGAGATTGGTACCGTCCTGGCCGCCAAACTCCTTTGGCAGGGCGTAGCGAAGGTGGCCGGCTTCATCGGCGAGCTTCTTGGCTTCGCGCAGCAGGTTCTCCCATTCCGGCCGTGGCAGCCCATCATTCTCAAAATCGGTCCGCGCCCATTCGCGCCGGTGGTCGAAGAAGCGGATATTGTCGTCCTTGTTCTCCAGCGGCTTGATCTTGTCCTCGATGAACTTGTCGAGGACGACGAGGTAATCGGCAATCTCTTCCGGAATTCTGAAATCCATACTGGCTCTCCCTGAACGATGGTCTGCTTATTAGTTATCTGAACCAAGGATACCGGCCCCGCTGGCCGCATCAATGCGGGCCGTTGCGTCAAGCAGATACGTATTTAACGGGGCTTCATGCCCATGCAGGGAAAATCCGCGCTGCGGTCATCACTGAACAATTGACAAATTATTCAGCACTCATTAGATGAGACCTACAAGACAATAAGACAGCCACGCATCCTAGAAGGTTTCCTCCCATGATCCGCTCTGTAACCCTCTCTGCCGCTTTTGCAGCCATCGCCCTCCCGGCCGCCGCCTCAACTGCCTTCACCGCCAAGCTTGCCACGCCGGCTGAGGCGCAGGACAGCGTTGTCGCCGCCAGCGCGGTCTGGACTTGTGACGGTGAGACCTGCGTGGCCGAACTCAATCGCCGCACCGCCACAGTGCGGACGTGCAAGAAAGTCGCCTCGGAAGTTGGCGAACTCGTCGCCTTTGGCTCAGCCGATGACAGCCTCACAGAGGAAGAAATCGCTGAGTGCAACAGCGCTGCGAAAAACTAAGTAAACTTTCATCTCACTTCTCTGAATAACTCAGCCGTCCTTCAGCCGAAGGGCGGCTTTTTTATTCCGTGATGAGCAAAACGGCCGTTTCAATCTTGGGGAGTCTCAGCCGGCTCCTTCGGTTCCCACAGCTCCACCTTCCGCCCATCCGGGTCCATCAGCCACGCGAACCGGCCATAATCATAGTCCTCACCGGGCTGGACCTGCCGGGCGCCCGCGGCTTCTGCATGGGCCAGGATACCATCGAGATCATCGACCATGAGATTAAACATGACGTCCCGGTTCGACGGGCTGAAATAGCCGCTATCGCCGCTGAAAGGCGAAAAAATAGTCCTCGCACCCTTGGGAAAGCACGCCGCGGACGCGGCATGGGCAAAGCTGAAGCCGCCATATTCTGTTGCCTCGATGCCCAGCACCTCACTGTACCAGGCCTGCGTGACCTCAGGGTCCTCACATAGAAAGAAGACCCCGCCTAAACCGATCACCTTCGCCATTCCCCCTCCCCTCATGACTGCCGGGCACAGGAATATACCTCAAAAGGATCGCAGCTGTTATCCCTCCAGAAGGAAGAGATCGGTATCGTCCGGTTTTGCCCCTGCCGCCGTCAGCATTGCGTGCGCCTGCCCCCGATGATGGGTCTGATGATTGAAGATATGGGTGACGAGGACCCAGACCGGTTTCGTCATCTCCCGTCCAGCCGCGCTGGAATACCAGCTCAGCGTCTTCTCAAGCCTTGCGGGAGTGAGGCTGCTCGCCCACCGGTCAACCGTATCGTCCATGTCCTTGCGGGCCATGACCAGCCCCGCCCAGTCGGGATAGAGGGTCAGCGCCTCATTGCCCTTGCAGCCCGGCTTGTCGCACATGGAGAACCGCGAGAGCCATATCTGGTCGGCCCACAGGATATGCGCCAACGTTTCATGTATGGAGCTGAAGAAGGCGCCCCGATCCTTCAGGCGCTCGCCATCGCTGAGTTTATCGGCCGCGCCATAGAGGCTCTCATTCTGCCAGCGATTGTAACGCGCCATAAGCTGCGCATGGTCCGGCGATATCATTTGCGCCTCCCCCACAGATCCAGACAGCAGGCCTAGCGCCTAGGCCTTGCCACGTCCAACATGTTTGGCGTGTTTCGCCGCATGATTGTCCAGATGCTCCTGAAGCATTCGCGCATTCTTTGCATTGGCCTTGTGCGCAAAGTCGAAAAGGTCGCCGACCAGCGGGATGGCGCCGAGTATCGTATCGACCAGCAGGTTCCAGATCATCTTGAACATCATCCCGCCGGAGGCGCCCTCCTGACGCGCGCGATGTACGATATAGAGCCCCAGTCCGCCGGAAATCGTATCGCCGACACCGGGAACAAGACCAATGATCCCATCCAGACCGAACCGGAAATTCGTGCCGGGCAGCTTGAACTGCGTATCGAGAAGTTTGGCGAGCCGGTCGATATCGGCGCGGTTTCCAGTAGGCATATATGACGTTCCTTTCATGTTCGGAAACTCGCGCCCCAGGCTTCTGTTCCAGCCCGCCGGGGCGTTTGCCAGTCCGCGCTCAATTAATACTAGCCTCCAGGCAACGGCCTCGTTAGGTTGCAGCGCAACAAACCAGAACCTGTCCGGAGGAGACTTATCATGAGAGAAGCAGTCATCGTTTCAACGGCCCGCACGGCCATGACCAAAGCGGGCCGCGGCGCGCTTAACGACACGCACGGCATCAAGATGGCCGGCCATGCGATCAAGGGCGCCATCGAGCGCGCGGGCATCGATGCCGCCGAAGTCGAAGATGTCTTCCTTGGCTCGGCTCAGCCTGAGGGCGCCACTGGCCACAATGTTGCCCGCAATGCTGCCCTCTGGGCCGGCTGCCCGTCCTCGACGGCTGGTGCAACCATCAACCGCTTCTGTTCCTCCGGCCTTCAGGCCATTGCGAACGCGGCCCACACCGTGACCAATGAAGGCGCGCCGGTTGCGATCGGCGGCGGCGTCGAGTCGCTCTCCCTCGTCTCGCGCTCGGGCCACATGAACACCTTCCGCTATACCGAAGAAGAGCTGATGCAGAAGTGGCCGGCGATCTGGATGACCATGATCGAGACCGCTGAAATCGTGGCTGACCGCTACAATGTCTCCCGCGAAGCGCAGGACGAATATTCCGCAGAGAGCCAGCGCCGCACCGCCATCTTCCAGGAAAAGGGCTGGATGGCCGAAGAGATCGTTCCGCTCGAGACGAAGATGAAGCTCGTCAACAAGGAAACCGGCGAAGAGACCTATCAGGATGTCGTCGCCGACCGTGACGACTGTAACCGTCCTGGCACGACCTATGAGACGCTTGCCGGTCTGAAGCCTGTCTTCTCCGGCGGCATGGTCGTCAAGGAAGGCAAATATGTCACCGCTGGTAACGCCTCCCAGCTTTCCGATGGCGCAGCTGCCGTCGTCGTCATGGAAGCGGCCGAAGCGAAGAAGCGCGGCATCGAGCCGCTTGGCCGTTTCGTCGGCTTCAACGTGGCCGGTTGCGATCCGGACGAGATGGGCATCGGCCCGGTCTTTGCCGTTCCTCGCCTGCTGGAGCGTCACGGCCTGAAGGTCGACGATATCGACCTCTGGGAGCTGAACGAAGCCTTCGCCTCGCAGTGCCTTTACAGCCGCGACCGCCTCGGCATCGACCCGGAGAAGTATAACGTCAATGGAGGCTCCATCTCCATCGGCCACCCCTTCGGCATGACCGGTGCACGTTGCACAGGCTCGATGCTGCTCGAAGGGCGCCGCCGTGGTGCAAAATGGGGCGTTGTGACCATGTGTGTCGGTGGCGGCATGGGCGCGGCTGGCCTTTTCGAAATCTATAGCTAAGATACCGATTATCGATAATCTAGCTGATCTGGAGATCTCACCATGAAGAAAACCGCGCTTTTTGCCGGCCTTATCCTTGCTGGTCTTGCGTCTGCAGCCTGTACAAATGGGCAGACGTCACAGCAGGCCACCCTGTCGAACGGACAGAGAGTGGCTGAGATAACGCCGGCTATCAGAGCGGACCTGCGTGCGCAGGGCCTCGACCCCGATGAGGAAGTCTGCAAACGCGACGATGAGATCGGTTCGGTAATTCCGAAACGGACCTGCGCCACCCGCGCCATGTGGGCCGCCCGTTCGGGAGCCAGCCAGCAATATACCAGCGACATCCAGCGGGACGCCCTGCGCACCCGCGCACCTGGAAGCTGATTATCTAAGCTAATCCAACAGTTAAGCCCCGGTCGTCTGGCCGGGGCTTTTTCTTTGCCGGCTGCTCTTTACCTTGTGACCTCGAAGCCAAGGAAAGACCGCTTATGACCCGTGCCCTGCTCGCTGCCAGTTCCATCGCGCTCCTCGCTGCCTGCGGTGGCGGCGCCAATGAAGAGGCGGGCGACAGCGCCACCGGCTTTATCACGCCCGGCGCAAGCGTCCCTGAGACAGCCGAGCGCGGTGATGATGGGGTGCCCCGTGACGATTATGGCCGACCCTATGACTATATGTATCTCGGCCGCGAGATACCGGCCTTCAGCGGCACGATGGTCGCAGGTCCTCTCTTCTCCACGCAGGAGCTTGAGAACCAGTGGACGCTCATTGACGTCTGGGGCCTCTGGTGCGGCGACTGCATGGCAGACGCGCCCTATGTCGAAGAGCTGTGGAATGAAGTCAAAGGCAGCGACGAGCTCGCCTTCCTGTCGATCCATACCCCGCCCAACGCACAGCGCATCGACGAAGCCTATGGCCGATACGGCTCGGTGGAGGCCTATTTTGAGGAAAAGGGCTATTCCTATCCGACCCTGATCGACGAAGACGCCTCGATCCGTGACACGCTGGAGATCGCCTGGACGCCAAGCTATATCCTCGTCGCGCCCGACCTTACCGTTCAGGGGTTCCGCTCAGAACTCGCCGCCGCCAGCTCCGATGATCCGGTACAGGACCTGCTCGACGATATTGCGGCGGTAAAGGCGAACTACGACCCGGACGCCCCGCGCCCCGTCGAGGACTGACGGCCCGGCGATTTGAGCGGCTGCATCAATAGCGGCAGCGGGGCCTGATCCCCCGCGCCGCGCCAGTCCGTCTGGCCGATTGTCATGCCCTCATGCCCAGCGTCCGGTCTTTCCTTATAGAGCCTGAACAGCCTGTCCCAGACCGACAGGCAGAAGCCGAAATTGCGGTTGACCTCATGACGTTCGACCGAATGGTGCACGCGGTGCATGTCCGGTGTCACCACGAGCTTGCGCAGCAGGCTGTCAGCCCGCGGCGAGAGCTTCCAGTTGGCATGATTGAACTGCGCGAAGGCATTCAGCGCCACTTCAAAGATAAAGGCCGCCCAGGCCGGAATGCCAAAGACAAAGACCACCGCGCCCTTCCAGAACAGGGAGACCAGCGTCTCTGCGGGGTGGAAGCGCAGCGCTGTCATCACATCAATATGCGGGTCTGAATGGTGGACCCGGTGCATCCGCCAGAGAAGCGGCACACGGTGCATCAGCACATGCTGGGCCCAGACTGACAGGTCGAGCAAGACAAAAGCGGCCAGCCCGACACCCCACGCCGGTAGCTTCACCAGGTTGAACACCCCAAACCCAAGCCGGTCGGCAAAGAGCGCGACCCCAGCGAGACCTACAGGCAGGACAAGCCTGCCAAGTACAGCGCACACGACAAAGATCGCCGCTTCGCCCGGCCAGCGGTCGCGGCGAGACAGCGCCGGCTGCCTGCGCGGCGCCAGCGTCTCCAGCAGCGCAAGCGAGGCGAACACCGCTGCGAACACGCCCATCCTTATGTAAAGCTCATGGTTCACCCGCCCTATCTGGACGCATGGCCAGCAATAGTGAAGCGCTGGCGGCGTGTGGAACCGGGCAAGGCTGAAGAATTGTGGTCAAGCCGGACAGGATGGCTTTGAACCGCGCCCCATCGGAGCTAGTGTTAGAGGTCCCCCTCCCAGCCTGACGGACGATAGGCCCATGCTTCATCCCTCGACACAGAAACTCATCGACAAGCTCGCCGAAATGACGGCGCTCAAGCAGATCGACTGGGCCGAGGCGCGCGAAGGCGGCGTCATCTACGCCACAGAGGGCTATGCGGTGAAACTGAGTGAAAGCCCGCCGCGCGTAACCCTGACGACCGAAAAGGGCCGCATTCTTGAGGAAGCCTCCGCCAGCGTGCTCAAGGAAACCCCGCATGAGGACCGCGGCACCTATAGCGACCTCATCGTCTCGGTGGTCAAGGAAGCCTCCCGCATCGCCAAGGGCACGGAAGCGGCCATCGACGCCCTGCTGGCCGGGCTGAGCGGGCATGCCACGAATGCCAGCAAGCCTGGAGCCGCGCAACCGCCTGCAGAGAGCGAGACATCTGCCCCGCCGCAATCGCGCGAAGCCGCTACGCCCAACCTCGAGGAAGAGACCCCGCCGGTCGATGCCAGCGTCCCGGAAACGGCTATCATCGAAGACGACATCATGCCGGAAGGCGAGATCACCGGTTTCGACGAGGAAGATGTCGGGGGCGCTGTCGCCCGCCTGGCGGACGAGGTCAATGGCAGAGGGTCCAGCGCTGGCTCTGCCTATCGCAATCTCAGCCAGGGCGATGAAGTCACCGCCTTCTCTGCCGCGTCGGAAACGACGTCCTCGCCCGCCGAAAAGCCCGATGTCTGGGACCGGGCCGGTCCGGATGCGGGCCCTGCGGACATCAGGTCCGAAAACCGGAGGCCTGCCCGCCCCTATGTCCCCTTTGGTCTTGGCGACGCCCAGGTAATCGGCGCCGAGATATCGGACGAGGCCGCAGCCGAGGAGGACACAGAGTCGGAACTCGGCGCCGCCTCCACAGGCATGAGGCTAGGCGCAACCGCGCGCAGCACGACCCGCTACGACTACTCGGAGGACGACACCGTCCCCGGCAGGCCGCCGCCCAGCTTCCCCTTGAGCCTGCGCGGCTTTCGCGCCCGGATTGAGGAAGAGTTCTCCGTATCTGACGAGACCGGACACGGCTTCAAAGCCGCCCCCGTTTCATCTTCAGCCGAGGAGGATGATACAGACCAGCCCGATGAGGTCTCTCCCGCAGACCTCGACGCCGTGTCGCCTCCGGATGAAGAGGCAGGCTCGCAGAGCGCCGACGAAGATCTTTTTGCCGAAGGGGACGCACCAGCCCCGGAGCGCAAGCGCGAGAAACGGAGCGGCAAGGACAGCAAGCCCGAAAAACCGGTCCGGCGCAAATCCCGCTTCAATCCCTGGAGCTGAGGCGCTTTAACTCTCTCCGATCCCGATGACCCGAACCTGCACGCGGCTTTCGCGGCCCGACGCGTCGACAGCGCTGATCGTATAGAAACCCGGCTTCCGAGGTTGCCAGACAGGCAGGCCCGCAGCATCGGTTTCGCACGCCTGCCCGTCGACAAACCAGCTGAGTGTGCCTTCGCCGCGTCCGGCCAGCACGAAGGGCCGCGCCGGGGCACCATTGATCCGTCCCGACCAGAGCTCTGCATCCTTCGGTGGAAACAGGATATGCGGGGCGCGGTCTTCGCCCCTGTCAAATGCAGACAGCGCCCCGTCCGGTTGCTTTGGCACCTGTCTCATCAGGCGCGCGGCAGCATCCCCATCCCCGCCCAGATGATAGGCTGCACGGTCCGCGACCTCATAGAGGATAGGCAGTGCATCACGCCGTCCCGTCGCCCCCGGACGCGGCGCCCCGTCCGCGCGGCCGACCCAGACGACAATCGCATGGTCGCCCGAAACCCCGGCAGCCCAGGCATCGCGGAACCCATAGGAGGTTCCCGTCTTGAAGGCGATCTGGGGGGCATTGGCCGTAAGACGTCCGGGCATGCGTCCCTCAGGGGTCGGCGCACGTCTCAGGATGGAGAGGATCTCGCCCGCGCTTTCCGCTTCCATGAGATGGAAGCCTTTTGCCTCGCGGCTGGCTGCCTCGTCTTCAACGGTCCAGACCAGCGGTTTCGCGCGGCCGCCATCGCCCAGCGCGGCATAGAGCACGCCCAGCTCCCGGGCTGTCAGGCCCGCCCCGCCCAGCGCCAGGGCAAGGCCTGCCTCATTGTCCGCCCCGCCATGAATGCGCGGGGGCGCGCCGGCGAGGGCCAGCGTCGCGGCAAAGCGCTGCGGCCCTATCCGGTCCAGCGCCAGTACCGCCGGCACGTTGAGCGAATGCTGAAGCGCATCGGAAACCCGGACATCGCCCCGGAACATGCGGTCGAAATTGTCTGGCTGATAAGAGGCAAAGCGTTTTGGAAGGTCCGCAATCTTCGTCGATCCATTCGCCTCGCCATCGTCGAAGGCCATGGCATAGATAAAAGGCTTGAGCGTGGACCCCGGTGAGCGCGCCTGCGCCGTCAGGTCCAGCCAGCCGCCAGGCAGATCGCGCGAAGCCGACCCCACCGCCGCGCGCACCCCGCGCGTCGGAATATCGATGACGAGAATGGCGACCTGCGTCTCCCGGCCGAATTCCTTCGCATGCGAGAGCGCCAGCGCTTCCATCTCGGTCTGCAAACGGCTGTCGAGGCTGGAGCGCACATCGCCCCCCTTCCCGCGCGCCGCCCTTTCAGTGGCGTGCCAGGCCCGCACGGGAAAGGCGTAAGCGCCCGTCGGCATTTCACTCATGCGCGCATCCTCGGCGCGGACGGCATCGAGATAGCCGAGCCGTTCGAGTTTGGAGACAATCGCCTTGCGGCCCTTGTCAGCCCCCTCCGGGCGAAGGTCTGGCCGGCGCACTTCCGGGCTCTGCGGCAGCGCAATCAGCAGCGCGATCTGGTCATCCGACAACCGGTCCGGCGCCCGCCCGAAATAGCGCCAGCTTGCCGCCCGTATCCCCTCTATATTGCCGCCATAGGGCGTCAGCGTGAGGTAGAGTTCGAGGATTTCTTCCTTGGAAAGCCGCGCCTCGATCTGATGGGCGCGAAACATCTCGATCAGCTTCGACGCCACCGTACGCGGGCGCGGCTCCAGCAGGCGTGCGGTCTGCATCGTGATGGTTGATCCGCCGGACACCACACGGCCCGCCAGCGCTGAGCTCCACGCCGCCCGCACCATGCCCAGCCAGTCGACCCCGCCATGGCGCCAGAAGCGCTGATCCTCCACTTCCAGAAGTGCCTCGATGAAAACCGGGTCGATCTCATCGAGATCGGCTGCAAAGCGCCAGTAATTGTCGGCTGTCGGGATCGCGCGCAGCGGGTGCCCATCCCGGTCGCTGACCAAGACCGAAACCCCGCTCGCCCGCTCCAGCGGCGGCGGAAACAGCCGGTCGAGCGCGAACAGCACGGCCAGCCCTGCCACGAGGGCAATGGCTGACCGCTTGAGCCAGATCATCTCTGCCCGCCGGTCGCCGCATTCACCGTATCGATGGTGATGCGGCCGGGAGTGGAGCGGGCAAAGACGCTGGGCCTGTACATGTCTTCTGCATTGACGCCCGGCATGACGAACTCGCCCGGCGTCACCGCCCGCACGACATAGGCGAGCCTTACCGGCTCATCGCGCACGTCGATGGCGGCGACGAAGCGGTCATCGCGCGCCTCGGCTGTCTTCGCCTCATCGATCTCCCCGGCCCAGGCAAAGACACCGTCCGTGCCGTCCTCCCGCGCGCCATCGGCGGGTTTCAGGACCGTCTCGATCTCGAACCCGGCCGGCAGAAGATCGGCCACGATAACCGGATTGGTGCGGCGCTGTTCAGGCGTGATCTTTACGGTCACGACAAGCTGGTCACCCTGATCGATACCGGAAAGGTCGACATCCCCGCCCTGAAGCGTCCGGATATTCTTGGTAACGCGAAGGTCCGAGGAGACAGCAGGCGGCGGCGAATCCGGGGCCCCGCGCACCATCACCGTGCGGAACATGGAGGCCCCGTGCGGCCCCAGTGTGAAGCTCACATCGCTCGTCGCCTGATCCGCGCTCAACTGATAGCGCCGGTCATTATTGTTTCCGTTGCCGAGACCCTCAACGATCATGCGATAGTCCTCGCCGCCATCATTCATGGCATTGAGTGCAAGAAGCGCAAACGCCTTTTCCTGGGTGCTGAACTCACTCGGGTCCGGCGCATCCTCTCCCAGCTTCTCGGCCAGACGCGACGCAATCTCGTTAAAGTCCGCTTCTGCGGCCAGCGCGATAACCCCGGCAAGATCGCGCAGCGGCGTCTGATAATAGTCGCCCGTATTCTGATAACCGAGCGCCTCTTCAGCCGCTTCGAAAGCGCTGAAGGCGCGCGAGCGATCCCCCATGAAGGCCAGCGCGGCCCCAAGGTGCGCGCGTGCCAGCGGGCTTTCGATCCGGTTCAGTTCACGATCATGCAGATAGCGCAGACGGCTCATATCGGCCTTGCCGGCCTTCGCGAGCACATAGAGCGCATAGGCCGAGGCCCGCCGCATCAGGCGCGCTTCGGTATCGTTGTGCCACTCGCTCTCCCAGACATTGGTGTCATAGCCATAGGCCCGCCAGGCATCCCCCTGCGCCACCGCCCGCATGGACTCAAAGGCGCGGTCGAGGGAGGCTTGCGGCACTTCATAGCCGGCCTCGCTGGCGCGGTAGACAAAGTCCGTCGTATAGGCGCCAAGCCAGGGCGAGGCATTGCCGTCCCCCTCGCGCCAGAGACCGAACGCGCCTTCCGACGACTGGCGGTTCAGCACGGCGGTGACCGCTTCCTGAATCTGCGTACCGGCCGGTTCCCGCGCGTCCTCATCGGCGCCCATGGCGACAAGCTGCTCTGAATAAAGCAGCGGCATCGCCCGGCTCACCGTCTGTTCGGTACAGCCATAGGGATAGCGCGCCAGTGATGTGTAGAGCGCATTGGCATCGAGCGGCAGCGCCGAGAAGCTCACCGTCACCTCCGCCGTTCCCGGCACATAGCCAGACAGGATGTCATCGGGGATGGACCAGCTGTCGCCCGGCGACATGGTGGCGGTCGAAATCCGCGTGGCCGGAAGCCAGGGCGAGCGCGTCTCGATCTGATAGTTGCGGCTGACGCGGTAGCCTTCAGGCCCCTGCACATCGAGCCGCAGGCTCGAAATCCCTGTCGCGTCGGTGGTGAGCCGCAGGCCCTCATCGGCCCGCTGGCCTGCCGGAATGGTATGCGACAGTTCGCTTGCTGCCACACTAACCGGGTCGGTCGCATCGAGAGAGGCGGTAAAAGTTCCGCCTTCAAGCTCGATATTGTCAATCGAGACGGTCGCGACCGCCTCATCGCCCGGCGCCAGGAAGCGCGGCAGGATCAGCTCTGCCGGCGCTGGATCGCGCACGGTCAGCGGGCGGCTGGCAGAGCCAAGCCCCGTCTGGGACCACACGACCGCCATCAGGCGAAGCTCACCATTGAAGTCCGGCACATCAAAGGTGACCTCTGCGCGCCCGGAGCGCCCGACATCGAGCTTGCCCGAGAACAGCGCCACCGTTTTCGTCGGGACAACGCTCAAGCCTTCCCCGCCCAGCTGGTCGCCGCCTGTGCGCACTTCGGCGGGCAGCCCCATATTGGGGTCCAGAAGGCGTCCATAATCGTCATAGATATCGACACCCAGCGCCTTCTTGCCAAAATAATAGTCCACCGGATCGGGGCTCTGGAATTTGGTGAGCTGCAGGATCCCCTCATCGACAGCCGCCAGCGTCATGTAGACGCCTTCACGCGGCCCATCGCCAATATCGACCCGGATCGTCTGCTCGCGTCGCGGGCGCACAATATCGGGTGCGTCGATCTCCACATCGAACGTGCGGGCATCCATATCGACCGGGATATAACCAACACCCACGGCCCGGCGCGGCTTGGCCTGCAGCACCGGGTCACGCGGCGTGTAGACATTGACGAGCACATAGGCACCCTCGCCCCATTCCTCGGTCACCGGCAGGGTAAACTGCGTGCCTTCGGCAGAGACGTCGCGCGTCTCGACGCGAAGGATCTTGTCGGTGGCGACCACGATCTGCGCCTCGCCATCATAGGGGGCGACAATCGTGACAGCAGCCGGACGGCCCGGCACGATGGTCTGCTCGTCGATCACGACTTCCACCCGGTCCGGCGCTTCGACGCCGTCATCCGAGACAGAGCCGCCCCAGCCAACCTGAAAGGCGGTGCTCGCCTCTGCGCTTCCATCTGCGGCGCTGACGATCAGCTCATGGCGGCCCCATTCCAGACCGTCGACGCTGACCGACTGCGTCGTTCCGTCGGTGTCCACGACACCCTCATTTACCGTCCGCACCGTGCGCGAACGCCGCCAGCGCCACTGCCCGTCCTCGCGGTACCAGTCATAGTGATAGTCGATGGCGATGACCCGCCAGTCGAGCCTGGTATCAAGGACATCCCCGGAATCGCTGAGAGCCGCCAGCTCGAAGCGGGCCGGTCCGCCCTCTTCGGCGCGGCCCTCGAAATCCTTGCGGATACCGAGATATACATCCCGCGGCCGGTAGGGGATGCGCACACTTTCGGTTACCGCGCGTCCACCAGGCTCCATCACACTGACATTCGCATTGAGACGCAGGGGATAGCTGGACTCATCGCCCCGCCCGCCGGGATCAAGGCGCACGGTCGCGCGGCCCGCCCCATCGGTCGTCTGGGGTTCGAACTCGATGATCTCCTCGCGGAACTGTTCGTCGGTACGGCCAAATTCAAAGCCGTCAAACGCCTCGAACGGGCTCGGATCGGTTTCAAGCCGCGCCTGTCCCTCAACCGTCAGGCCCGCGCCTGGCGCGCCATAGAGAAACCGGCTTTCCACCGAAATCAGCCGCGAGCCGCCCGCCGGGATATAGTCATCCTCATCGGCGTCCAGCTCCACTGCGATCCGCTGCGGCACGAAGTCCTCAACCGAGAAACGCAGCGAGCCGGCCTCCGGGGCGCCGTCGATTTCCAGCACGACCCGCCACATGCCGCGCGAAGCGGTCTTTGACAGCTCATAATCCCAGACCAGCGCGCCGCCCTCAGCGGCCGTAAAGCGCATCCGGTCAGCCTCCACACCGTTCGGACGGTACATGACCAGCTGGCCGGCCCGGTCAGAGATCGCCACTCCGCTACGGTCGCGCATCATCGCCGTCAGGTGCACCGTCTCACCGGGCCGGAAAATGCCGCGGTCGGCATAGAGATAGCCGTCGACAGGCCCCGGCGTCGTGCGCCCGCCCGTGCTCATCTCTGACAGGTCAATCGGCGCGCGCGACAGGTCCAGAACGGCAAGGTCGCCCTTCGCTCCGAACGCCATAACCATGCGCGGCGCCGAATTGCCGGTTCCGGCCAGAAGCGGCGCATCAAAGCGCACGCGGCCATTTTCGCCGGTTTCGGATTCGGCCAGCACCTCATTGTTGAACGCCACCAGCTGCACGCGCGTATTGGACAGAACCTCACCATCCTGCAGAGAGCGAAGCGTCACATCGAGACCATTCTCTCCACGATAACCGGTCAGCGCCAGATTGGTCAGCATGATCCAGCGGCGCGCGGACGCGGCCGGACCATCATAATCGCTGAGCTCCCGGGCATCCTGGATCTCGACGAAATACGAGCCGGGCTTCAGCTCTCCAATCACATCCTGCAGCGGGAAGACCGTGGTCACCGGGGCATTGGTGACATTGTCGATATCCATGCTGCCCGACCAGGTCTCGGTCGAGACATCGCGCGGGTCTTCCTCACCATAGAGGTATGAATAACGCCCCTGCGCGGCCTCATCGCCCTGGCTGATGGATTTGAAAGCCAGCGCGCGGTCATTGACGCGGTAGACCGTGACATCGACCTCATCGACATTCACCGTCTCAATGGGCAGGCCGTCGGCATTCTCGCGCGGCAGGATGACACCTGCGCCCTTGAACCCGACATAGGCCGGACGGTCCTCAAAGCTGATCTGGACCTCTTCCTCACGCTCGATCCCGGCGCCCTCAACCGAGGGCAGACCTTCAAGGATTGTCGCCGTATAGGATTGGGCAAAATCCAGACCTTCAAGACAAAGTTCGCGCCCCTCCACCGCATAGGCCGGACGTACCTTCGGCTTCATGCGGATATAGGTCGCGTAGTCGATCTCCGGATCCAGCGGCTGGGAGAAGACGAGACAGGCGCGCGGCTGTTCACCGCTGGTATCGGGCGCATAGCGGAAATAGACAAAGCGGCCTTCTTCGGCCTCGGCAAGCGCCTGACGCTCGCGCTCGCGCCGCTCTGCAGCGGCCTGCGCCGAGCGGGAGCGTTCGACCACCTCACCGCCTGCCGTCTCTGGATTAACCGGCGCAGGCGGTTCATCTCCGCCGCCGCAAGCCACCAGCAGCGCGGCAAGCCCCGACACCAGAATTCCCCTCGCTCTCAAGGTCAGCCCTGCCATAACCTGCGTCCTTCTCCTGGTGCGTTCTTCCCTTTACAGGAGTTTGCTATGCCGCGAACAGGGCCAGATTGAGACTTTTTAGGGATTTGGATCCTGTCTGAGGTGATCGACACACTGGTACTTGGCGCAGGCGCGGCCGGGCTTTTCTGCGGCGCGCGCGCGGGTGAGCTCGGCCAGCGCGTCCTTGTCGTGGACCATGCCCGCAAGCCTGCCGAAAAGGTGCGGATCTCCGGGGGCGGGCGCTGCAACTTCACCAATATCGAGACCGGCCCGAACAATTTCGTCTCGCAGAACCCGCATTTCGCCAAATCGGCGCTCGCCCGCTACAGCCCCTGGGACTTCTGCGACCGCGTCGCCAAGGCCGGCCTCACCTGGCACGAAAAGACGCTCGGCCAGCTTTTCTGCGACCAGAGATCTGGCGCCATCATCGACATGCTCGTCGGAGATCTGAAAGCCGCCGGCGGCGAGATGCGGCTGGAGACCCAGATTGGGGAGGTCGAGCATCGGGATGGTCTTTTCCATGTGGCCACAAGCGGCGGCCCGCTGAAGGCACGGACACTCGTCGTCGCCACAGGCGGACTCTCCATCCCGAAAATGGGCGCCAGCGGTCTTGCCTATGATATCGCCCGCAAGTTCGGTCATGACATCGTCCCGACCCGCCCTGCCCTCGTGCCGTTCACCTTTACGGGCGCTTTCAAGGACGCCTTTTCAGAGCTTTCCGGGGTCTCCTGCATGGTCGATGCGAAGGCGGGGAGCGGCCCGGATTTTCACGAAGCCATGCTGTTTACCCATCGCGGCCTTTCCGGCCCCGCCATGCTGCAAGCCTCGACCTACTGGCACGAAAGCGAGCCGGTGGAGATCGATCTCGCGCCGGGCACCACGCTGATGGATGAACTCGCCGAAGACCGCAAAGCCCACCCGAAACAGGCTTTCTCAACCTGGCTGTCGGGCCGCTTTCCCGCCCGGCTTGGCCAGTACATTTCAGGCTGGCCCGGCATGCCTTCAGGCAAACAACTCGCTCAGCTCTCGAAGGCGGAAATGGACGCCGTCGCGACCGCCCTCAAACACTGGAAACCGGTCCCGGCCGGAACCGAAGGCTACCGCACCGCAGAGGTCACAGCAGGGGGCATCGACACAGACGGGCTTTCCTCAAAGACGATGGAAAGCAAGCTGGTGCCCGGCCTCTATTTCATCGGCGAATGCGTCGACGTCACCGGCTGGCTCGGCGGCTATAATTTCCAGTGGGCCTGGGCGAGCGCGGACGCCTGCGCTCGCGCCATCGCTGATAGATAGGCGGCGCACAAAAGCGCGGCCTGCCCAGAAAATCAGCCAGGGCTCGCCCGCAGACATCAGCCATCTACATCCAGCTTGCCCGGGCGCGGCACATCTGGCACCTGCCAGGGAATGCCGCTCACCCGGCCCGCCGCATTCATGAGGAGCGCGAAGACACTGCCATGCTGATCGCCCGTGTCCTCGGATTCCTGCTGATTGGCCTTGGCGCCATCGGCATCTTCCTGCCGGTCTGGCCGACCACCATATTCTGGATCGGCGCCGCCCTCTGTTTTGCCCGTTCCAGCCCCGCCATGCGCGACTGGATCTACGGGCGCCCCGGCTTTGGCCCGCCCATCCGCAGTTTCATCGAACAGGGCACGCTGTCGCGCAAGTCGAAATCCGGCGCCATTTTCGGCATGGCGCTTGCCAGCGGGATCTCCACAGCGGTGCTCTGGGGCCGCTGGGCCTGGCTGGCGGTCGCGCTTGCGCTGATCGCCTGCGGCATGGCCTATGTGGCTACCCGCCCGTCTGACCCGGCCTGACGCCTGCCCTTACGCTTGTTGCAATCGGCATGGGCCAGCTGGAGATTGTCCGGATTGTCCGGCCCGCCTGCGGCAAGCGGAACTATGTGATCGAAGGTGGGGCGCCGCCGCTTCCAGATTGAGGCGTGCGCCACCGCGAACCGGCTCTGCGGCATCGGCCCGCCGCAAAGCGCGCAACAGCCTGACTGCGCCTCCCAGAGCTGACTGAAAAACTCTGTGTTCGGCGGGCTGATGCTCTGGCTCACTCTATTTCCCGGCTTTTTTCCGCTTTGCGCTTGGCGAGCAGCAGGACCAGCGCGATCACCGCACCGAGGATCGCGACCCCCGCCACGACAACAAAGGCAATACTGGCCGCCAGCATCACGATGACGGCAATCACCGTCAGCATGAAAACCACGCCTGCCCATCCAAGGAATGTCTTCGGCTTTTGCATAGTGTTTCTCCGTGCAACCGCCTTCCAAACGCACAAGGGCGCCAGGGCGTTCGCACCTAGCCGAGGTTTTGCGGAATATCCCAGCCGCGGCGATAACACGCGGCGATCACCGTATTGCGCAGGAGGCAGGCAATCGTCATCGGTCCGACACCGCCCGGCACGGGCGTGATATGACCGGCCACGGCTTCGCAGGACGCAAAGTCCGCATCGCCGACGAGCCGCGTCTTGCCCTTCCCCTTCTCCGGCGCGTCGATGCGGTTGATGCCGACATCGATGAGGACAGCACCCGGCTTCACCCAGTCGCCCTTGACCATTTGCGGGCGCCCCACAGCCGGAACGAGGATGTCGGCCGTCCGGCAGAGCGCCTCAAGGTCCTTGGTCCGTGAATGCGCAATCGTCACGGTGCAGTGCTCTGCAAGGAACAGAAGCGCCGCAGGCTTGCCGACAAGGATGGAGCGGCCAATGACGACGACATTCTTTCCGGAAAGGTCATCCCCCAGGACCGATTTCGCCAGGATGACACAGCCCGTCGGCGTGCAGGGGCGTAGGCCGTCCTTGCCAAGGACCAGCCGACCGGCGCTCGCCTCGGTCAGGCCATCCACATCCTTGGCAGGCGCGATGCATTCAATCGCCTTCTGCTCGTCGAGGCCCTTGGGCAGCGGCAGCTGCAGCAGGATACCATCGACGTCTGCGTCATGGTTGAGATCAGAGATCAGCGCCTCGACCTCGGCCTGTGTCGCGTCGGCGGGCAGGTGATGATGCAGGGAGCGCATGCCTGCCTCTTCAGTCTGGCGTACCTTGTTGCGGACATAGACCTGGCTTGCCGGATCTTCGCCAACCAGCACAACGGCCAGTGCCGGTGCTGCCGGCAGTGTCGCCACCGCAGCGCCGACGCGCGCTCGAACCTGTTCTGCGACCTCTTTTCCGCTGATACGTTCACCCATCGCCCATCCACTCCTCGATCTGGCGCGCCGCGGCGCTGCCGGGTTCGGTCTCGATGTCCACGCCCTTAATCCGGCTCGTTTCGCCGGTCACCACCTTCACGGCAGATTTTGGCAGGCCGAGCGCCTTTGCCAGCAGCTTTTCGACGGCCCGGTTGGCCTTGCCCTTTTCCGGCACGGCGCGCACGCGCATCTTGAGCATGTTGCGGCCGGTCTCATCCGGCATAACGTCCTCGATCCGGTCCGCCGAGGATTTCGGCGTCACGCGGACCGCAAGCCGCATCAGGCCGGCGTCGCAAAGATGAGCTGCGGGAACAGCCAGTCGCGGAAGAACAGGATCAGGAGCGCCAGGATGAAAACCGACAGGTCGAGCTGTCCGAGTGGCGGGATCGTGTTGCGGATCGGGCGCAAAAAGGGCTCAAGCACCGATTCCAGCATGGAATAGATCTGCCTGGCGACCTGGCCATAGGGCGAAAGAACATTGAACATGAACAGCCAGCTCATGATCACATAACCAAACAGCGCGAACAGCAGAAGCGTCAGGATCGGATAGACGAAATACTGATAGAGCGCCACGACGAGTTCGTGCACGGATCTGTTCTCCTTCAAACTGAAGGCCTGACTAATCTGAATGGACCGCGCTCTGCAATACGAAAGCTGCGCCGCTTCACGCAGGGGCAAGCTCGCAATTGCCGGAATGGCGCTTGCAGCTCTGGCGAAACCCCGCCATCTTCAACTCTGACACGAGGCGGGGAATATGCGTCATCAGACCGGTAGCGAGCAGCCGCTCCGCCCCTTGAGCGGCTGGCAGAAAGGCGTCATCGCCTTTTCAAACGTTGCGATGGGCGCCGGTATGACCATCAATTTCGTGGTTGTCGCCCCGCTTGCTCGGGAAGCGGGCCTTACAGAAATCGAAGTCGCTGGCATTCTCACCCTTTCGGCGGCCATCTATGCCCTGATGATCCCGCAATGGGGGCGCTGGGCCGACCGTTTCGGGCGCAAGCGCGTCATGGTCTTTTCCCTGTTCGCGATGGCGGGGTCGAACATGATCTTCCTCTTCGCGCTGCAGGCCGCCCTGGTGGGCATCGTCACAGGACTGTCGACCTTCTTCCTTCTGGTGTTTACGCGCCTCTGGTTCGGCCTTCTCGCGCCCGGGCTCCAACCCGCCGCGATGGCGGCGATGACCGATGCAACAACGAGCGCAACGCGCGCGGGCGGGCTCGGCATGCTGAGCGCCGCCATGGCGCTTGGCTCCATTCTCGGCCCGGCCGGCTCCAGTGTCCTTGCAGAATTCGGCGCCCTCGCCCCGATCTGGGGCTCCATCGTCTTCTGTGCCATTGCCGGGCTCTTCGTCAGCTTTGCGCTGCCTAAATCGCGTGGCAACCGCGACCGCAGCCGCCCGGAACCTTTGCGCATGCGCGATCCGCGCGTGCTGCCGCACCTTCTTTTCCTCCTCTGCTATTTCATCGCCGTGGGCGCGATCCAGCAGACCCTTGCCTGGCTGATGGAAGACCGGTTCGCAATTGCGGAGGCAGAGACCGTGCAGGCTGTCGGAATCGTTTTTTCCTGTATGGCGGTCATGCTCATTACTGTTCAGTTTGGTTACGTACAGCGGGTTCATCCTTCCCCTCGCCGTCTTCTTCCCCTGGGGCTGGGGTTGATCGCCACCGGCTATACCGCCGCCGCGCTGCTCAACAATTTCCCCGCCATGTGCGCTGCCTTCGCCCTCGTGGGCGCGGGCTCTGCCATGTCGGTGCCGGCGGCCAATGCCCTTGGCAGCCTGTCCGTCGAACGTCACGAACAGGGCAGCGCCGCCGCCCTCCTGGCCGCAGCCCCGCCCTCCGGCTTCATCTTCGGTCCGCTTCTCGGCGCCGCGCTTTACACGCTCGACACGCACCTGCCCCTCATCTTCAGCGCGGCCATGATGGTGGTTCTCCTTGCCTACCGGCTCTATCGCGAGACGCGCCGGGCGGCCTGAACTTGCCCGCAGGCTGAACGCGGCTACCTCTAGGGGGGATGACCAAAGGAGATACCGCCATGAAACGTACCCCTATCGCCATTGCCACCTGCTCTGCCGCACTGCTGCTGGCCGCCTGCGGCGGGCCGGACACCGCCGAAGAAACACCCCCGGCAGACGGCGCCATCGAAAGCGAAGGCTCGCTGACCGACGATCCGGCCGTCGGCCTCGAGGAGGCACCCGGCGGCGATATGGAGACCAGCTCCGAAACCGCCGGCATGAGCGACGGCGCGGTCACCGAGAGCGGCATGGACATGCCGGAAGGCGACACCACGATGGATGATCTTCAGGGCAACTGGATTTCCGGCGAGGACGATCGCTCCGAAATGTCGATCATCGATGGCACAGTCACCATGATGTATGATGATGAGTTGCTCAGCACCGAAACGCTCGAACTGGTCGACACCTGCGAGGATGCGCCGGACGAGACCGCCGACATGCCACTCCTCACAATGACGTCGACCGACACGGGCGAGGAGCTCTGCTACGGCATCCTGGAGCTGAATGACGAGACTCTGGAGCTGACATCCTATCCACGTGGCAACACACTGACCTATAGCCGCATGCCCGTCGGCAGTGAGCCGGACATGGACAGCGACACCCAATAGTCCAGACGCCTGTTCAGACGATAGAAAGGCCGGAGGGTGACCCTCCGGCCTTTTCAGGTTCAGCCCATGGTAAAGGCGTTCAGCTTGTTGCCGTCAGGGTCGCGGAAATAGCCGGCATAGAAGCCATCCTCCCCGCGCGGGCCGGGCGCGCCTTCATCGCTGCCGCCATTGGCGAGCGCGATCTCATAGATCCTGTCGACCTGGGCGCGGTCTTTGGCCTGTAGCGCCACCATGGTGCCATTGCCAACCGTGGCCGGCTGGCCATCAAACGGCTTCGTCGCGGCAATCCCCGCCGGACCGTCCATGCTTCCCCAGGCGATATAGGTCTCGAACTCCATCATCCGCCCGGTGCCCATCTCGGCAGCGATGGCGTCATAGAATTTCGCCGCGCGATCGAGGTCATTTGTCCCGAAAGTCACATATCCAATCATCTGTCCCACCTTTCCTGATAAGGCATGGAACATATCATGAACACACGGCGCCCAGCAAGCGCTATTTGGGCCATCTCCTCGGCCATGTCAGGCTCCGAGCCATCTCAACACTACGCACGCCGGTCCGGAACCCTGCCTCTGCCTGCAGGGTTGCAATGCAATGAACCCGGACCTGTGCAGCCCCCAATGACCAATCGTTCAGCGATCAGCTTCCTCATCTGTGGGATGGCACAGGCGGTCCTTTTCGGGATCGGCATGATCGTCGTGCTGGTCACGCCCCTTGCCGGCTACCTCGCCTATTCCATTCCGGTTGTCGTCGTGGGCAGCGCGCTTCTGGCGGCGCTTGTTGCCTGGAAGGTCGCCCCGCTCATGCGGGCCCGCCACCAGCGCCGGCTCGCCCGGGAGAACAAGCTCGGCGAGCCAACGCCGCACTGACTACATCGCCGAGATACCGCCATCCACCTTCAGCTCGATACCGGTGACGAGCTTGCTCTCATCTGAAGCGAGGTAGAGAACCGCATAGGCGATATCGTCAGGCTCTCCCACCTTGCCGAGCGGGATCTGCCTGCCGAGCTTCTTCAGCGCCTCTTCCTCGCCGAACATCTCCTTGGTGTGATCAAGGATCGGCGTGTTGATGAAGACCGGGTGGACCGAATTACAGCGGATCTGCCCGCCCGTCTTGGCGCAGTGGAGCGCAATCGACTTCGACATATGCCGCACCGCCGCCTTGGCCGTATTGTAGGCAATGTAATTCCCGCTCGCGATGATACCGGCAATCGAGGAAATATTGACGATGGAGCCAAGGCCATGCTCACGCATCAGCGGAATCGCGTATTTGCAGCCATGAAAGATCGAATCGACATCGATCTCCTGCACCTTGCGGAACATCTCGTAATTCTCGTCCTCGACAGAGCCGAGTGAGCCGATACCGGCATTATTCACCAGCACATTCAGCCCGCCCATCGCGTCATGGGCCTCTTTGAGGACAGTCTGCCAGCGCTCCGCGTCAGTGACATCGTGCTGCCAGGAGAAGGCCGTCCCCTCACCCAGATCGGCATTGATCGCCCCGGCCACCTTGGCCGCACCGTCGCCATTGATGTCTGTCACCGTCACTTTCGCGCCCTCGCGCGCCAGCATCCAGGCCGTGGCCTCGCCAAGGCCCTGCGCGCCGCCCGTGATGAATGCCTTCTTTCCCTCGACCCGTCCCATATCGGTCCTCCCTCGGTCCTGTTTGCTGATCTCAACTTCTCCAGTTTCAGCTTGCAGCATCGGCGTCAAGCGACGCTCTACCTGTGATTCGTCTGCTGCAACATGAAGGGTTTTTAAATGAATCGGGCCGACAGTCCGGCCGAGAACAAGGGGGAAAGAGTGCCGTGCCGCAGAACAGAGAACTCAGTCTCACACTGGAGCAGCTTCTAGAGGCCGTCGAACGCGTCGACCATGGCGTCGCCATCCACCGCGAGGATTTCAGCCTCGTCTATGTAAATGAAAAGGCGCGCAGCCACTATCCGACCCTGTTCGCCGAACTTGAGAAGGGCACAGAGCCTTTTCAGGCCATGTATGCGTCCGTCCTCGACACGCTTGAGGAGAAAAGCGGATACGATCCCCTTCAACTCGCCACGGATCTTTACCGCAAGATTCTCGCCTGTGAGGATCTCGATATGTGGACACGTTCGGGGCGCCATATCGAGGTCAATTTCTGCCGCCTGCCCGACGGCGGAATCATGAGCCTCAGCGCCGACGTCACCCATCTGCGCGACCGTCAGCGCGAGCTGCGTCATGCCAAACGCGAAGCTCTGGCCGCAAGCGAGGCAAAGTCGGAATTCCTCGCCGCGATGAGCCATGAAATCCGCACGCCGCTCAACGGCATTCTCGGCATGGCCCAGGCGCTCACGGGCCGCCAGATCGGCGCCGATGAGCGTGAAATGGTCACGGCAATCCTCGACTGCTCCAAGTCGCTGATGACCCTTCTCAATGACATTCTCGACCTGTCAAAGATCGAGGCGGGCAAGCTCGACATCGCCCCTATCGCCGATGATTTCCGCCACAGGATGAAACGGACCGAGAGCTTCTACCGGCCCAAGGCCGACGAGAAAGGTCTGTTCCTGCGCGTCATCGTCGACAAGTCGGTCCCCTCCATCCTCGAATTCGATCCTGTCCGGTTCCGCCAGTGCATCGACAATCTTGTCTCCAACGCACTGAAATTCACCGCCGAAGGTGGGGTCATCGTTGCGGTTACCTCTGAGCCTGGCGAAACGCCGGATCACCTTCGTCTCAGGATACATGTTTCCGACACCGGGATCGGCATGGATGAGGCGCAGATTGCCCTTCTGTTCGAGAACTTCCAGCAGGCGGATCGTTCAACCACCCGGAATTTTGGCGGCACGGGGCTTGGCCTCGCCATCACGCGTAAACTCGCCCAGATGATGGGCGGGGACGTGTCTGTGGTCAGCAAGCCGGGCAAGGGCTCTATCTTCACACTCTCCTTTAACGTGGGCGTGCCCGAAGCGGCCAAGGCCGGTGCTTCGGCAGAGCTCGGCGCTGATCAGGACTCCGAGCCAAAGGCGCGTGACAACCGCGTTGTCGACTTCCACGGCAAGACAGCACTCATTGTCGATGACAACCGTATCAACCGCCGCGTCGCCCGCCTTTTTGTCGAACCGGTCGGCCTGCGCGTGATAGAGGCAAGCAGCGGAGCCCAGGCTCTCGACCTGTTGGAGAAGGAGCGTATCGACCTCGTTCTTCTGGACATTCACATGCCTCAGATGGACGGCCCTGAAACCCTGAAGCATATCCGCCAGATGGGCGGCGCGTGCGAAACACTACCTGTAATCGCACTGACGGCCGATGCCATGGCCGGCGACAGGGAGCGCTATCTCCGGCTCGGCATGTCTGATTATGTCTCCAAGCCGATTGATGAGCGCCAGCTCATCACGGTCCTCAGCCGGTGCCTGGCGGAGGCGCACTCAGAAAGTGCACCGCACCCAACAGGCGAGGAGAGCGAAGCGCTCGGCGAAATCGACTCTTTTCTCCAGCGTCTCAGCGCCTGAGCGATCAGCTCAGCTTTGCCGCGAACCCGTCCATCTTGCTGGCAAGATCGATATCCTTCTGCGTGACACCGCCGGCGTCATGCGTGGTCAGCGTCACCTCAACCGTATTGTAGACATTGAACCATTCGGGATGGTGGTCGGCCTTCTCGGCCTGGGTCGCGCTCGCGCTCATGAAGGCGAAAGCGGTTGCGAAATCGTCGAACTTGAACGTCTTGGTGATCGCATCGGTGTCGCCATCGGCCGCTTTCCAGCCATCGACCTTTGCCAGCACGTCTTCAACTTTCATCTTGTCAGCCATGTTCTTACTCCTCGCCTGAAACTTCGTGGACATAATAGAGCCAGCGTCCATCCTCGGCGATTGCGGTACGGATGCCGGGATAGCCGCGCCCTTCCCTTATCTGTGCAATCCCTGTCTCCCCGACCAGTTCCTCCAGCCGCGCGCGCTGGCTGAAATTCAGCCGCTCCGGCGTCAGCGCTTCAGGCTCCAGCGCGGCAAGGTCCGGCCAGACATACCAGGTCTCCCCCGCCACGGACTTCGTGCCATATGGCCCGGCCAGAAGCTCTTCCAGGCGAAGGATCGGGTCGAAGCCGGTGCGCCTCAGCAAATCCCAGTGATCGCTATGGGAGGCACCGGCAAAGTTGGAGACAAAGCCGGGCTGGGCCTCGGCAAACGCCGTCAGGCGGCGAAGCGAATTGCTTTCGATAATCTGCTGAAGGCGCGCCATCGTCGACTGCGCTGCCTCGCTGAGCCCCGCCGGTCCCCTGTCCGGGCCTGCATCCGGCATCATGTAGTCGGGCGCTTTTTCGACCTGCAGGTGCACCTCTTCACGCGGCAGCTCATCGCTGCAGCCAGCCACAAGAGCTGCGAGCGCCAGGAGGCCCGCCGCCCTCCAGAAGGGGCCTACGCGGTCAGCTGCCATCCGGTTGCCGACTGAAGGTCTGTCAGAAGCTGATCCTCATTGAGGACCTTGATCGTTGTCATCCCCATGGCGCGGGCCGGTTTGAGATTGATGCCCAGATCGTCGAGATAGACACACTGCTTCGGGTCCACATCCAGCGCCTCGCACATCAGCGCATAAATGCGCGGATCGGGCTTGCGGATACCGAGCTTGGAGCTTTCGATCACCTCGTCGAAGAGGTCGAACACTTTCTGGATTTCGCCCGCACGGCCCTCGTCGGCCTGCATGCCGGCCCCCTTGCCGACAGGCGCATTATTGGTGATGCAGCCGACCTTCACCTTTGCCTTGCAGCGTTTCAGCGCCTCGACCACGCGCGGGCGCAGATTGCCAGACAGCAGGCCGAGAATGTCCTTGCCCGGCACCGAATGGCCAAGCGCTTCGGCCTCTGCGCGGAACAGGGCGTCAAACTCCTCGGCGCTCACCTTGGACTGCTCCAGCTTGGCCCAGGCATTGGTGTCGCCATTCACGGCATTGACGCCCCGGATGAAGTCCTTTGGCAGGCCCTTTTCTTCCTCATAGCGATTGAAGGCTTCGAAGGGAGAGGAGGTGATCACACCGCCAAAGTCCCAGATCACGGCTTGGATATTGTCTGTCATGCGAAAGCTCTAGCTTGCGGTTCGCGAGGTGTCGACCATGCCCTTCGGAGAGATCGGGACTCCGGCGCCGATCATGCGCTCGCGCGCGCGGGCGTGACGTCCCAGTCCGGCTGACGGGTCACGACAGCCTTGACGGGCAGCCAGCAGACCACTTCGGTCCCGCCGCCCGGCACAGACTTGATGCCAACCGAACCGCCATGCAGGTCGACGAAATTCTTCACCAGCGCAAGACCAAGGCCAGCGCCGCGCTGGTCGGATGAGGTAAAGCTGTCAAAGCTCGCCGCCTGACGCTCCACCTCGATGCCCTTGCCATTATCCTTCACCGAGAGGATCGCCATCTGGTCGACCCGGCTCGCAGAAATGGTGACTTCTCCGCCCGGCTCGGTAAAGCGCATGGAATTGGACAACAGATTGAACAGGACCTGCCGGATGCGGCGCTTGTCGGCATGGATGGTGCCCAGCCCATCCTCGATCTCGGCATGGACATGGATCTCGGTATCGGACGCCTTGCCGACGATGAGGTCGACACTCTCCTGCACCACGTCGGCCAGCTTGAAGTCTTCCAGATCGAGATCCATCCGTCCGGCCTCGATCAGGGCGAGGTCGAGGATATTCTCAATCAGCTTGTTGAGATGATCGGAGGCGGTCAGGATGGAATTCACATTGTCCATCTGACGCGAATTTAGTTCACCATTGGTTTCCGACTGAAGAAATTCTGCATATCCCAGGATCGTCGTCAGCGGTGAGCGCAGCTGATAGCTCACATTGCGTACGAATTCGGTCTTCAGACGGTCAGCCGCCTCAAACGCCTCTGCGCGGCCCCGCAGGGCGCCCTCAACCGCCCGCTGCGCCGTCTCGTCGGCAAAGGCGATCAGCGTGTTCCCGTCAGGCAGCGGCTGGGTGATATAATGCAGCGTCGTGCCATCGGTGCGCTGCATCTCGCCTTCAGTCGGCCGGCGCGCGGCCGCGGACGGATCGGTGATATGGCCCTTGATCTCGCTCCACAGCATCCGGTCACTGAAAAGCGGCAGGCAGGCTTCGATCACATCGTCATAATCGGGCGTATTCTTCACATCCTGCGGGTCGAGCGCCCAGAGCGATTCGAAGGCCCGGTTCGAAAGTTTCAGCCGGCCGTCAGACCCGAACACCGCCACCGCCTGGCGCAGACTGTCGAGCGTGGAGGTCTGTGTCTTGATCAGCGCGTTGAATTTCGTCTGCAGGTCAAGCTCACCGGTAATGTCCTTGAACAGGAGCAGCAGGCCGCCCATCGGATGGCGCTGGCGCGTCACCTGCAGCGTGCGCCCGTCGGGCAGCGACCACTTGTCTTCCTCGATGCCGGAAATGTCCTGATAGTGCGCCAGCTCATCGGCGCGCCAGCGGGCATATTCGGCCTGCGCGGGCAGCTTGCGGTCCTGACGCAGCCGGTCCAGCAGCTCGCCATGGGTCGGCGAGTCGAGCAGATAGCCTTCCTCAAGATCCCAGATCGACGAGAAGGCCCGGTTATAGAAAGTCAGCCGCCGGTCCGGCCCGAAGATCGCCACCCCGTCGGCGACATGGTTCAGCGTCTCATCATGCGCCTTCACATGGCGGTTCAGCTCCTCACGGGCGGCTTCCTGTTCGGACACGTCGAACGCCATCGCCCCGGCCCCGCCTGAAAGCGGAAAGCTCAATATGCGCATGGAGCGGCGCTCGCCGTCGACCACCAGATTGCGGATCGCGTCGATGTCGCGACCCTCGGCAATCGTCTTGTGCAGCTGTTCGGACGCCTTGTCATCAAGCTGAAGCTGCTTGTCGAGCGCGTGATCGAGCGACTTGCCATCGACCGCCTCGATATAGGCCTCGTTCGCCCATTGCAGGCGGCCGACGCCGGACACCCGCCAGGCCGGGAAAGGCGACTTGCCCAGCATGTCGAGAAAGGCTGTGGGATCGCGCGCAATGATCTGGCGCGCCTCTTCCAGCTTGCCGCGCGCAGAGCTTTCTTCCAGCCCCTTGATGGTGGAATCGGTGATCCAGACGACGGCCCGCGCACCAGCTGTGCGCCCGTCCGCCTCAAGGAAGCGCCCGGACGGCCCGATCAGCGTCAGCGAGAAAGGCTGGCCATGTTCACGCAGCTCGCGCAGGCGTTCGCGCAGCGTCGTGTCCTTGCCCGCCCCGTCGCGCGCTTCCAGGTCGGCAAGGCCCTCAATGATACGGATCGCCGGATCGTCGGAGACCGCATCGTCGGTAAATTTCAGGAGGCCTGCCAGCGCGACCGGCGAGCCGTGGATTTCCGGCGCCGCGATGTCGTCATCCTCATCCTCCAGCACGTCGCCCTGCCAGACGAGGATCACGCCTGGATGCGCGCCCAGAACAGACTTCAGTTCGGCGAGCCCACTCTCTGCGTCCGCGGCTTTCTCGCGATACTTGCGCGCCGCCCCGCGTGCGCCGTCAGAGGTGCGCAGCGCCCACAGGATAAAGGCCAGCCCCAGCGCCAGCGCGCCGGCCGCGATGATCAGGGAGACGTTCTCAGCGGTCATCCTTACCCTTTACCCGAATCGTGGGGCCCGGAAGGCCCAAGTCCAATCGTTAACCGAATGCCCCGCCCGCGTTAAGTCCGGGTTAATAGCGCGGTAACCTTATGGCACGCTCGCCAACAGCCGCGTCGCGCCGGGTTTCACCGCATCCAGCGCGCCATCCTCCTCTTCGCTCGCGGCAATCAGCAATGCCGAGGCGAAGGCGCGCACATTATGGCGCCGCGCCAATGCCTCCTCTGAGCCGAACGCCGCCTGCCAGCTTTCAAGCGGTGCCGGATCGGCCAGCATGTCCAGCCAGGCTGAAAGCTGCGCCTCATTGAGCAGCCCACGCCGCGTCAGGATGATCAGCGGGCGCGCCAGACGCGCCGGCTCATCGAAGACCAGCGCCGGGGCCTCCTCGGCCATCAGCGCCTCGAAGATGGCCCGCGCCATCACAATGGCCTCGCCCTCGCCGATCTCCTCATTCAGGCTGAGCTGCATGAGAAGGTCTGCGCCATGCGCCAGACCATGGCGCCAGCCTTCGCCCTCTATGAAGCCGCGATAGTCGCGCACCGAACGGACATAAGCGGCGCCTGCCGCCACCAGCATGCGCCGCTCACCCGAGCTCATCCAGGGCGAAATACGGTCCGTGCGCGCCACCTCCGACAGGACAAGCGCCGCGAAGGGTTTCGAAAAACCGTCCGGGTCCGCTGCATCCGCTGCCATCCGCACCAGCAGCTCGCCCTTCAGCGCCCGCAAGGTCTCATCGTCCGCAACGCCGTCGCGCAGGATATGGGCGATCCCCGAATAGGCGACCTCATCGCGCAGGACCGGGTCCGGCTCTCCAAGGCAATTTTCCAGATGCATCAGCCGGGCTGCAATATCGGCGTCCTCCTCCAGCTCGAACCCGCGTGCGCGCCAGGCCAGCAGCTCGTCGCGCGTCCCCTCATCGCGAAGGCAGAGCTGCTCCACCCGGGCGGCCTGTTCCGCCTCGATCGCCGCGCGCAGCAGAACCAGCGGCAGCTCCCGGCCCTTGCCAGCATCGGACGCGGTCCAGAGGCAGTCGGGATTGATGCCAAGGACATAGTCGGTCAGCCAGTTGATCTGCGGGGCGGCGACATCCCCCTCGAACCCGCGCGGCTGGGCATCGCGCGCCTCAACATAGGCGGCCAGATAGCGCGAGGCAGTCGGGATGTAGGACCAGTGCCAGCGCTCCGGTTCATAGCCGGTCTGCCGCCGTCCATCGCGCGCCGAATAGACCTCGCAGAAACCATATTCGGCCGCATGCGCCTTCATCCAGTCATAGACGGGCTTGCCCTCGGGCGTGTCGAACCAGCGATTGTTGAGCGCATTGATATCGAAATCGGTGCCCCAGTGGTGACGCGACGTGCCGGGCATGGAGCTGTAGCGCATGATATGGGTGGCAAGATCGCGCGGCGCTTCGAACGCGCCGCTCTTATAGCGCTCGCGCCATTTGGCCTCCCAGATCCAGCGCTGATGGTTGAAGGAGCGGAAAGCCGAGAGAATGAGCAGTTCCACGCCTTCGCGCGCCGCCGCTGCCCGCATCTTACCAAAGGCCTGCAGCGCTTCAGCCTCGGCATACATGCCGGGATGGCTGGCCCAGCTTTCGGGCACCTCCACCAGAAGCTCACGCGGATCAATGTCACCGCGCAGAAGCTTCGCCTTGTCGGGATAGGCATCGGGTAAGGCGCCGGGCGGATAGGATGGCGCCGGGCGCTCTTCAGGCTCGGCTTCCGCCTCTAACGCTACGCCTGCCTCTGACGCACTGGAAGACAGGTCCTGGGCAACGGCAGCCGACAAGCCAGAGCACCCGGCAGCCGCCGCCAGAAGAAAGCAGATCCGCCGCGAAACCCTATGCATTCGCCTCAAGACATCCCTCATCTACGCGCGTCATCATGCGGGCGAATCGAGGGGCGGGCAAGCAGCCGCCAGACGCTATTTCAGCTGGCTGTCCTTGGAGCCGCGCCGGTTGATGCCACCGCGCATGGCCGCCGCGCCATCGCGCTCCTGCTGGCAGTCGACACAGAACTTCACGCCTGCAATCAGCTTGCGGCGTTTTTCAGGGATCGGCTCACCGCACTCAATGCAATGCGACAGGCTTTCGCCCGCCGGACGGCTGGCCTGTATACGCGCCAGCTCATCGCGGATCGAATCCTCGATCTGGTCGTGCACCGCGCCATCGCGCGACCATCCACCTGCCATGTGAGCCTCCGCTATCTGGGGTTGGTCTTTCAATATAGGAAACGGTGTAGGCGTCAGAAGGTTTCGGTTTCAGTGCTTGTGCCCAAGCGGGCCTGCAAGTTGGCCAGCTATTTTTGGCACTCGCCAAATGTTTCTATCGGCGCCCTATTCAATTCATCCACAGAAGCGGTCCTTACGACCCTATATTTCTCGATGAATTCGAACGCTTCTTTGTTTGAGAACAAGTCCCCACTGTCTGGCCAATCCCCCGATACGTCGATGCCCCGATAGTGATTGAATACGTCTTCATCAGGCATCCAGTAATGTGCCTCAGCGCGGCTTAGATATCCGGCCACCAGACCACTGTCGGTCGTTATCAGCCGCCCATAGCACACAGGTCTGATTTCCCGCATTGCCTGCTCGAAGAATGCTGCAGTCCTGCCCGCCTGCTGCAGCAGGCGACTTTCTTCGGCAGCGTAGAAGTTCAGTGCTTCAAACCTTTCCTCACCCAGGTCGAACTCTCCCGCGCTAAGCACATATTTCATACCCAGAGATGTTCGGTGCACCGCTATGAACGCGCCTTCGGTAATCCGCAGATTATCAGTTGCGAACGCCAGCGACGCACATGCAGAAACACATTTCCCTACGACGACGAGCTGCGTGAGATCCTGATTGTTCAGGGCATTCGCGGCTTGCAGGGCCCAGACATTGTCTCCGCCAGACGATTCGATGTGGATTTCTTCGACGTGGGTCCGAATGGCAAGCTCCACCTCAAAATAGAACTCTTTGTTGATCTCTCCTGACAGATCCACCCTTGAGACCTCTGCCGAAGCAAAACAGGGAAAAACCCACCACAGAAGCATCAGGACCAGGCGGGGGAAACGAACACACAGCGGACGTCTCACTCTTTCTCTCCTTCAGAACAGTCCATCAGTTTCGGGTCGAGCAACCGGCGACGCCTACCCCTTCTCCATCCCGGCAATCCAGGCCCGCACCAGTTCGACGCCGTCCTCATCCACCAGCGCGCGGCCAAGCTCCGGCATGGCGACGCCGGCTTCGGTCGAGGCCATGCGATAGGTCAGGATGGAGCTGTCCGGCGCGCCGGGGGCCACCACATAGATTGCATCGCCAGAGCCCCGGCCCGCCGCAGTTGGATGTTTGCCGATGCCGATCTTGGTCGCATCCGCCACCTCCCAGCCAAGCCACAGGCCGGAATTCGACGCAGAGCCTTCGGCCCGGTGGCAATGGGCGCAATTGATGTCGAGATAGGCGCGCGCCCGCTCGGAGACCGCCATCCCCTCATCTGCAACATCGGCCACCGCCGCGACCTCCTGCGGCACACCCTCCAGCATGCCGCGCTGGACCCAGTCCGAGATCTGGTTCGCGCCATTGGGGCCGGCATGGTTGAGGTTGCGCACCTTCGGCCCGATCGGCGCGATCACAGCCCCAAGCTGATGGCAGGTCTTGCACTGGTTCTGGTTCGGCACGCGATAGTCGATGGAGACCGCCTCCCCCGAAGGATCGATGAAATCAAGGTCCAGCCAGTCGCCCGCCGGGGCATAGCGCGCTTCGGTCTGTTCGGCGTTCCAGACATAGGGATACGCCGTCCAGCCCTCTTCCTTGCGGATAAGCAGCCGCGTCTCGCGGTAGCGCTCCTCCACCTCCGGCGTGCGCATGTCGGGGGCAAAGGCAAATGTCTTCACCAGCACCGTGCCGACCGGGAAATCCAGCACCGCCGCCTCGGTATACCGGGCGGTCTCTCCCGGCGGCAGGAAGACATAGCGGTGCTTGCTCGCATGATCTGAAAAGAGCGGATTGATAAGGTCATAGGCCACCACGCCGGAGGCGGGCTCGCGCGCCGCCACATCGGCAAACAGGCCATAGGCCGCCAGCGTCGCCGCCGGTGCCTCTGCCAGGATCACCTCCATGTCCGGCCCGGCCGCCTCGCGCCCGCAGGCGGCCAGCGCCAGGAAGAGGAGGGCTGAAAGCGCGCGCCTCATTCTGTGTGCGGCAGGCTGACCGGCTCAAGCTCCCCGAACGGGTCGCCGCCCGGGCGGTCCATGCTGGGGGAGACGTTCGCCATGTCGATGGGATAGGTGCCGAGCCCCAGATTCACGAAGCCGACCTCCTCAGCCTCATCCACGACGATATTGGCGCCTTCGGTCTCGCCGCCTTCCCAGCGTGTGACGCCGTCCCAGACAATCTCCGGCAGGCTACCGCCAAGCACCATGGCGAAAGGTGCAAGATCGCCCTGCGGATTGTTTCCGCCCTCGCCATATTCATTGCTGCGCACCACGATGTTGCGCGCCAGCGGATTATAGTCCTCGTCGGAGAAGTCTTCGGAATACGCGGTAATCAGCACCTGCACCGTCTGGTTATTGTCGAAGCGGTTATTCTCCACCACGACCTTGTCATTCGCCATGATGATGACGCCCGTGCCCGACGGCACGCCGGCGACGATATTGCCGGGCGGGGCAAAGTTGCGCGTATTGTTGTCGATAATGTCATTGTCATGGATGCGCGTGGAATTGCCGCCCATCACCGGCAAATCCGGCAGGTCGAAGACAAGGATACCGCCTGCATTGTGGCGCGCGGTATTGCCATAGACATCCGCATGGGCCGAATTCTCGATCTCGATCCCGGCCACATTGTATTCGGCAAGGCTGTCGCGAACGATGATATTGCTCGACTGGCCGACATAGATGCCCGCATCGGAGGCCCCGCGCACGGTTACATCCTCGACCAGCACATCGCTGCTCTCGACCGGATAGACGCCGTAGGCCCCGTTTTCCTCGTCCGGCTCGCCCAGCCATTCCACGGTGAGGTCGCGATAGATGATCCGGTCGGCGCCCTTGGACTTGATGCCGTCGCCCTTTGTCTCCTGGATGGTGAAGTTCGACAGGGTGACATCGTCAGAAGTGACGAGCAGCCCCTCGCCCGATCCGCGCTGACTGGAAAAGTCGAGGATCGTCTCGCCCTCCCCGGCGCCTGTCAGCGTCACGCCATTCACGTCCAGCGACAACCCGTCCGTCATCTCGAACGTGCCGGCCGGCAGTGTGATGGTTGCTCCCTCGCTTGCCTGGATCAGCGCGGTCTGAAGGTCGCTCTGGAAGCTCTCGCTGGCCTGAAGCGTCACATCCCCGGTCTGGCCGGCAGCGCCTTCCGCCATTTCGGCGGGCGGCGAAGCTGCCTCAACCTCTTCAGCCCCGCTCTCCTCTGCCGGCCCGTTACACGCCGCCAGCAAGGCCAGACCCGACATCGCAACCAGGACATTCCGCATGACTTTCCTCCCGTCATTTTATTGACGCGAGTGTCACGTTTTTTCGCGCGTTCGGCAAGCAGCCCCAAAAAAAAGACGCCGGATCTCTCCGGCGCCCTTGATGTTCTTGAGGTCGGTTCAGGACCTAGTAGCGGTAGTGGTCCGGCTTGTACGGGCCTTCCGTCGTCACGCCGATATAGTCGGCCTGCTCGGTCGAGAGCTCGGTGAGGCCAACGCCCAGCTTGTCGAGGTGAAGGCGCGCGACCTTCTCGTCGAGGTGCTTGGGCAGCGTGTAGACATCGTTCTTGTACTCGCCCTCATTCTTGTGAAGGGCGATCTGGGCCAGCGTCTGGTTGGTGAAGGATGCCGACATCACGAAGGACGGGTGGCCCGTCGCATTGCCGAGGTTCACCAGACGGCCTTCCGACAGAAGGATGATGCGCTTACCATCCGGGAAGGTGATCATGTCGACTTGCGGCTTGATATTGTCCCACTGGAAGTTGCGCAGGCCCTCGACCTGAATCTCATTGTCGAAGTGGCCGATATTACAGACGATGGCCATGTCCTTCATCTTGCGCATATGGTCGACGGTAATGATGTCCTTGTTACCGGTCGCCGTGACGAAGATGTCGGCCTTGTCGACATAATAGTCGAGCGTCTGCACATCGAAGCCATCCATGGAGGCCTGCAGCGCGCAGATCGGGTCGACTTCCGACACGGTGACGCGTGCGCCAGAGCCTGCGAGTGAGGCGGCAGAGCCCTTGCCCACATCGCCATAGCCAGCGACGAAAGCCTTCTTGCCGGCCATCATCACATCGGTGCCGCGGCGGATCGCGTCGACCAGCGATTCCTTACAGCCATACTTGTTGTCGAATTTCGACTTGGTGACCGAGTCGTTGACGTTGATCGCCGGGAAAGGCAGCTCGCCCTTCTTGGCCAGCTGATAAAGGCGGTTCACGCCGGTCGTCGTCTCTTCGGACACGCCCTTGATCTCTTTCTTCACCTTGGCAAACCAGCCCGGCGTCTCGGAGATACGCTTCTTGATCTGCTTGAAGAGGGCAATCTCTTCCTCGGACTTCGGATTCTCCAGCAGTGAGGCGTCCTTCTCGGCCTTTTCGCCAAGGATAATGTACATGGTTGCATCGCCGCCATCATCCAGGATGAGGTTGACGAGCTTGCCATCCGGCCACTGGAAGATCTTGTCACAGAACTGCCAGTACTCATCCAGCGTCTCGCCCTTATGGGCGAAGACCGGCGTGCCACTGTCGGCAATCGCGGCGGCGGCATGGTCCTGCGTCGAATAGATGTTGCAGCTTGCCCAGCGCACTTCTGCGCCCAGGGCTTCCAGCGTCTGGATCAGCACAGCGGTCTGGATGGTCATGTGCAGCGAACCGGCAATGCGCGCGCCCTTCAGAGGCTGCTCGGCGCCATACTCTTCGCGCGCCGCCATCAGGCCCGGCATTTCGGTCTCGGCAATCGCGATTTCCTTGCGGCCATATTCGGCCAGGGAGAGATCGGCGACAGCGTAGTCATTAGCCATATCAATGATCCTTTATACGTTTATATGTCCCTGCCGGACTTACCGGAGAGTGGGCGAAAATGCAAGCAAGCCGGCGGCACAAATAGCAAGCGTCCGGGCTCTGGCGCAGCTGGCGGTCGGACTTCACGGCTTGATTTCTTTGACAGGCTCGGGATATCGCCCCCGATATCGACTGAGTGGCAACTAGGGTTCCGGACGGCACGCCGTCGCTGGACCGAGCGTTGCGGAAACCGCGGCGTCCGTGCGCGGCTGCACCCAAGGGATAAAAACCCAGGGGAGGAGACGTCGAGATCAACCGGCGCATTGCGCGCGAATGGAGGTCTCCATGACATTTACCTCGCTCCTCCTCGTCGTCCTCGCAGCCTTCATCCATGCAGGATGGAATCTGCTCGCCAAGCGGGCCGCGCCAGTCGGGCCCGTCTTTGTCTTCGCCTATAATCTCGTCTCGTGCGTCGCCTATGCCCCTTGGGTGGTCATGATCCTCGTCAGGGGCACAATAGACTGGGGGTGGGTAGGCGCCGGCTTCGTCATCCTCAGCGGCCTGATCCATCTCGCCTACAGTCTTTTTCTCCAGCGCGGTTACCAGGTGGCGGACCTCTCGGTGGTTTATCCGGTCGCGCGCGGCACCGGCCCCCTGCTCTCGAGTTTCGGGGCCTTCCTCTTCCTCGGTGAATCGCCAACAGGTCCCGGCCTCGCCGGGCTTGGCCTGGTGATCATCGGCATCGGACTGATCGCGACAGGGGGCAAACTTTCGGCGTTCCGCCGTCCGGGTGGACAGGCGGGCCTTCTATGGGGTGTTCCGACCGGCGGGCTCATCGCCTCCTATACGGTTGTGGATGCCTATGCGGTAAAGGCGCTCGGCATCGCCCCTGTCGTCCTGGACTGGTTTTCGAACCTGTTGCGTTTCTTCCTTCTCCTGCCCCTGGTGGCGGCCAATCCGCGACGCGCGCTCGCCCGGATGAAAGGATACTGGTGGGTCGCTGTCTGTGTCGGCCTGCTCTCACCGCTCTCCTACATACTCGTCCTGGCGGCGCTGACATCGGGGGCACCGCTCAGCCTCGTCGCACCGATGCGCGAGATGTCCATGATGGTCGGGGCACTAATGGGCATGCTGATCCTGCGCGAGGCGGTCGGGCCCTCGCGGCTGACGGGCTGCGCCATACTTGTCGCCGGTGTGATTCTCCTGTCGGTGGCCTGATTTCACGCGGCCGCGCGCCCGCCTCGCGAATTAGTCATGTGGCATTCAGGTAACACTCCCTATATGATAGGGGTTTGATCCCGCTGGAGACGTCATGATCCGATCCATCGCCGCCTGTCT
>NVWP01000027.1 GCA_002733705.1 Henriciella sp. | reverse complement strand
GAGTCGCTGCAATCGGGATTTCGCCGCGCGCACCTGCGCGGCGAGGCTCGCCTGCTCGGCTCTCAGCCTTGCTTCGATGGCCTTGGCATTCAGCTCTGCCCCTTCAGTGCGGAACCGGGCGGCCCGGGTGGCATCCTGGTTTCGGTCGAATATTGGTAGCGGCACACTGACACCGGCCAGGAAGGCACTGTCACCTGTCTCCTCAAAACGGCGAACACCCGCCGAGACCGTTACGTCCGGGAGCGCGCCGGACCGTTCAAAATCGGTTTCAGCCTCTTTTGCCTTTCGGTTTGCGACGGCTGCAGCAAGACGCGGATTGTCATTGACGGCTACAGCCTCAGTAGCGCCGCGGCGCTGAAAGGTGTCTCGATTTGCGATGGGCAATCCGAAATCGACATCCGGACTTCCCCAGACGGATGCGAGCGCCAGGGCACTTGCCTCGACCTGTCCACGAGCCGCATCGGCCTCGGCTTCGAGGGATGCCGCTTCGGCCTTTGCCCGGGAGAGTTCCGGCGGCGCAGCAGCCCCGGCCTCGACACGGCTCTTGACCACACTGGCAAGCTCGCCCGCGAGTTCAGCCGATGCGTCTGCCACATCGGTCATCTCCAGGGCTGCCTCAAGTTCAAGAAATAGCTCACCCGCGAGTGTCTGCACTTCGCGGCGCTGAACACTGCATTCCGCACTGGCGAGCGCAGCACGGGCACGTCCCGCCTGTTCAGCCAGGCGCCGCTTGTCGCCAAGGCGGAAAGTCTGCGACAGCACCGCCGTCGTCTCAAAGGCATCGAAGCCTTCAAGCGAACCTGTTCCGGCGAAATTTTCTGTTTCCAGGGAAAGTGTCGGATTGAGGCGCCGGCCTGCCTGGTCAGCCTCAGCCGAAACGGCCCTGGCTTCCAGGGCCGCCCGCAGCACTTCCGGAGCAGAACGCCCCGCCCGGGCAATCGCCGCCTCGAGTGTCAGGGGAGATGAGTGATTGAATTCAGGCTGGTCGACTGGCACGGAGCCGCATCCATCAGCATATGCCGCTCCGACCATGACAGGCAGAGCGAGCGCGGCAACCGCGCCGCGTAATAACAGTTTCATTGGGATCTTTATCCTCAGCTAGACTCAACGACCGCGCAGGGGTGACTGCGCATTACAGACAGGTGTCGAAGGTCTAGGCGCGGGGCGGCCGATACAGGCCGTCAGCGCCGAGGTCCGCTGGCTCATTCTGCAGACGGACAAGACGCTTGTGATGTGTTGGTGGACCAAAGGCCCGGCTGAGATCACCGCCATCCAGCATGTGTATGTGGCATCCGCCACAGTGATGCACACGGTGCTCATGACCTTCATGCGAAGGTTCATCTGCGGGATCTTCTTCAGATGCTTCAACGTCCGAGCAGTCAGATTGACTGACATCAGGCAAGTGAGCCGCATCGACCGCTGCATTCATCGGCGCCACGACAAAGGCGAACGTCATGACCATGACGAGCATTGTCCGCAAGTGCTTTATGAGCTGGGCGGGATGCATGATATAGACTTAGCAGCTTTCGTGAATAATCAAGTTACTGGCTCAAGATTTATTTGCGTAACACCTCCAGTCACTGGAGGGTCAAGTCCTATTTTGACGGCAGTGCTGCAAGAACCTCTTTTCCGGCATGCTCCTCATGCAAGCAGTGCTCATGATGGCCCAGCGCTGCAAGCACTGAGCAGGATGCGACCTTCCCGCCCTCGCAGGCGGTAATCATGCGCTTGAGCTCGGCTTCAAGCGCTTCGAGCTGGGTCAGCCTGCGTCGAACCTCGCCCAGCTGGCGGCGGGCGATCTGGTCGACCAGATCGCAGTCCCTGCCGGGGTCCACCTGCAACGAAATCAGCTCCCGGATCGCCGAGACCGGAAAGCCTAGGTCCCTGGCATGCCGAATAAAGCCAAGACGCTCGACAGCGGCGGCGCCATACAGCCTTTGTCCACTCGCGCTCCGCTCCGGCTCATCGAGCAGGTCAATTGATTCATAGTAGCGTATCGTGGTGACTTTTACCCCGGTCGCCCCAGACAGTTTTCCGATCGTCATCGAACCCATGCAGTGAAACCTCTTGCCTCTATAGTTACTGTAGACTGTAGAGAATCCTTCCTGAGCCGTAAAGAGATCAAGGGAGCACGAAATGGCTGTCACACCACAGATACAGGTGCTTGGTACCGCTACGGGGGCGATCTATTTCGCCGTATTCCTGTGGTCCGCTCTCTTCCCCACGCGACGGCTCTGGCCACCCCAATCCTATTCAGGTCTGACCGCGGCCATCGTCTGGCTGGGCGACCTTGTCATTCTCGGAGCGGCCCTCTGGCTCGGAGTTTCAGGATGGAACGACATTGGTCTGCCGGACTGGGTACGCTTCGGTCCGGGGCTCGCCGCTTTCATTCTCGGCAACCTCATGATCTGGCCGGCGATGATCCGCTTCGGGTTCAACCAGAATTTCGGCGCCAAGGGCGAGTTGATGAAGGACGGGCTGTATCGTTATTCGCGTCATCCTCAATATATGGCCATCATCATATCGGCCATTGGCTGGGCGCTTCTCAGCGCTTCGGTCAGCGTCCTTCCGGTTCTAGCGGGCGCCGTTGCGGCCGTGATTGCAGCTCCCTTCGCAGAGGAGCCCTGGCTCCAGGAAACATATGGCGACCAATACACAGCCTATCGGCGGCGCACGCCGCGTTTCATCGGACTTCCAAAGGAGACAGTTTCATGAGCGATTGCTGCGAACAGACATCTTTTGACGGAACATCGATATCCTATCGGCGCGCGCTTCTTGCCGTCATCGCGATCAACGCCACCATGTTCATCGTCGAGCTTTCCGCGGGTTACCTCGCCCGTTCCCAGGCCCTCAAGGCGGACGCGCTGGACTTTGGCGGCGATGCGGCAACCTATGCGATCAGCCTTGCCGTAATCGGTATGAGCGCTTCGGTGCGGGCGAAGGCCTCCCTGTTCAAGGCCGGGTCACTGGCGCTGATCGCGCTTTTCATCTTGGGATCCACGATCGTCCGTGTCTTTTCAGACGGGGCGCCGGAAACGGTCACGATGAGCATCATTGGCGGTCTGGCTCTGGCGGCCAATCTGCTGAGCGTCCTCATTCTACTGCGCTGGCGCGATGGCGACAGCAATGTCCGTTCCGTCTGGCTCTGCTCGCGCAATGATGCAATCGGCAATGCCGGTGTCATTGTCGCTGCCGGCGTCGTCGCCCTAACTGGATCGCCCTGGCCGGATCTGATCGTCGCGGCCCTTCTGTCAGGCCTTTTCCTGCGTTCCTCATGGGCAATCACGCTGCAGGCCATCGGCGAGTTGAAGCAGCAGAAATCCGGCGCCGCATGTTCGACGGCAAAAGCCTCATGAAGCTGCGCATTCCGCCCTTGCTCCAGTTCCTGTTCTGCGCCGGTCTTGGCTGGATGGCATCCCGTCTTTCACCAGGTCTGGATTATGATCCAGGGCTTGCCGGCCACGCCATCGCGGCAGGTCTGGCCCTGGCTGGCGCAGCGATTCTTGCCGCCGCAGTTGCCGCCTTCCTGATAGCTCGCACGACGGTCAATCCGGTCAGGCCGACCGATGCCGGGCATCTGGTCACCACCGGACTCTATAGCGTCTCGCGAAACCCGATGTATCTTGGCTTTGCCCTAGTCCTCAGCGGCCTCGCCATCTGGATTGGAAATGCCGCAGCCTTGTTCGCTCCGGTCGTATTTATCGCCGCAATGACGGCTCTGCAGATCAAACCTGAGGAAAAGGCGCTGAATGAGAAGTTCGGCGACGCTTATGTCGTATATTGCCAGCGGACACGGCGATGGCTGTAGCCTTTCGGATCGATGGCAATTCGTAGCGGCGGATCTTTGAGGGATGCTCAGCTTTTATATTCGTCTTTTTATCACGCTGAAAGCACCGGTCATGATCGGCCATCATCAGACCTGTCAGCATTATACTGATGCACGACCGACGACGCCTATGACAAAGTTTCGGCCGCTTATACCCGGGGACGGTATGAGCCTCCCTGACGCCGGTCATTAGGCTATCATCTGTCTCAATCACAGCAAATTCAGATTCCGGTCGCGCCCTGCCTGGGGATACTTGCGTCTGTGACGACTCAACTTGGCATGCGCGATCTAAGCTCAAGGGTGGTGATTGTGTAACATTCACGCAAAAAATTGTGAAACAATGCGAGAGCCGAAATATGCAATATTCTGTTTTTAAATCACTTTTTTATTCAAAAGGAGCCCTTCACCCGCTCCATCCCACTTTCAAGCCCCTTGCAGGTTTCGCGCAAGCGAACGCCAGTCCGCTCGGGCCTCCATCCTGTCTATTCACAGGGGGCATATTCCGGCACGTCGCTCAGAAACACCAAAGGCTTATCGCCGTATGCGCGTCTGACATCCTCTTTGTAACGGTCCTGGCTGACCAGGCTCTGTGTGTGTGGGCCACAGTCCCGAAAGACCTCTGGGTCTACAACAAGAAGAGCGTCCGGACTTACAGTGTCTATATTCCTAACGTCGGAGTACCCAGGACCAATATCGTGCTGAGTGACGAACCACTGATGCAGTCTGACAGTCGCGTTCAACCTGGAGAGGTTTGAATCGACCGCCTCATCAAAAGCTGGATCAGAGGGCTGCATTCCAGAAGACTTGAGCATCTCCTCAACTTCCGCACGCACAGTGGGTTGGGGCGCCCCGTGGACCATGATGGTCGAGATACGGTCGATATAAACCCGGTCTGCTGCGGGAACCAGATAGTTCGCACAGGAAGACGCGCAGGACCCCAAAACGTGTAGATTCATTTCGGCGCCTTGTAGAATACTCGCTGCCCAGATTGCGAACTCAACCTCACCGCCCGTAGACGAAATTGTGAGCAGATGTGTTTCCGGCGCCCGATGAAGCAGGCAGTCCACCAGCTGAATGTTGGTCGCGCCGATATACTGCAACCGCCCATCGTGTTGAATACACTTGGATTGCATTTGATCACGTAGAGCAATCAGCTCGCGGTTCGCGGCCCTCACATCTTCGGCTGAGGCCGCCGAAGGCACATAATCATCAGAAGCGGCGCTGGCGGGCATCACCAAAATACTCATGCCGAGAGCAGCAAATGCACCGATCAAAACCTTGAAGATACTCATTTCAGCCTCCGCACCGACAGTGTGCGCGGCAACGTTACCGGCACGACCCCCACATTCTCCCGCGTCTTACCGAATATCAACCTTAACGGGCAATCAATCTCGAGCTTCGTGGAATGGAAACTGAGAAGTGGGTGAGGCGCAACGCCGTGTCTTCCTAAGGCGTTCGTGGTTAAAGTCCCAGCTGCCGGTGCCCAGGTACAGATATGCCGGAAGCTCAAAAGAAGGATTGGTCCATGAAAAGAATTCTGATCACCGGCGCTGCCGGACGTCTAGGCCGGGTGCTTCGAAAGGGGCTGGCACAGCCCGACCGCATCCTTCGTTTGCTGGATGTCGCTGACTTGGGCGACGCTGCTCCCAACGAGGAATTGCGCATCATGGACGCAACGAGGATAGAAGCTCTCCATCGTGAGATGGATGGAGTTGACGTTGTGCTCCACCTTGCCGCCTATCCTGAAGAAGCCGGATGGGAGCGCCATTTTCCGCTCAATTACGAACTCACCTATGCCGCGCTGGAAGCGGCCCGGCGCGCAGGCGTAAAGCGGTTCGTCTTCGCAAGCTCTGTGCAGGCGGTCGGCTTCCATCCCCTGAACGAGACCATTGACCACAAGGCTCGTCCGCGTCCCAGTGGTTTCTACGGCACTTCGAAGGTTGCAGGTGAGGCCTTGGCCAGCGTTTACGCGGACAAGCATGGCTTGTCAGTCGCATGTGTACGGGTCGCATCATTCGAGGAGCGTCCAACGGATGTACGCATGCTATCGACCTGGCTCAGCCATGAGGATGGGATTCACCTGTTCGACCGGTGCATAGAGGCGCCAAGGCACCATTATTTCGTTGTCTACGGTATATCTGCCAACACCCAGTCTCGCATGGACAATTCTCATGCCGAGTGGCTGGGATATTCACCGAAAGACAACGCCGAAACGTACCGCGATGAAGTGCTTCGCCATGGCGATAAGATTGGAGAAGTGGCCGCACGCACTCAGGGGGGTGGCGCATGTGAGATCAGGTTCGACGGCCATATTGAGCAAGCTCTGCGAGCCAGCTGAGCCCGATCTGGTGGTTGCATTGTCTGTCAGGATATCGCGACTGTCCTGCCGGTGCGGTGCGCCGGGTAGCGGACCCAAAGCAGCAGGTGTGAGAGGCGGAAGCGGAAATGTTGGGCATCGTTTCTGTGGAGTTAACGGGACTTTGCTATGGGGGCCTTATGCGGCACTCTCCGCGCTTGCGCTTTGTTCGGGACGATATGACCATCAAGACCGAGTATCTGGATATTGCATCGCTTGACGCGTCCGACCACGATGCGTGGCGGGGTCTGCAGGCAAGCGACCCGGCGCTGGCGAGCCCCTATTTCTCGATGACCTATGCGAGGGCCGCCAATACCGCGCGCCCGGGCGTGAAGATCTTGAAGGTAACAGAGTCCGGCGCGCCGATTGCCTACTGGCCGCTGCGGCCAGGGCCGCTTGGCACGGCCCGGCCCGTAGGCGGCCCGATGGACGATCTGCACGGCATTGTGGCCGCGCCTGATACACGCCTGGACCTCACACGCATCGCCGCTGCCAAAGGCATTGGCGGATATACATTTTCAGCGACGCCGTTCACCCAGGTCCGCCACGGGCTGAAAGGGCAGACGGGCAATGGCAATCAGGTCATGGATCTGTCTGCCGGCTATGCAGCCTGGCTGGCGGAACGTCAGGACGACTCTTCGAACTTCCGGCGCGAACACCGCAAGGTGGAAAAGCTGCTCACTGACCCTTCCGTCAGGATCGCTCATGATGTGGTGGACCACGAGGCATTCGACCGGATGATCGCCCTCAAGCGAAAAGCCTATCGGGAAAGTGGTCATTTCGACCTTTTCTCGCTCGGCTGGCCGCGAAAGCTTCTGGAGACGCTGCAATCAGCCGGGGCAGAAGATGCGCGCGGTGTTCTGTCCACGCTGAGGGTGGATGGGGCGCTCGCCGCCGTGGTCTATTGCATGCGCTCCGCAAGCGTCCTGCACTACTGGTTCCCGGCCTATGAAGATGAGTATTCGAAGCTCAAACCCGGTCTCGCCCTTTTGTTCAGCCTCGCCGAGTGGGCGGCCGGAGAGGGCATTCGCGAGCTCCACCTGGGCCTAGGCGAGACGCGCTACAAACGGCAGATGTCGACCTGGATGATGCCGGTACGCTCCGGCGCGGTGGCCTTTGGCCTGCCGCAGAAGCTCGCCACGCAAGCCTATGAGGCCGCGACCCGGCTGGAGCCAAAAGGTCGTTTTCTAGAGCTGCCCGCAAAAATTGCCCGCAAGTATGACCGGATGGTCCTTGCGGGCAACTGGAAGGCGTAAGACCTTCAGGGCACTGGGATGTGTACCCCTATAGGCCTGTTATTGTCTTTTGAGCTTGCCGGTCACTTTCGACAGTGGCGCAAGCGGCTTCTCCACGCGGCGGTGCGCGATATGCTCGGGACGTTCCGCATTGGCGCCGTAAGGCTCCTTCAGGCGGTTGGACCAGGCATTGAACACGAAGAAGGCGTTCATCCGCTCGAACGGAGTAATGTTGCCGTTCGAGGCGTGCAGCGTGTTGCAGTCGAAGATAACGACTGACCCTGCCTTCGGCGCCGGGGCGACAATACCGCCCTCATCGACAAGCTGGGCAATGGAATCGGCATCCGGAATGCCCGTTTCCTGCTTTTTCAGCGACGCCTTGTAATTGTCGTCCGGCGTTTCACCGACACAGGAAATGAAGGTCTTGTGGCTGCCCGGGACGAACATCACAGGCCCGGCCTGCGGATGGTTATCCGTCAGCATCACTGACATGGACAGGGCGCGCATGTTCGGCATGCCGTCCTCTGCGTGCCAGGTCTCGAAATCGGAGTGCCAGTAGAATTCCTTGCCCTTGAAGGCGGGCTTATAGTTCAGGCGCGACTGGTGGATGTAGACATCATCGCCCAGAATATGGCGCGCGAGCTCTGCCAGGCGCGGGTCGCGGGCCACGACATCGAAGTCGCTGGTCTGGCGGTGGATGGCGAAGACCGACCGGACAGCACCGCTATCGCGCTCGGAGATCACCGTCTCGTCAGCAAGGCTGTCTGGATAGTCGCGCATCTCATTGGCGGTGCCTTTCATGCGGGCGACTTCCGCCTCGCTGAAGACGTCTTCCAGCACAACGAAACCGTTCTTTTCGAACTCCTGGATCACAGAAGATGAGACCGGCGGTTCTTTATCCCTTGCCGCATGGATGACGGGATCGCGGCGTCCGATCTGTTCAGGCCTTGTGTTCAGGCGGGTCGTGTATCTGTCCTCTTGCAGCTGTTGCATCTCTAATTCTCGTTTCCTCTTCGAATTTGCCGGCCTTCCTTGTGCCGGTCAGTACGCTTCAGAGAACGGCTGGGGCTTGGCCCTGTGTCCGTTCATGACGGCCCACCTACGCAAACCCGCACGCATAGGTTGCAAGAAAAAACACAAAACTTTTAAGAACTTAACCTCAATTAAGATCAAAAGCTCCAGGCCCTCAACGGAATACGTGCCTAATCAAGGACTTCCGGAAACCGGGGGTCTTTCCCTGTGCGCAGTAGACGCTAAGTTCTCCTGGAAACGAGCCGCCCGGCCCACGTCTTTTTTTGCGTTGCCCACCTTATGAGCCCCGATCTTCTTACCGCTTTTGCCGACAGGTTCGGTGTTTTCGTCTTCGCCATTTCCGGCGGAGTGCTCGCGGTGAGAAAGCAGATGGACCTGCTGGGCGTGATCGTTCTGGCTTTCTTTCCAGCCATTGGCGGCGGCACGCTGCGTGACCTTCTGCTCGGCCAGCCGGTCTTCTGGCTGTCGGACACGCTGACCCTCATTCTCGCCATAGCAGGCGGACTTACCGCCTTTGTTTTCTATCGCTTCGTCAGCCAGTTCCGCGCCCTGCGCTGGCCGGATGCGGTGGGCATGTCCCTGTTTGCCGTAACCGGCGCGGCCAAGGCCATGTCGCTCGGCCATGGTTTTCTTGTCGTGCTGATCATGGGGGCCATCACCGCCAGTGCGGGCGGCCTGCTGCGCGATGTCATCGCCAATGAAGAGCCGCTGGTCCTCAAGGAAGGCGAGCTTTACGCCACCTGTGCACTGGCCGGGTCCGGCGTCTATTTCGGGGCTGTCTCACTTGGCGCGCCCGAAACGATGTCTTTCGCCGCGGGCATGGCGACGGCATTCATCTCCCGCGCCATGGGCATCATCTTCGGCATCAAGCTGCCGCGCGCCAGAGATTGACCCTGCGAGGCCCTGCCTCAGCCGTCCTCCGCGTGCTAAGGCTCAGCGAACAAGAAAAGCCAAAGGGAGGATAAGAATGGCAGAGGGCGCAGACGATCAGAGACTGGACCCGCGCATTCGCGCAATGCTTTCAAACATGCCGCAGCCAGCGCCGAACCCGGCGACGACCCGCGAGGAGATGGTCGCACGCGCCAATTCGCCCGAAGCCAATGAGCGCGCCGCTATGGTGCAAAAGCTCTTCTCCCAGATCGACACCGAGCCGCTGGCGCCGACAAAGGGCCTCGATATTTCGACCCATGAATTCACCTCACAGCCCGATGGCAACACGGTGAAGATCCAGCTCATCAAGCCGGAAGGCTCAAGCTCCCTGCCTTGCGTCTACTACATCCATGGCGGCGGCATGCAGGATTTCTCCTGCTTTGACGCCATGTACCGGACCTGGGGCCGCCTGCTCGCGCATCAGGGCATGGCGATCGCCATGGTCGATTTCCGTAACAGTCTGCGCGCCTCGTCCGCACCAGAGATCGAACCGTTTCCGGCAGGCCTTAATGACTGTGTGTCGGGCGTCAGATGGGTGAGCGAGAATGCCGGGAAGCTCGGCATCGACAAGGACAAGATCATCGTCGCGGGTGAAAGCGGCGGCGGCAATCTCACGCTTGCCACGGGCCTCAAGCTCAACCGCGATGGCGATATCGGCCTCGTCAGAGGCCTTTATGCGCTTTGCCCCTATATCGCTGGCAAGTGGCCCGATGAGCGCCTGCCCTCCAGCACCGAGAACAATGGCATCCTCCTCCATCTTGAAGGCATGGGCGCGGCAATCGCCTACGGCATCGAGGCCTATGAGGCGAAGGATCCGCTCGCCTGGCCGCTCTTTGCCAGCGAAAAAGATGTCAAAGGCCTGCCGCCCGTCATGATCAGCGTGAATGAGTGCGACCCGCTGCGCGATGAAGGCATCGAATTCTATCGCCTGTTGCTGCGCGCCGGACAGCCAGCCCAATGCCGCAATGTCATGGGCACCAGCCACGGCACTGAAATCGCCGCGCATATGTGCCCCGACATCAGCCGCCAGACAGCGGCCAGCATCAGGCAGTTCCTGAAAGAGGTGTCAAACTGACCGCACCCATGTTCACGGTTATCTACCGCTGGAAGCTAAAGACCGGCCAGGAAGAAGCCTTTCGCGGCCGCTGGGCTGAGGCGACGCGGATGATCAGGTCACGGTGCGGCAGCTACGGCTCCTCCCTGTTCTACGAAGCGGACAATATCTGGTGCGCGATTGCCTGCTGGCCGTCGAGCGAGGCGCGAGACGATTGCACCCGCGAGGACCCTGTCCCCGAAAAGGTCTGGGAGAAGATGCGGGCCTGCGTCGAAGAGCGCCTGCCCGCACGCGAGCTAACGCTCGACACCTATTTGTGGTCAGGAGAGATCAGAGAAAATCCCGAAGCGTCTCGATAAAGAGATCAAACTGGTCATGGTGCAGCCAGTGGCCCGCTTCGGGGAACATCTTCACATCGGCATGTTTGAAATGCTTGATCCGGCCATCCTCGGCCGGGTTCGAGGCCCAGCTTTTCTCACCATAGAGAAGCAGTGTCGGGCAGCTGATATTCGACCAGAGCTCGGCAACCTGTTCATGCGTGATATCGACTGACTCCCAGACGCGGAGGTAATTGTCGAACTTCCACGAATAGGTGCCATCTTCGTTGCGGGCGATGCCATTGATGGTGAGATGGCGTGCCTGCTCTGCCGTCAGGAAGCTGTTCTCTTCCTTCATGCGGGCATAGGCCTGCTCCAGCGTGTCGTAGCGCTTTGGCTGGCGGCCGGCGAGGCCGCGCTTGTCATCGATCATCTTGCGGAAATGTTCCTGCCACGGCGTCTTGCGCCGTTCCGCCAGCCGGTCCGGGCTTGGCCCGAGGCCTTCGATCGCGACGATCTTGCGGACATTCTCCGGATAGAGGCCCGTATAGCGAAGACAGATATTGCCGCCGAGGGAATGGGACACGATCGTCACAGGCGCAAGCTTCAGCTGATGGATCAGCTGGGCGAGGTCGTAGATATAGGCCTGCATGTTGTAATTGCCTTCCGGCGACCAGGCGCTGTCGCCATGACCGCGAAGGTCCGGGGCAATCACGTGCCAGTCCTTGCGCAGGACCTCAGCCGTCCAGTCCCAGCTGCGGCAATGGTCACGCCCGCCATGCACCAGAAGCAGTGGCGGCGCATCCTCATTACCCCAGTCTGCATAGTGCAGTTTCAGGCGCTGTGAGAAATAGGTGTGCGAAGTCGGTCCAAGAAGTGTCATCAGGCCCGTTTTGAACGCATCGCTTCATAGAAGGCAATGGCTGCCGCATTGGAAACGTTGAGACTTTCCATTCCCGGCACCATCGGAATACGTGCCAGCGTCGCGCAAGCCTTGGCCACGGCAGGTCGCAGGCCTGAACCCTCAGCGCCCATCACGAATGCGATTTTCGCCGCGCCGGAGACAGCCTCGCCCAGCTCCTCCAGGCCTTCGCCCGCCAGACCCACCGAGTGATAGCCCGCCGCCCCCAGCGTATCGAGCGCGCGGGCGATATTGACGACGCGGATCTCCTGCACCGTCTCGACAGCGCCTGCGGCAGACTTTGCGACCACGCCGGTCAGCGGCGGTGTGTGCCGGGTCTGCAGGACCAGCCCGCCGACACCGAAGGCGGCCGCCGACCGGAAGATCGCGCCCAGATTATGCGGATCGGAAATCTGGTCGAGCACGCAGAGACGGGCCGGTGCGTCCGGCGCGGCGGTCACATCCTCAAGATTGGCCGGCTCCAGCGGCTGGACCTTTATCGCGATGCCCTGATGGACCGCACCCGGCGGCAGTAATTTGCCGAGCGCCTTCTGGTCCAGGATTTCAAAGCCCGTCAGCCCCGTGCGCTGGGCGGCATTCTCTGTCGCGACCCAGCGCTGGATGATCCGGTTTTCATTGGAAATTGCCGCCTCGACCGCATGCTGGCCCCACAGCCAGAGCGGGGCGTTGGGGTCAGCTGCAGGCCCTGCTGCAAATCGGCGTTTCTCACGGTTGCGTGGAATAGGCTTCATCCCTATAAAGCGCGCTTCGGTGCGCCGGTACGTGGTCTCCCACGCATTTGGCGCGATGGTCCGGCGAGGTCAATTGCGGCCCGCAGGACAGATCCCGTGGAGGGGTGGCCGAGTGGTTAAAGGCAGCAGACTGTAAATCTGCCCGCATAGCGTACACAGGTTCGAATCCTGTCCCCTCCACCACTTTCTGCCGCTTGAGCGCCAGTTCAAAAAAATCAGTCCGGGGCCTGATTTAAGGCAAACAAATGCGGCGGCCGCCGCTTTGTGCTTTGCCGGAGACATCTGGCGTCTAAACCTCCCAACAGTCCCGCAGACCATCGGGCTTGAATTGACGCGCAAGCGTTCAATCCCCTTCTCACTGCCATCCTAGCCCCCTCTTCCCTTGCAAGAGACGCCCAGCCGAAGTATCTCCAGCCGCTCTGGCACGCGGATATAGCACAATGGTAGTGCAGCAGCCTTCCAAGCTGAGGATGCGGGTTCGATTCCCGCTATCCGCTCCAGACCTCCCACCGGCAGTTTAGTCGGGCGGCGCGAGCCTCAGCCGCTTTCGCATCCGCAAATAAAAATCGCGGCGCACCCCGCCGGGATACGCCGCGATCCTGTGTTGAAGCGACCGGACGGCCCTAGGCGGAGATCGCCTCCGGCAGGGCTTTGCAGAAGCGCTCCACATCCTCGATCTTGCCCATGGAGACACGCGACCAGTCGACATAGTCCATATACTGGCCACGGATCATGATCTGCTTCTGGGCGAGCTTGGCCTGAAGGTCATTGGCCGGGATACCCGATTTGAAGAAGACGAAGTTCGTCTGGGACGGCAGGTATTCCAGACCCAGCGCGCCGCAGGTCGTCTTCACCATGTCGCGCGCCTCGACGATTTTCGACTTCGAGTAGTCGAGGAATTTGGTGTCATTATAGCAGCCGATTGCAGCTGCCAGGCCCACACCGGAAATCCATGACATCGCCGTCGAGCGAATGACTTCGGCCGTTTCAGGCGACGAAATCGTGTAGCCGACACGAATACCGGCCATGCCGTAGATCTTGGAGAAGGTGCGCGAGATGATGACGTTGTGTCCGGCCTTCATCAGGTCGATACAGCTATTGGTCTCCGGGTCGTCGGCGAGCTCCATATAGGCTTCGTCCACCAGCACCGTCGTCTTGGCCGCCATACGCTTGACCGCGGCTTTCATGGCCGCCGTATCGGCCACGAGACCCGTGGGGTTGTTCGGGTTGCACAGCTGAACGAGGCCGGTGGACTCACTGACCTTTGCCTCAATGCCGGCAAGGTCGACCTTCATCTCGGGGGTAAGCGGTACGCGGTCGATCTCAGCCATGCCAAGCCGGCTGGCATAGAGGGCGGTGGTGTCCCAGAAGAGGCGCGGGGCCACAATCGGCCCTTTCGGCCCATAGATCATCGCAATTGCCGACAGCGCTTCGCCAGACCCTGTGGTGATCGCAATCTGCTCCGGCTCGACGCCGTGGCGCTCTGCGATCAGCTTGGCAAGCTCCAGATAGGCGTCGCCAGCATAATAGGCGCCCTTCCTGCCGCCATAATTGACCATCTTGAGCGCCGTGTCAGCGGGGCCATAGGGGTTTTCATTCCGCGAAAGGAGCGCCACGCCGGGCGCCGGCCCGAGCAGGGCTTCGTCGGCCATGGCCGCTTCCGGCGGAAAGGCTGCAAGCTCATTGCTCGCGGCCGCGCCCGTCGCGCAGCCTGCCACGCCCGCGACAGAGGCGCCCAGCGCACCTGTGAGCATGAATCGTCTGGAAATATCGAAAGCCATAATTTTACCCCTTCAACTGGAGACCCCTGTCCCCATAGCTACGGATTTTGGTGTGGTGATCACTCATTTCGGCAAACTATCGTAAAGGACGATTGCGGACGTCACGATGAGATAGATACCGAATACGCGCTTCAGTGCTGCGGCGTTGAGACTGTGCGCGGCGTGCGCCCCGAGAGGCGCGGTAATGTAGGTCATGGCAGCAATCGCAGCCACGGCGATAAGATTTATATAACCCACAGAGCCAAAGGGAAGCCCTGGCTCCCCAAGGCCGAGAATTGCGAAGCCGATGCTGCCCGGTAAGGCAATGATGACCCCAAATCCGGCAGCGGTGCCGACAGCCTGGTGAATGGAGCGGCCACACCAGGTCATGACGAGGACAGCAATCGTCCCACCGCCAATACCGAGAAGCGCGGAAAACCCGCCGAGGAAAGTGGCGATCGCGGCAAGCGCAATGCCGGTTGGCATCGGCAGGTGCCCCGGCGTCTTGCGCTTGAGAACCGGAAACAGGAAGTGCAGGCCCATCAGGAAGACACCGGCCGAGAAAATCCACTTCATCGAGCGGCCATCCATGAAACGGGCGAGGATGACGCCAATGACGACGCCCACCAGCAACCAGGGCAGCCAGTCGCGTATGATCTGGAAATCGACGGCGCCCTTTCGGTTGTGAGCCTGAAGCGAGCGTAATGAGGTAAAGACGATCGTGGCGAGGGACGTCCCGATGGCCAGATGGGTCAGGACATCGTCGTCGATGTCGAAAACGTGGAAGACCAGCAGGAGCGCCGGTACGATAACAAAACCGCCGCCGATGCCGAACAGGCCGGCGACAAAGCCAGCTAAAAGTCCGGCCGCGAGAAGCACGGCGACGAGTTGAGCGATTTGGATGAGATTGGCTTCATTGCCCGACATCAGCAGGGAAACTCCATTTTATTGAATGTTAGAGAGGCGAAAGAGGGGAAGGGAGTGGTCAGACCACTCCCTTCCTGCTGTGTGCGGAGGAGGTGTCGCATACAGAATGCTAGAATTCGGCCACGACCTTGGCGTAGTAGAAACCGCCCTGCCAGCTGACCTCGCTATCGGACCGGTAGATCCGGCCGCAGCAGCTATCGCCGATCGCCGGGTCTGCCTTGTCCGGATACTCATCGAACAGGTTGCGGGCCCCGAGGCTCAGGCGGATCCTTTCAGTGACACTGTAGGTGCCCTCCAGATCGAACATGAATACCGGATCGAATTCCTGGATCAGGCCGCTGGCGCCGCCGCTATCTGAGTTCTCGTAGGAGCCGTAATAATTGAGCCGTCCGAGAAGGGAGAAGTCGCCGAAGCTGTGGCGGGCACTGAAAACGCCCCGCCATTCCGGTGAGCCATTCTCAAAGTCGAACCGGTCCTCGGCATTGAAGAGTCCCGTCACATCGCCATCGAACTCGGTCTGGTTATAGTTGACCGAAGCGGTGAAGTCGGTGGACTGCCCATTCGCCCAGGCTTGTGTATAGGTCCCGACGATATCGACACCCTGTGTGGTCGTGTCGAAGGCGTTGGTGAAGTAGAACACACCCCCGATCGACTCCGCGCCGGAGACGCCGGCATCCACAAGAGCCAGATAATTTTCATAGGCCTGGCCCGATGTCGGATCGGTCGAGACGTCCTGCGTTGAAATCGCATTGACGCGATCTTCGAGATCGATCTGGTAGAAGTCCACCGTGAGCCCAACGCCCTGGAAGCTGGTGGTGACACCAACTGTGTAGTTGGTGGACTGTTCAGGCTCCAGAGGTTCGGCGCCGAGGGCCTGGGCCACAGGGCCGCCAGCCGGGAAAAGACCCGTGGCGACCGGGAAGCCATTCGGCAGGCGGGTCGAAACGTTGGTCGTGCCCTGCTGACCAGGTGTTGGCGCCCGGAAGCCCGTCCCCACAGAGCCGCGCAGTGCAAAGGCAGGTGTGAATTCGTAGCGGCCGGCCACTTTCCAGACCAGTTCGGAGTCGAAATCCGAATAATCCTCGAAACGCAGCGCGCCCTGCAGGAAGAGTGCCTCGGTCACATCGGCGCTGACATCGACATAGCCGCCATAGGAGTCGCGGCTGTACTCGCCCGAAAACTCCGGCGAATAGCCCGGAAAGCCGTTCGATCCGACACCGACAACCGTGTAGACAGGGTCAGAGGGGTCGGAGCAGTCGAGCGACGAGCCGTTCGCGATGGCGCTCGCGCCAGCTGCTGTCGGCGTGCCGGCCGGCGTACAGAGATCGAACGGATCCTGCGCAGCAAATGGCCCGGCAGCGTAGGAGGCGGCGCCGCCCTCGGTGATCTCATAGGATTCATCGAGATAGCTGAAGCCTGCCGCCACCACAAGCGGCGACGAAAGGCCCATTTCAAATGTCTGGCTGAAGTCCGCCTGGAACTGGGTCTCTTCATTGATGAGGCTACCCGGGTTGAAGGTCGTCGGCGAATTCGGGCCGAGCGACGGGTTCACCGTATTCTTCAGCGTGTATTCGATCTCATTGTGACCGAACCGGCCCGAGACATCCCACGAAAAGCCGGAGCTCGTTTCGCCGCGCAGACCGCCGACGAGGGAGTAGTCGGTCACCTCACCGGAGAATAGCGGGGTGAAGCCGCCCGGGAAGAACAGAAGCGGTGACCAGAGGGAGCCATCCTCAAGACGGAGGTCCTCAATCGTGCCATTGCCTGGATAGCGGTAGAAGAAATTGCCGTCGGCTTCAGACTTGGAATAGTTGCCGAAGCTGTAGAGTTCGACTTCGCCAAGATCATAGCCCGCATTGTAGAAGGTGCGGAAAGCTTCACTGGTTGGCTGCCCCCAGGGCTGCACAACATCCCCGTCGCCGATATTGGCGTCCGGCAGACCGGCAAGATAAGAGTCCAGCGAGAAACCGGCAAGCGACTGATCGCCGCCCGGGAATCTTGGATCGCTGGGATCTGTACATGCCCACGATTCACAGTACGGGGCTGCGCGAACGGTCGCTTCGGTGTCTGAATACTCTGCCGAAATGCTAAGGAAGCCGTCCTTGCCGAGCGGCAGGCCGATATTGCCGGCCACCACATATTCGGTGCCATCGCCCTCATAATACTGGCCGGTCTGCGCGGTCAGGCTGACGCCTTCACTGTTATCCTTGAGGATAAAGTTGATGACGCCTGCAATGGCGTCGGAGCCGTATTGCGCCGCCGCACCGTCGCGCAGGACCTCAACAGTCTTCAGCGCGGTGGACGGAATCGTCGCAACGTCCGGCCCCTGCGTCCCCGATCCGCCGATGGAGACCAGCGCAGCACGATGGCGGCGCTTGGAGTTGACCAGGACCAGCGTCTTGTCGGTCGGAAGTCCGCGCAGCGATGCCGGACGGATGAATGTCGCGCCGTCAGAGATCGGCTGACGCGAAAGCGAGTAGGATGGCACGAGTGTTTTCAGAACGTCGTTCGTATCGACGAATGAAACGTTTGCGATCTCGGCTTCGTCAAAGACATCGATCGGAACCGGACTGTCAGCGACAGACCTGCCCTGCCCCCGTGCGCCGGTGACCACAACAGTTTCCTGCACCGAATCCTCTTCCCCGACGAGATCCGGATCGGTCTCTTGTGCGTAGCCGACACCTGTCAGGCTCGCGGCGACAACACTGCCCAGTAGCAGTGCCTTCAGCTGATTTTTCATTGGCTTTACCCTCATCTTGTATGACCCCCAAAGCCGCTCGTGCCGCGAATATTGCGGCAGCACAGAGCCATTAGCGGGCAAGGTCTCGCCCACACTAAACTTTGATTTTGCTAGATATTTTACCCTTCCGCGCGCAGCGGCAGAGCTCTATTCGGTCCAGCCCTGAACCTGAAGACCGCTCGCCTTTGAGCCGGTCTGAGCCCCCAGTCGAGGCGGAAACTGAGACGGGGTAAATGAAACCTGACGCGTCACTCACCAAATTTTTGCCGGCGCCCTATTTTGGTGCAGCGCAACACAAATACGACAAGATTTTCATCAGGGACGCGGTCAACCGCCAGCTTGCCGGGGCTCGCCGGCCACACCGGACAGGGCGATAATCGTCTCGGCAACTTCCGCCAGCTTCAGCCCCCGCGCCATCGCTGCCCGGCGCATGGAATCATAAGCCTCCGCCTCCGACAGCGATTGCTGCTTCATCAATATCCCCTTTGCGCGCTCAATGGATTTGCGCGCTGAAAGCTCATTGCGGGAATTGATGAGTTCCGACTGCAGGGCGCTCATCAGCCTGTGGCGCTCCATGGCGGTCTCGATGATCGGCATGATCCGGTCGGCTGAAAGACCTTTTACAATGAAGCTGCTCGCCCCGCGGCGGACGAATTGCCCGGCCGTATCGGGCGGCGCGCTTTCTGCAAAGACAACAACTGGCAGCTGTGTGGCGGCGACCACCTCCCCGCACGTGGAAAGAAGAAGGTCGTCAGCCTCAGCCGAGACAAGAAGCACAAGGCTGGCACCCGTCTTCTGTACCGCCTCGATAATTGCCGGGGACCTCACCTCCTGCAGAAAGGAGACGTCCGCCTCCTGCGCCAGGGCAGAGGCAATGGTCATCGCCTGGGCGGAATTCGCCCCGGCAACGGCAACAACAAGCCCCTGAGAAGGCGCGTCGGGCATGGTCCCGCTTGGCACTCGGTGAAGTCTCCCGCTGTGGACGTTACAAAGCCATGTAATCCCAGCGCTCTAGGCGCACCAACCATCCGAGAATGCAGGAGTTTGAAGTGATGGCACTCTGTCTGCTTATTGGCCGCCACTGATCACTTACCGTCCAGCAAACGGGCGGGATATGGCGCATTTGCGTAGGGGAATGCCTGTCCGGCTTGCCTGTCCACGCTGAAACGCACCCGCGAGATGCGCGCCGAGGGCAAGTTCTGATCCTCGCGCCCATACCAAATCATGGATCGCCTTGCCTTGGGGGCGGAGACCGCGATTATCTCCCACGCGCCGGCAGCCCTTCAGGGCTGTCGGCGCTCACGCCGCGCGGTTTCAGGAGAAGCTGTGATGTTTTTCGTCAGCGCTTCCTGGTGCGGCCAAGTTTCTCGCTCGCGCCCTCGATGAGGAGCTCGACACTGAAGGTGAGCTGCTCTGAACTATAGGTATCGACCCCCAGCGAGGCGATCCTTTCCAGATTGGGAAAGGTGCAGTCGGCCTGCGCACTCAGAACTGACTGCAGAAGATGACGCCGCGTCTGGGCAACCTCCTTGTGGGCCTGGGCCAGATCGCGCGCATGTCCGAGGCAGAGAGTCGACAGCGCGGTCATAAGACGGATGGCGTCCTCGTCGGTGAAGCCCGCAGCGCTCAAGTGCGCGAACATGCTTTCAACGGGCTCCAGCGGCAAATCGTTCATCAGATCGCCGAACCAGAGATAATCGAGCAGTTCAGCCAGGCCCGAAGCGCTCTCAGCCAGATCGCGCCCGTAAATCCTGCATGCGTCTTTCCAGTCTGACGCGTCGTTCACGCGGGTCTGCAGAAGACGTTGGGAGAACGTATGACGGGCGAGAAGCTCAAAGAGCGACTGGCGATCCTTGACGTGATAATGCAGCGCCTTGCGGTCCACCTTCAGGACATCGGCGAGCGACTGCATTGATAGTGCCTCCAGAGGAAGCGTTTTTGCCGCCGCGATAATCTGCTGGACGTCCAGACCGGCCCTTTTGCCCGGACGCCGTTTTCGACGTTTGCTTTCTTGCTTCTCTTTCACCGCCGCTGCCATGCCTTTTGCGTTTCCCCGGCCTTGATGCCCCCTATTGGCGGGAATGTTCAACATCGCAAGGCAGCTGCGATCCCCCGTAGAAGAACCGTGTTGACAAGGTCGCGGCAGGAAGAATACCTTTATTCCCGACCGGGAATAGAGGTAGGAAATATCACGATGAGCTATCAGTCGACAACTATAGACTCCAATGTTCTGGTGACCCGTGAGCGCCTGCGCGGCACAGCAAGGCGCTGGCGGCGCCACGGCGCCCCAACGGTCGCCACGAAATCAGACGATCCCGCCGCCCGCGGCGTCTTTGGCCCGGGCTCGCTGGCCTGGGACATACTTCTTCATCCCGCCGTTATTGTCTTTCAGTCTCCGGCACAGTTCATCCTGCAGCTGACCTACAAGCCGGTCGTGGCCGGCGTCCGGGACTGGGATCCGGTTTCCAAGAAGGCGCATCGCGGTGAACTCACCCTGTTCGATGTCTTTGACCGGGGCCAGCGAAACTCCGGCATCCACGCGCCGATGTGGCTGGGCGACGGTGACACGGCCAAGCGTGTTTCTCAGCACCTCATACGTGTCCACGAGAAAGTCGCGGGAGACCTGATCGATGTCGGCGAGCCGGAACTCGGCGGCTATGATGCGAACTCTCCCAGGGATTCCATGTGGGCGGCGCTGACCGAGATGCACTCGATGCTCTGGATTTATGAGCGTCTTGGTTTCAAAGGCCTCAAGCGTACAGGCCGGCTCGCCCCGGAATTGCGCGACCGCTACATCGCGGAAGTCAGTGAATATTGCAGGCTCTTCCCGCATGACGAAAACGAGCTGCCCCAATCAATGGCCGACCTGCAGAAGCTCTATCAGAAATACGACAAGCTGTTCGGCGTCACCAAGACACTGGCGATCATCCCGGAAACCGGCGAGAACTTCCACGAGGTCTGGCAGGACTCGATCAAGAAGAACTATCACCCGTCGCAGCGGAAGGTGAAGCTCCAGTTCTTTTTCCAGGAGGGCCTGTTCAAACTGTTCGCGATGGGCGCAGTCTCCGGCAAGACGCGCAAGAATAGTGGTCTCACGCCCGGCAAGGAGAAGGTGGTCGTCGCCGCGAGAGTGGCACTTCTCCCCCTCGTCTGGTTGCTGCAAATCCCGCCCATCGAGCGCTATTTCCTTCGGATGATGTGGGGGCCCGACGCAGTCGAGCTGGTGGCAGAGGCGCGAAAGCGCCACAAGGCAGCCAAGCAAGGCTGAGCTTCGCCCGTTCAGCGCAGCATTCGACACGTGAGATCCGGGCCGTGTCCGCGCGCGGGCCCGGCTGTTTGCCGCCTGCTCCAGCGAACATGCTTCTCTGGTATTGCGGAAGGAATTTGGATCGGCCGCGGGAACTCGGCCGATCAATACCACGCTGGGGCGTTTCGACGATCCCGCCAAAGCCTGTGTGCAAATGGATATCGCGTCCAGTTATCCGGTTTTCAGGAAGATGGCGCACCTAATAGGATTCGAACCTATGACCTCTGCCTTCGGAGGGCAGCGCTCTATCCAGCTGAGCTATAGGTGCGTTCCAACCCCCTCTATGCGAAGGACAGGCCCGGTGCAATCTTTCGTGCGCACGGCAAATCAGCTTTTGTGATTGCGGACGGAGTGTGGTCAAACCGTTCCCGTAATCTGGACCGCGTGACAGAAGGACCCCGCCAGCGCCATGAAGATCGAACTTCCATTTCTGACAGGCAGCGTTGCTGCCATCGCTCTCCTCCTTGGCGCCTGCAGCCCGTCCGCCCCCGATGAGACAGATGAAGGCGCCATAGAAGAGACTGCCACCGAAGCCGAACCGGCGCCGGCCGCTGAGACAGGCGAGACGGACACGGCGGACGCCGAACGTCAGACGCGCGAGGAAATGCTGGCCGAATATGACGCCGCGCTGGAAGAAGCGCGCGAGACCAGCGGCAGCGGCTCGCCTGCGCTCTGGACCCTCTCTGACGAGGATACCACCATTCACCTCTTCGGCACGGTCCATCTGATGCGCCCCGATGTGGAGTGGCGCACGGATGAGTTCAGCGAAAAGTTCGACGCAGCCGATCTCATCGTTCTGGAACTCGATATGGAGAGCGAGGAGGGCCAGAAGGCTGTCGCGCGCGATTTCATGTCACGCGGCTTCTATGGCGACGGGCGCACACTGAGCGGCCAGCTCAGCGAGGAAGACCGTACCGCGCTGGAGGACGCAATCGCCCCGCTTAACCTGCCCCTCGCCGCGCTGGACCCGATGGAGCCCTGGATGGCGGCGGTGAACCTGTCGGTCCTGCAGCTTCAGGCCGACGGCTTCGACCCGAATGCCGGGATCGAGCAGGTCCTGATCGCGGACGCCCGCGAAGACGGCAAGGAATTTGCCTTTCTGGAGACGGCCGGCGACCAGGGCGCGATTTTCGACAATCTGCCTGAGGACACCCAGAAGACCTATCTCTATGAAACCGCCATCATGCTGGACGAAACGAGCCGCATGCTGGATCAGGTCATCGAGGAATGGAGCGATGGTGATGTCGAAGGGCTCGGCGTTCTGGTCGCCAATCCCGAGACCGAAGGCGGCGATGGGGTCTATGACGCCCTCTTCGTCAACCGGAACGCAAAGTGGGTGCCGCAGATAGAAGACCTGCTGGACGAGCATGAAGGCACAGTCTTCGTAGCCGTAGGCGCTGGCCACCTCGCGGGCCCTGACAGCGTGATAAACATGCTGCGCGACAAGGGATATGATATCGAAGGGCCATAAGGCGCCCGTTCGCCTGCCGGACGCGCTTCCAGCTCAGTCCGGCGGGTTGCCGTTCCAGTCTATGATCCAGTCGATCTGGTCTTCCTCGAAGACCGTTTCCTCGCTGACCGTCTCGCCCATGACAGAGCGGCCTTCTTCGTGGATGCGGTCCCTGTCGCCGCAGACCAGGTGATGCCAGTCGGAAAGCCCCCTGCCCTCATGCACACGCCGGTAGGCGCAGCTTTTCGGCATCCATTTCAGCTCTGACACCGATTTCGGCGTCAGGATTACGCAATCTGGCACCTTCGCCTTGCGGTTCTCATAATCGGAACACCGGCAGAGGTCGGCATCCAGCAGCTTGCAGTGCAGGCGGGTATAGGCGATGTCGCCGCTGTCTTCGTCTTCCAGCTTGATCAGACAGCATTTCGCGCAGCCATCACAGAGTGACTCCCACTCCTGCGGGGTCATCTCCTCAAGGCTTTTCGTTTCCCAGAATGGCTTGCTCATGGCCGCCTTATGGGTCAGGCAAGCACGTCCTTCCAGTCCGGATGCCTGTCGATCTGCGTTCGGGCAAATCCGCAGACCGGGACCAGCTTGAAGTTTTCTTCGCGGGCCTTCTCGACCAGCTTGCCGACCAGCTTTGTTCCAAGCCCCCGGCCGCCGAGCGCGGAGGGCACGCCGACAAAATCGACGCGCATCACATCCTCGTCCTGCCATCCATAGCGTATGACAAGTTCATGGCCCTCCACATTTGTGGTGAGGCGGGAGCCATCATCGTGAAGTGTAAGGTCGCTCATCGAAGGACATCCTTCCATTCAGGGTGTTTGTCGAATTGCGCTTTGGCAAAAGGGCAAAGCGGCATGATCTTGAGGCCGCGCTCACGGGCAAAGGCAATGCCCGCCTCAACCAGTTTCTGGCCGATACCCTGACCGCCGAGCGCTTCGGGCACACCTGTGTGATCGATTATGATGATCCCCGCTCCGGCCTTGGAATAGGTCATTTCGGCCTCGTGACCGTCGACCGTGACGTGAAAGCGCCCGCCGGACTCGCCTTCATCATTGATGATATTCGGTTTAGCCATCGATATTCTGTCCTTCCGCGATGCCTAACGCATCCAGACAAGATGGGATCTGCTTACGCAGCTTGAAATAGCCCTTCCGGGCATGCGGCCAGAAAACTTCATCCCAGTCCCGCCGCACCTGCCGGACTTCGAACCCCTCTGCCTGCAACGTCTTCAGGACAGGTGAGAGGCGGTCCCAGCCCCACCCGGCCGGCATATACGGGACCACGATCAGCCGTGTCTTGAGGCGGGCGGCCCAGTCCAGAAGCAATGCTTCAGCGTCAATTCCTTCTATCAAGGTGGGCGCTGCGCCGAAGTGAACGCCTGCGCGGTGGGCGCCGTCATTGAGCGCGGCGCCCGTAAAGGCGCTGGCCTTTCTTGAGGCACCATGAGGAGAACGGAAAGACGCGCTCTCGATCGCGGCGATGCTCTCGACCTCCAGCGTCTCCGGAATCCACCTCTCAACCGATAAGTCATCTTCTGTCAGAAGCAGGGCGAAAGCTGCCTGAGGCAGCGTGTCGGCTGGCGGAAGAGGCGAGGGCGCGGGGTTAGCTGGGCCATCAACAGCCGGTGCGCGGTCAGCCAGCCCCTTGGGCGAAAACCGGCCATCGCTGCAGGTTTCTATCGCTTCCTTTTTGGCGAGATAGGTTTTGCCGGGCGTATGCAGACCGGCCACCCAGCGCCAGGAGAGTGTATTGGAGGCCGGGTCTCCGTCCAGCAGATGCTGAAGAAAGAGATCGCTTCCGAGCGCCCAAGGCAGCCTCAACGTGAAGAGCCATATGGACGCAAAGGACATGCGCGCATGGTTATGAAGATAACCGGTTTCGCGGAGCTCCCTCGCCCAGTCGTCAAAACCTTCGATCCCGGTATTGCCCTCAATCGCAGAATTGTAATCTGCCTTGAGACTATTGTCTTTTTCGAGACTTTCGAGCTGGCAGTCCCTTGAGATACAGAAATCACTCCAGACAGCCGGATGATGTTCAAGCCACCCGTTGAAATAGGTGCGCCAGCAAACTTCCTGGACGAATTTGAAAGCAGCCTCAGCCCCATGAACGGTGATGGCGGCAGAAACGAGTTCCGGCTCGGATATCAGCCGGTGCCGCAGGAAAGGCGACAACTGCGAGACGTTCGCCTTGCGGCCTCCCCCGGCATCGATATTGCGGCGGCCCGCATAGTGAGACCCCATCAGGGGCGCAAAATCATTCAGCCTTTCAAGGCCCTGCGCCCGTGTCGCCTGATCATGAGCCAGTTTCATTCAGCTGAAACTAGAGTATGTGCGGGCGCTTCCAATAAAGCGAAGCAAAGATGGCCTAGCGGGGCGCATCTTTCTTTTCCGGATCGTCGCTCAGGGCTTCCTTGGCCTCACCGACCATTTCCTGACCCTTGCCTTCGACCTGCTGGGCCTTGCCTTCGACCTGCTGGGCCTTGCCTTCAGCTTCCAGTTTGCGGTCATTTGTCGTGACGCCAGCGATCTCTTTGAGTTTGCCGACGATTTTCTTGCCGAGACCTTCTGATTTGTCGTTTGTCATAGGAAAATCCTTCCATTTGCCTGTAAATACATAGATGCAATGGGTGAAAGCGGTGCGCCGTTCCGGGGATGGCAAAATAATCTCCTGTGCTAGATGGCGCCAAGATGAGCCGATTACCGCCCCGACCCGACCTCGACTGGACAGATGACGGCACGCCTGAAGACCGGCGGGCGGGCGATATCTATTTCTCGCGCCAGAGCGGGCTGGAGGAGACCCGGCTGGTTTTCCTTAAAGGGTGCGGGCTGCCCGAACGCTGGGCGGGGAAGGCGCGCTTCACGATTGGCGAGCTTGGCTTTGGAACCGGGCTCAATTTCCTTGCCGCGTGGGAGCTATGGCGGGCAAACCGTCCCGGCCCGGAGGCCTGGTTACACTTTGTTTCCTTTGAAGGTTTCCCACTGGACCGCGAAGATGCCGCCCGTGCGCTTTCCGCCTGGCCTGAGCTGGGCGATCTGCCCGGGAAGTTGCTGGATCGCTGGCCGGAGCGGGCGCTCGGCGTGCAGCGACAGGTCTGGCCGGAAGAAGGGGTCACTCTGACCCTTCATACCGGTGATATAATGGAGACTTTACCGTCGAGTCGTTTTCTTGCGGATGCCTGGTTCCTTGATGGATTTTCCCCGGCAAAAAATCCGGAAATGTGGGACAAATCGCTCTGGCCCATGGTGCACCAGCGGTGCATGGACGGTGTTTCTATCGGTACATTCACGGTGGCCGGATTCGTGCGCCGGGGGCTTTCGGAGGCCGGGTTCAATGTGGCCAAGGTCGAAGGCTTCGGGCGAAAGCGCGAACGCCTTGAAGTGCGCCTTGAAGACCCGCCCGCGCCGGAAGCCGATCCTTATGGTCTTCGCTCGCCAGCGCGGGCGCCTGATAAAGTCCGCATTGTCGGCGCCGGTATAGCCGGGGCATGTCTGGCGCGGACATTTCTGGAGCGGGGGCTTGAGGTCGAGGTGCTGGAGGCGGGCGATGGTCCGGCCCGGGAGGCGAGTGGAAATCCGCTAGGGCTGGTCATGCCGCGCCTTGATGCCGGTGACACAGCGCAGGCCCGGCTGTTGATCGGCGCCTATTTGCGCGCGCGCCAATTCTATTCGGGCCGCCCCGGCGTTCATGAGACCGATGTGCTTCAGCGGCCGAAGGATGACCGTGAAGCCGAGCGGATTGCCAAAGTTCTGGCCGATCCACCGCTGGGGCTTGAGAATCTGGAAGCGGCCGCGAGCGGCCAGCTGCACAAGCGTGCCCTGATTGTCGAGCCCGCTGTGCTGGTGGAAAGCCTTCTGGATGGCGCCGTGCTGCGCACAGGCCGGTTATTTACGCTGGAAGACCTCGACCCGGACGTGCCGACCATTCTTGCGGCCGGACAGGGCGCCGATGCCTTGCTGCCATGGCTGGGGCTGGCCGGGCGCCTTGGTCAGGTGGAGCTGGCTGAGGTCGGCGTTGAGGCACCAGCCTCGGCCATTGCCAGCGGGCATTATGCGCTGGCCCTGGGAAAGAAGCGGCTGTGGGGCGCGACGTTCGAGGCGTGGGATGGCCGTGTGCCTGAGCCTTCGGACGCGGCGCGCGAGCAGAACATGGCCGCCCTGGAAACGCTCGACCCTTATTGGCGCCAGTCTGTAAAGGCCGCGCCGCTGACAAGCCGCGCTGGTGTGCGCGCAACGACAGCCGACAGGCTGCCCCTGATCGGGGCGGTACCGGATGAGGTCCGGGCGCGCGAGGTATTTGACGGGGTGCGACACGGAAAGACCGTCGAAGCGGATGCACCCCTCATCGACGGTCTCTATCTGGCAGGCGGGTATGGGTCGCGCGGCTTTACCTGGGCGCCCTGGGCGGGCGAGATCCTGGCAGGGCAGCTGCTGGGCGAGCCTGCCCCGGCAAGTGGTCCGGAGCTGGAAGCGGTTTCTCCGATGCGGCTTATCCTGCGGGCCCTGAAACGCGGGGGCTGACCCCGGCCGGGCAGGCAGCGGCCCTATTTGGCCGCTGCGAAGATGAGCTGCAGACCACGCTCTGCGGACGCTTCGAGCGAAAGCTGGACGCCGCCCGCTTCAATGTGAAGCCCGCCTGCAACGCTTGCGGCAGCGGCAGCCGCCAGAAGGAGTGTGGCGCAGGCCAGTGCCACCCAGCCGCTGGTCTGAAAATTACGGATCATCTTGTTAGCCCCCTTGGCTGTGTTGGGTTGAGAGGCCGGCTCGATCCATTGGTGCCGGAGAGGCAGGGAAAGGAGTTGAGCCGACATCTTCAGTTCTTTTCGAGGTTGCGGAATTCACGGCGCAGGCGCCATTCATCCGAGGTGACACTGGCTTCAAGGTTCTGGAGACGGTCTTCCAGGTCCATGAAGGTGTATTTGAGGCCGGAATAGGTCGTCTTCGGGCGGTCCGCGACACCGCGCCAGAAGGCTTCTTCTTCCGGGGCGAGGTGGGCATAGGATTTCTGCGCCTTCGGCACGATCATCCACATGAGAATGTAGCCTAGCAGAACGAGCGGGCCGGCCAGAAAGAAGAAGGCCGCCACGGCAAGCAGCCGGACCACAAGCGGGTCCCAGCCATATCTTTCACCGATACCGCCGCAGACGCCGGCCAGAACGCGCTCGTTCCGGGAACGGCGAAGCCGCTTGGGGTTAGGCGAACGGAACATCTCGTCCTCATAGCGCTCGCGGCGCTCATGAGTGCGTGAATGTCTGTGGTCGGAGTGGGTCATTTCAGGTGTGTCCTATTGGTCGAAGGAGGTGCGCGGCTGGCGGGGCGCCGGCGCGGCATCGTCCGGGTGAGAGTCTACGAGCTTTTCGAGGGTCTCGATGCGGCGCTCCATCCGTTTGGCAGAGCGCCAGAGATCTTCGAGCATGCGCTCATCGTCTGGCTCGAGTGTCTTCTGCTTCCGCCAGAGCGTGATGTAGTGAAACACCATGCCCGGGAAGACGATGAAGAGAGAGACGATCGCGACGAGCGGGATCAGGAATTCGGGATCCATGACTATCCTTTCTGGGCGTCGGCACGTTCATCCATGTACTGGATGGCCATGCCGGGCACGATGATGATGGCAAGGATAATGGCGAGGGTGATGAGGGATGTCAGCATGGATCAGCCCTCGCCTTGCGTGGATTGCGTGGAAGACTGGCCGCGCGACTTCTTCAGGGCTTCAAGCTCCTTCTCGACGGCCTCGTCACGCTCAAGCGCGGCGAATTCGTCTTCGAGGCTCGGCTCACGGCCCTGGATGGTGTCGGCATAGGCCTCCATCTCATCGACCTTGCGCTCAACGCTGGCATAGCGGGCCAGGGCATCGTCGACGCGGCCATCATAGGTCTGCGAGCGCATGCGGATGCGTTGCTCTGCGGCTTCCCGGCGCATCATGAGCGCACGGTGCTTGGCCTTGGCTTCGTCGAGCTTTGCCTGAAGCTTGCCGAGATCGCTCTGATGCTTCTCGAAGGCTTCTTCAGCGGCCTGCATGGCATGCTGGCGGCGCTCGATTTCACCGGCGGCTTTCTGCTTGGCGGTCAGCGCACCGCGGGCAAGGTCCTCGCGGCCCTTGTCGATAGCGACGCCGGCTTTCTTTTCCCAATCGTCGCGGACGTTGGAATAATAGGCGATCTCGCGTTCCATTTCCTTCTTGTCGGCCATGGCACGAGCGGCTGCGGTGCGAACCTCAACCAGCGTGTCTTCCATTTCCTGGATGATGAGACGCGCGATCTTTTCTGGGTTTTCGGCACTGTCCAGCATCGCATTGATGTTGGAGTTGATGATGTCGCCGAGGCGGGAAAAAAGTCCCATGATTTTTATCCTTTTCAAATCTCGGTGTGTCGCCTGGGAGGAGGCTGTTTGTTTCTCTTTACGGGGCGCTAGAAGAACAGGCCGCCGAGGAAGACGCCTGCGGCGAAGAACATCCAGCACTCGGCTGGACGGCTCGCGAGCCAGCGACCGAAATTGCCGCCTTCTTCACGGCTCTGGCGGTAGCGGGTCTCATAGGAGCGGTCGGTCATTCTTCTGGTCCTTTCGTTTAAGCGACGCCCGTCGCCTGACTTGGCATACTCATTACAAGGACCGTGCCAGTTTTCCGCTAACCATCTAATGCACTGATTATAATTGATTTATTTTATCATTTGCGATTTTAGACGATAATAAATTCGTCTATTTAGCCAATTTTATTAGTTGCTTAAGCCAACTATTTAGCTAATTTAACCACATGATTGGTGACACTCCACAAATTATCGGTGAAGCCCCCGAATGGCTCTCTGCGCTTGAGCATGTCTCGCGGCTGGCGCCGCTGGAGCGGCCCGCGCTCGTCATCGGCGAGCGCGGTACCGGCAAGGAGCTCATCGCCGAACGCCTGCACTTCCTGTCGCGCCGCTGGGACGGCCCTTACATCAAGGTGAACTGCGCCGCGCTATCGGACGACCTTCTGGATTCAGAACTCTTCGGCCACGAGCGCGGCGCCTTTACCGGCGCGACCGAGCGGCGCACGGGCCGCTTCGAGCTTGCCAATGGCGGCACAATCTTCCTCGACGAGATCGCGACAGCATCCCAGCGGGTTCAGGAAAAACTTCTGCGGGTCATCGAATATGGCGAATTCCAGCGCCTTGGCGGAGAGAAGGTGCTGGAAACAAATGTGCGGGTCGTGGCCGCGACCAATATCGACCTTCCTTCTGCCGTGGAGGCGGGCAGGTTTCGCGCAGACCTTCTAGACCGGCTGGCCTTCGATGTCGTGACATTGCCGCCACTGCGGGCACGCAAGGGCGACGCGGCGCTGCTCGCCGACTTTTTCGCAAGACGGATGGCACGCGAGATGCTGGAGGATTTCCCCGGCTTCGCGCCCTCCGCCATAGACGCCATAGAAGCGCATGACTGGCCGGGCAATGTGCGCGAATTGCGCAATTTCGCGCAGCGCATCACGGCGCGGGCGCTGGTGGTCCCGACCAATGAGCCCGTACGCTTCGATCCCGGATCCCTCGACCCTTTCGCCTCGCCTTTCAGACCACCCTCGGTCTTGAAAGGCAGTGTTGAGACACCACCTGCCGCGTCGAGACCCAAGCTACCCAAACCCGAACTCGGAGCCCCTTTTGACGTTCAGACCCGGCTCTTCGAGACGACGCTTATCGATGCTGCCCTCGCCGCGCATGATGGGCATCAAGGAAAAGCCGCCGAGACGCTGGGTCTGACCTATCACCAGTTTCGCGGACTTCTGCGCAAACATGACTATGGCAAGAAGCCGGGCAAGCCGGACAGCGAAACCGAAAACTGATAAACCCGAAAATTCATCCCGAGCTGAACCGACAGCTCTGCCCCGCCAAGGAGACACTATGCAGGGTTCCACTGCCAAACCGCCCGTGAAGGGCGCGGCCACGCCTGCCAATGTGCCTGAACCGGTCGAGTTTCTGGGCCTGACCTTTGAGCCGCGCAAACCGCGCGATGCGGCACGCCTGATTGCGTCGCGCGCGCTGGGGTCTGAAAAATACTGGTATGTGGTCACACCCAATGTCGACCATATGGTGCGCCTCCAGCGCGAGACGGATCTGCGCTCGCTCTATGAAAGCGCAGATCTTGTCCTCAATGACAGCCGGATCCTGGAGCTGCTGGCGAGACTTGAAGGCATCGATCTTCCCGCCTCGCCGGGCGCCGACATCGTGCACAATCTTTTCGAACGCCATGTCGACCCTGAAGAGCCGGTCGTTGTGATTGGCTGTACGGCAAGCGAGATCACGGCCCTGAAGGCCCGGTTCGGCCTGTCTGACGTGCGCTGGCACGATCCGCCAATGGGCCTTCGCCACAAGCCCGACGCGGTGAAGGCGGCGGCCGACTTCATGGCGCGCAACCCGGCGCGGTTTCACTTTCTCTGTGTCGGCTCACCCCAGCAGGAAATGGTGGCAGAGGCGGCCAAGGCGCTCGGCACCGTGCAGGGCGTGGGGCTCTGCTGCGGGGCGAGCATCGACTTCCTGACAGGGCGGACCAAACGCGCGCCGAGCTGGATGCGCCGCTTCGGCCTGGAATGGCTTCACCGGCTGACCAGCGAGCCGCAGCGTCTTTCCAAACGCTATCTGATCGACGGGCCGACGATTGTCGGCATCTGGCTCAAGGACCGCAAACGCCGGAAGAATGGAAGCCGGTCAGGCTGAAGGGGGGGGCGGCTTTCGCCTACTGGCCGGTGTCGTACTTGCCGCCCTTGAGGATGAAGCGGCGGTCGCAATAGCCGCACTCGACCATGTCATCGTCGCCCATCTCGTACCAGACGATGGGATGCCCCAGCGGGCCATTGCCGCCATCGCAGGCGACACGGTGCTCTTCGGTGACGATCGTCTCCGGTGCGTCCGGCAGATTCTGAGTGGCCATGTTAGAGCTTCCCCAATGTCAGCATTGCCCGTCAGGCGGTGTGACGCATAGGTAGTCCGTCACGAATGGCGGCGTCAATTGGACGAGACACCGCATATACTGACGGGAAGGCCTATCGATGAAACCGACGCTCTATCACTGCCGCAATGCACGCTCTTTCCGGCCGCTCTGGGCGATGGAGGAACTGGGCATGGAATATGACCTTGTCGTCCTGCCCTTCCCGCCGCGCGTGCACTACAAGCCGTATCTGGAGATCAACCCGCTGGGCACGATCCCCTTCTTCGATGACGGCAAGGCGAAGATGAGCGAGTCGACGGGCATCTGTCACTATCTCGCCGAGACGCAGGGGCCGACAGAGCTGGCTGTCCGCCCCGACGAGGCGGCCTATGGCGAGTATCTCAACTGGATGTATTTCTCCGACGCGACGCTAACCTTTCCACAGACGCTGGTGCTTCGCTATGAGATGCTGGAGAAGAAGCCGCGCCGCCAGCCGCAGGTCGCCGACGATTACCGGATGTGGTTTTCAGGCCGGCTGCGCGTGGTCGACCGGAAGCTGGAGCATGCGATGTGGATGGCCGCGGACCGCTTCACCATGGCCGATATCGCCATTGGCTATGGCCTGTTGCTGGCAAGCGTGCTGCCGCCGCTGGAGCCCTGCCTGACGCCGACCTGCAAGGAATATCTCAACCGGCTGAAGGCGCGCCCGGCCTTTAAACGGGCCCAGGACCGACAAAAACAGGATCTGGTGGTAGAGGTTGGCGATAACAATCCTATATGACCCCTTCTGAGTGATGCGACGGAGGGCAGATGCCGGCACCAGACAAAGCGCCTGACTATGCGATCGAGGTCGAGAACCTTGAAAAAGTCTATGCGGCGTCCGGCAAGATGCCGGAAAAACGCGCGCTGAAATCGATCAGCCTGAAAATCCCGCGTGGGAGCATTTTCGGCCTGCTCGGCCCGAACGGGGCGGGCAAGTCCACCTTCATCAATATCCTGGCCGGTCTCGTCACCAAGACGTCCGGCAAGGCGGCGATCTGGGACATGGATATCGACCAGCATCCGCGTGCGAGCCGCGCGGCGATCGGCGTGGTGAACCAGGAAATCACCATGGACCCCTTCTTCACGCCCGAAGAGGCGCTGGAGCTGCAGGCGGGTTTCTATGGCGTGCCGAAAAACCAGCGCCGGACGGGGGAAATCCTTGAAGCGGTCGGCCTTGAGGACAAGCGCGACGCCTATGTGCGCCAGCTCTCGGGCGGCATGAAACGGCGCCTGATGATCGCCAAGGCGCTGGTCCACCAGCCGCCGGTGCTGATCCTCGATGAGCCGACGGCCGGCGTCGATGTCGAGCTGCGCCGCTCGCTCTGGCAATATGTGCGCCGCCTGCACGAGGAAGGTACGACGATCATCCTGACGACGCACTATCTGGAAGAGGCCGAAGAGCTTTGCGACGAGATCGCCATCGTCAATCATGGCGAGATCATCGCCTGCGAACCGACGCCGAAGCTTCTCTCGCGCATGGACCAGCGGCTTCTGAAAATACAGCCGCGCGAGCCCTTGTCTGCGGTGCCGGAAGGTCTGAAGCACCTCGACATCAAGCTGCTGAAGACCGGCGAGCTGGAAATCGCCTACCGCAATAGCGAGACGGGTATTGGCAGGTTGCTGGAACAGGTGCGCGAGGCCGGGGTCGGGGTCGCCGATCTCTCAACCGACCAGCCCAAGCTGGAAGATGTCTTCGTCGCGATGACGACCGAAAACGCCTGAGACAGCCTAGCCCAGACGCCGGACCATGAAGCCGGTGCGCGGGAAGTGCAGGTTCAGTGTTTCGGCCTTGTCGTCATGCCGGTGGATGACGATGCGGTCCGGGGCCGCGATAACGATCTCACCCTCGACCCAGTCACGGCCATAATCGTCCGGGGCGACGGCGACGTGTTCGCCGGGCTCGAACTCCTGCAGCTCGCCCCTGGTGGCGGCGGCCTTGAGGCGCGGCGCGGCATGAAGCGCAATCTCCAGCGCCTCTTCGCCTGAAAGCTCTTCAGGCGTCTGTCCTTCGATCTCTTTCATCCGCTTGTACCAGTCCGCGGTGCGCGGGAAGGACTTGAAGCACTGTTCAAGGAAGTCCGGCAGGGCGCTTTCCATGAACCAGGGATTCATGAAGGCGTGGACATCGACAAGGCCCGGCTTGGTGCTGACCAGCCAGTTGCCGGCGCCCGCGCCCTGTCCGCCGGCAAGACGTTCCTCGATCCAGGCCATCTGGGCGCGCCACTGATCCTTCATCATGGGCACGACAGCCTTCATCGCATCAGTATCGAACGGGCGGCCGGAAAGCTGCTCCCGGTCCTTCTTGAAGGCTTCGGGGACCTGATCGCCAATCGTGCCGAAGATGATCGCGACGCTGGTCTGGAACCATTTCCCGTCCGCCCATGAGCCGACCATGCTGGAGAGGCCCTCATGGCCCGGCAGGTCAAGCTGGGGGATTTCGAAGCGTTCCTCGATGGCGCGGATAATCATGGCGCTGTCTAGAAAGATGTCCGCGCCGATCTGCATGACCGGGGTTTTGCGATAGCCGCCGGTCAGGGGCATCAGCAGCGGTTTGGGCATCATGTTGGGGATTTCGACGGACGCCCAACCCAAATTTTTCATCCGGAGCGCCAGCCGGACTTTCTCCGAAAACGGCGACGCTGGGTAATGATGAAGGATGATTGTCTGCGGTCCGGCCATCTTATTTTCCTTGCCCTTTTTGACAGACACCTATCCCATCTGAGGGCTTGCCTGCCGCCTCCAAAGCGATTTCAAGCGGTAAAGAAAACACAGCAAAGCTCAAGAGGAAGTCCAGAAGATGATCGATCCCGCCGCGATGCCACACCTTGCCGACATTCCGCGCGTCCAGTCGCAGAAGCTCGCCGACAAGCCCGCCATCTGGTTCGAAGGCACCCTGCACACCTTTGCCGAGCTTGAAGCACGCGCCAACCGCGTCGCAAACGGTCTGCTGGCGGCGGACGTGAAGCCAGGCGACCGGGTCGCCTATCTCGCAAAGAATATGGGCTGTTACTACGAACAGCTTTTCGGCTGCGCCAAGTCCCGCTCGACCATGACCGGGGTCAATAACCGTCTCGCGCCGCCGGAAATGAAATTCATCCTGTCCGACAGCCAGTCAAAGGTGTTGTTCGTTGCAAAGGAATTTTACGAGGCGGTGGAGAAGGTCGCGCCGGAATGTCCTGAGCTGAAGACGATCATCGCGATTGATGGCGGCCACAAGGACTGGCCGTCCTATGAGGAATGGCTCACCAGCCAGAGCAGCGAGGCGCCGGGTCTCGAGACGCTGGATGATGACGATGTCATCCAGCTCTACACCTCCGGCACCACGGGCCTGCCGAAGGGCGTGATGCTGACCAACAAGAATTACCGTGCTCTCTTTATCGAAGCGGCCCAGCTCGACTGGGCGGCCTATGATGAGGGCGATGTGGTGATGAATGCCATGCCGCTCTTCCACGTCGCAGGCTGCAATCTCGGCGTTCTGGCGAGCGCGCAGGGTGCGATGACGCTGGTCTTGCGCGAGATCGACCCGGCCAAAATCCTCGAACTGGTCGAAGAGCATAAGGTCAATCATGCCTTCTGGGTGCCGGCCGTCATCCTGATGCTGAGCCAGATGCCGGGGGTAGATGACCGCGATTTCTCTTCCCTCAAGACAATTTCCTATGGCGCCTCGCCGATTGCAGAAGACCTGCTGAAGCGGGCCGTGGACCTGTTCGGTGCGAAGTTCACACAGCTCTACGGCCTTACCGAAACGGTGGGTCTTGGCACCTATCTGCCGCCGGAAGCGCATGACCCGAGCTGGGGCAAACTGCGCTCGTGCGGCCTGCCTTATCCGTCCGCCATCGTCCGCGTCGTCGATCCGGATGACAATCCGGTGCCCCAGGGCGAGGTTGGCGAAATCGTGATCGGCGCAGACTTCGTAATGAAGGGCTACTGGAACCGCGAGGAAGCGACCGAGGAAGCCCTGCGCGGCGGCCTCTTTCATACGGGCGATGCGGGCTATTTCGACGAGGACGGGTTTCTCTACATCCATGACCGTATCAAGGACATGATCGTGTCGGGCGGCGAGAACGTCTATCCGGCCGAAGTCGAGAATGCGCTGTTCAGCCATCCGGATGTGGCCGACGTCGCCGTGATCGGCATTCCGAGCGAGAAATGGGGCGAGGCCGTCAAGGCGATCATCGTCCTGAAGGAAGGCGCGACCCCGGACAAGGATGCGATCATCGCGTTCACGAAGGAGAAGATTGCGAGCTATAAATGCCCGAAATCTATCGACTTTGTGAAAGTGCTGCCGCGCAACCCGTCCGGCAAGATCCTGCGCAAGGATCTGCGGGAACCCTACTGGAAGGAGACTGACCGGCGGGTTGGGTAGCGTGCGCTCTCAAGCGCTCGTCCTTCGACTTCGCTCAGGATGAGCGCTAAGGTAGCGCCTGATGAATCCTAAGAGATCGTATGAACTTCTTTGTCTACATTCTGCGATGTTCCAACGGCGCCTACTATGTCGGCTCCCATCGCGGGCAGGATGTTGAGACGAGGCTTCATCAGCACAATGAGGGCGCGGACCCCAAAGCGTTTACTTACCGCTACCGCCCTGTGGAATTGTTATGGAGCTGCCAGTTTGACGACCCAACAGACATGGTAGCGTTTGAACAACAGCTCAAAGGCTGGTCGCGAAAGAAGAAGGAAGCTTTCATGCGGAGCGACTGGGCTGAGCTAAAACAATTGTCGAAATCCCGGACTGCGCCCGCTATCCATGAAAAAGGCCGCTTCTACCTGTCCACACAAGGCGGCCTCTCGACGCGCTCATCCTGAGCGAAGTCGAAGGACGAGCGCGGGCTCGGAATAGAGAGGTCGAAATAGATGGAAGACGAACCCCACGGCGTACACGATTTTGTCTATGATCCGCGCAATGCAGATGTGCTGATCTCCGTCAATGGAGAGCTCAAGCATCGTGACGAGGCGACGGTCTCTGTCTTCGATAGTGGCTATTTGCTGGGTGACGGGGTGTGGGAAGGCTTGCGCGTCAAGGATGGCGGGGTCGCCTTTCTCGATGAGCACCTGAAACGCCTCTATGCCGGTGCAAAGACCATCGACATGGATATCGGCCTGACAAAGGACGAGCTGACCGCCCGGCTGTTCGATTGCCTCAAGGCGCAGGACATGACCGACGGCGTGCACATCCGGCTGATGGTGACGCGCGGCATCAAGAAAACACCCTATCAGGGCCCGCGCTTCACGATCACCAAGCCGACCGTGGTCATCATCCCCGAATACAAGGCGCCGGTGCCGGAGGTGATCGAGAAGGGCCTCTCGCTGTTTACCGTTCATGTGCGCCGGACTGGCCCGGCCGAGCAGGACCAGAAGCTGAATTCCCACTCCAAGCTCAACTGCATTCTCGCCTGTATCCAGGCCGACAAGGCAGGCGCCGATGAGGGGCTGATGCTGGATGCCGACGGCTTTGTTGCGACCTGCAACTCAACCCATTTCTTCATCGTGCGCGATGGCGAGGTCTGGACTTCGCCCGCCGATTATTGCCTCGGCGGGATCACGCGCGGCAACATCATTCGCGTCTGCGAGGAGGCCGGGATAAAGGTGCGCGAGAAGCGCTTCTCCCTGTTCGATGTCTATTCCGCCGATGAGGCATTCGTGACCGGCACATTCGCGGGGGTGACACCGGTACGCGAGGTGGATGGCCGGACGATGGAGGAGGTCGGCGGGCCGATGGCGAAGCGGATTACCGGGCTTTACCAGGACCTTGTCGCCCGCAGCCTGACGCCGATCAAATGAACGACGCCCCCATCCGGATTGCGATGTGGTCTGGTCCGCGAAACCTCTCCACCACGATGATGCGAAGCTTTGGGGCGCGCCCGGATACAGCCTGCGTGGATGAGCCCTTCTATGCGGCCTACCTCACCGCGACGGCCATCGTACATCCCATGCAGGAGGCGATCCTCGCCTCGCAATCCTGCGATGGAGAGGAGGTCGCCCGGCAGCTGACACAAGCCCCCGTGCCCGGCAGCAAACCCGTCTTCTACCAGAAGCACATGACCCACCATATGGCGCCCTCCATTCCGCGCGGCTGGATGGGAGAGGTCACCAATGCCTTCCTGATCCGCGATCCAGCGCGCGTGCTGGCCTCCTATGCCCGCAAGATGGAAGAGGTGAGCCTGGAGGCCATTGGTGTCCCGCAACAGGCCGAACTGTTCGACCGGGTCTGCCAGCTGGAAGGCACACCGCCCCCGGTGGTGGATTCCGACGATATCCTTGCCGATCCGCCCGGCATGCTGCGCGCGCTCTGCGACGCACTGAAAATTCCGTATACAGACAAGATGCTGAGCTGGAGCGCGGGGGCAAAACCAGAGGATGGGGTCTGGGCGCCGCACTGGTATGACGCGGTCTGGCAGTCGACAGGGTTCGGCGCCCCGCGAGAGGCGCCGCCCGCCCTTCCAGACAAGTTGCGCCGACTCGCCGACGCGGCCCGCGAGCGTCATGAATCGGTCTCAAGATACCGCCTCAAACCGCTTTAGGGACGGGAAGATGAGACTCAGACCGGTTTTCCCCTGTCACATCCGATAGGACTGACGCGCAGTCAGCTTTGACCCTCCCTTGGCAGGGCACGCTGGGTGTATAAACTGAACGGGCTACACAAAAACATAGTTTCCAAGGGAGAGACCACATGGCCGACGGACAGGCTTTGCCGCCATTCCGCCCCCTGCCGCAGAAAGAGCCGGACATTGAAATGGTCCGCAAGGATGACGGCACGATCTATCTGACGCCGCGCCAGACGCCGGGCGACCGGCCCAAGACAATCCCGCACTGTCTGGATGAGCGCGCCGCAGAGCACCCGGACCGCCCCTGGCTGAAGCAGCGCGATCCCGAGACAGACCAGTGGCGCACCGTCACCTATGGCGAAGGCAAGAAGACGGTTGATGCGCTGGCGCAGGCCTTTCTGGATATGGGCGCAGGCCCGGACGCGCCTGTCATGATCCTGTCGGGCAACTCCATCGAAAGCGCGCTGACGATCCTCGCCGCCATGAAGGTCGGCGCGCCGGCGGCCCCGATCTCTGTGCCCTATTCCACCATGTCGACGGATTTCGGCAAGCTGAAGCATTGCTTTGGCGCGGTGAAGCCCAAGGCGATCTTCGTGCAGGATGTCGAGCCGTTCAAGAATGCCCTCAATGCGCTTGGCGATCATGGCTGCACCGTCTTTGCCAAGACCGGCGCAACCAATGAGATCCAGTCCTTCGACAAGCTGGCCGAAACGAAGCCCACCCCGACTGTCGATGAAGCCATGGCGAAGCTCAATGATGACAGCGTCGGCAAGTATCTCTTCACCTCCGGTTCCACCGGCATGCCGAAGCCCGTCCCCACGACGCAGGGCGCCATGTGCTCCATGATCGCCGGGCAGGAAGGTCTGCGCGATGATGCGCGCGACCCGGACTATGACCCCGATGAGGTTTCGCAGGTTCTGGACTGGCTGCCCTGGAACCACATTTCCGGCTCCAATGTGAACTTCAATGGAGCGCTCTGGAATGGCGCGACTTTCTGGATCGATGGCGGCAAGCCGACGCCGGATCTGTTCGGGGAGACGATCCGCAATATCCGCGAAGTCAGCCCGTCCTCCTTTGGGACTGCGCCGATTGCCCTGTCCATGCTGGCCGACGCCATGGAGCAGGATGATGAGCTGCTGGAGGCCTTCTTCAAGAATATGCGGTCCATCGGCTATGGCGGCGCCACGCTGTCGGACGACCTCTATGACCGGCTGCAGGCCCTTGCCATCAAGGCCACAGGCAAGCGCATACCGATCGTGACCATGTATGGCGCGACCGAGACGCAGGGCATTACTGTGGTGCACTGGGTGGTCGAACGCGTTGGCCTGATCGGCCTGCCACTGCCGGGCATGACGCTGAAACTGGTGCCGAACGGCGCCAAACTGGAAGTGCGCGTCAAGGGCCCGAGCGTCATGCCGGGCTATGTCGACATGCCGGAGAAGAATGCGGAAGTCTTTGACGAAGAGGGGTATTACAAGCTCGGCGACGCGGCGGTCATGGTCGATGAGAATGACCCGAACAAGGGCATTATCTTCGATGGACGCGTCGGTGAGGATTTCAAGCTGTCGACGGGAACATGGGTGAGCGTCGGCACGCTGCGCCCGGACCTTGTCGCCGGCTGTTCGCCGCTGGTCTTTGATGCCGTCCTGGCCGGGCAGGACAAGAATTTCGCCACAGCCCTCTTCTGGCCGGCACAGGCGACGATGCAGGCCTATGCGAAGAAAGCCGGCGGCGACATGCAGAAAGCCTTTGGCCAGCTGACGGACGACCTGACCGAGAAGGTGAAGGCCTTTAACTCGGGTGAGAAGGGCTCTTCGCGCAAGATCAAACGCTTCATGGTCATGACCGAGCCGCCATCCATCGATGCGGGGGAGATTACCGACAAGGGCTATGTGAACCAGCGGGCCGTCATCGACCGGCGCGCCAATCTGGTCGCGGCCCTCTATAGCGAGCCGCCCGGACCGGGCGTCGTCACCGTCTAGGCGTGGGCGGGCCGGACAGCGAAAGAGAGCAGCGCAAGCGCGGCCGGAGCACGGGGCTCTGGCTGGGCCTTGCGGCTGCCCTTCTGGTCGGCGCGGTATTCGTCACCCTGGTGGCCTTCCCTTCATTGACGGGGAGCGTGCGGGACGAGGTTGAGACGCCGCTGGCGCCGGACGGGGAGGCGCAGCTTGCCGAACTTGGCGAGGATGAAGTGACGCGCGCCTATTTCGACCGGCTGGACCGGACCTTCCCCTCAGCGGCGCAGGATCTGCGCGACACGCTGGTAGAGGCACTGGAACGCGGCGCGCCGGACGGCGAGATCGGCCTGATCGTGCTCCAGTCCGGTCTGGACGATATCTATGCCAATCTGGACCGGCTGTCGAAAGCCGACATCCGCTACTTCAACCAGCTTATGGATCTGGCTGAAGGCGAGCTTGCCGCCCTCTCGCAGTCGGGGGCGCCCTACTGCCAGGGCAGCGACCTGGTCGAATATTCCGACCTTTCCGAACAGGAAGCCTACCGGTTCGTCCAGGCGCGTGTGGAGCCGGGCGATCCGCTTTACGAGTTCGGGCTGGAAGCGAGCGGCATCCTGCTGGACGCGATCCGCGACGGACGGTCCAATCCCAAGAACAGGGCGGCGCTGTCGCGGGCCGATATGAGCGCGATCCAGTCGCTTGGGACGCAGCTTCTCTTCGACAGCGACATTACCCTGCTGCTGACGACAGAGGGCAAGAGCCGGCGCGAGATGAATGCCGCGCTGGAAAAGGTGAATTTCTGCGACCTCGGCGTGCGCCTCATCGGACGAGTGGAAAACCTGCCGGAACCAACGCGCGAAAGGCTGATCACGGCAGGGCTCGACCGGCTGAGATACTATGGAATCCGGCGCCTCATCTGGATGATGTCTGCCTATTAAACGGTTCCATGCAGAAAAAGCCTGCGCCCATGCGCGAAAAGACGCTTCAAAAAAGGTGAGGGACGCGTCATTTTAGGGCGATGGCTCTGGACGAAACCCTGCGGACATTTCTGGACCGCTTCAAACTCCCCGATTTCTCAAAGCTCGACTGGGCCCAGTCGACCGACCGGCTGCGCAACAGTTTCTACCGCGCGAGCCGGTCTGTGGAACGCGATGCACCGGAGCTTGCCGACATCTCGACGCTGGCCGTGGACGGCGCGGACGGACCTCTCAAGGCGCGGCTCTACACGCCGCTTGGGGCGGGGATCGGGCCGGGGCCGGGCATCATTTTCTTCCATGGCGGCGGCTTTGTCCTTGGCGACCTCGACAGCCATGACATGATCTGCCGCAGGCTGGCGGCGGGCTCGCGCTGCCGGGTATTGTCTGTCCACTACAGGCTTGCGCCTGAACACCCCTTCCCCGCTGCGCATGAAGACGCCATGGCGATCTGGCACTGGGCGACCCAGCGCAGCGACCTGCTGACGATGGATCCTGAACGCCTCTGCGTGGCCGGTGACAGTGCGGGCGGAAACCTTGCGGCCTATCTCTGTCAGGAACTGAACCGCCTCGGCGAACCAGCGCCGGCTTTCCAGCTTCTGCTTTATCCGCTGGTCCAGTTCGCGGATATCAGCACCAAGAAACTGACTTTCCAGGAAGGCTTCTTCCTCTCAGAGCGGTTGTTCGACTATTTCCGCGACGCCTATATCCAGGCCGAGAGCGACCGGATGGACCGGAAGGTCTCGCCGCTATTTGCGCCGGAAAATGACTTCCGGGGCCTGCCCCCCGCGCATGTGGTCCTCTGCGGCTGGGACCCGCTAAAGGATGAGGGGCGCGCCTATGCCACCAAGCTGGCCGCACACGGCGTGCCCGTCACCATCCGGGAACATCCCGGCATGGTGCACGGCTTCATGAACCTCACCGCGGTGTCAGTGCCCGCGCGCGATGCCATCCATGAGGCCGGCGAAACGGTCGGCCGCGCCCTTGGCGCGCTTTGACAATGGGCGATCGGGAAAGCAGGGCTCGTATTTTATGGCGAACCGCTCTAACTTCTGGTTCAGTATGAGACACTCGTTTTCTTCCCGCCAGCTTGCTGCGCTTTGTCTTGCGGCGGCCACGCTTTGTGGCATGGGCTCTCTTTCAGGCTGCGACCGGCAGGAAGAGCGTGTGGACCGGCTGGAAGACATTGCAGACGGCGTCTCGGAACAGATTAATGACCTGGACGAGCCCAGCCCGCAGGAGACCGACGCCAATGACAGCAAATAGCCAGACACGCACGCGCCGCCATAGCGGCGGACATCTCGGCCTCGGTCTGCTCATCGTCATGATTGCGGCGGCCAGCGCGCTTGCTGTACTGCAGATGACCGGCCTTTAGGCAATCATTGCACTTGCGCAACAAACCATAAAAATGCCGTGGGCGGATGAAGAAGATTGTGTTAACAATCTCTTAATGCAGTTGCGCGGCCCTCTGGATTGTCGGGCCGTTACCTGAAGCAGCCCGGGTCCATCCCTTATGAGCAATGTCGAAAAGCTACCGGTAAAGGCGCGCGAGGACGGCCCAGCTGTAACGCTTATCGGCACCGACCTGCCAGAATCCTATCTGGAAGAGGCTGAACCCTCGCCTTTCATGCATTCGGCAAGCTGGTGGTGGCGCCGCTGCGTCGCCGCGATCAAGGTGGTTGGTGTCCTGGCCATTGCCGCCTTCTATCCGGCCCTTGTGGCCGGTTCCCATGACATCAAGGACGACACGGTCATCCTGTCGGCGGAGCGGCCGTGGACCTCGCCGGAGACCGGCATCATGATTACGATGATTGGGCGCGAGATCGAAGGGCCGGGATGGGCGACGGATCGTCCGGGCTGGCACCCGCAGGCCCGGTTGACGGGGCTTCCCGCCTGGCAGGAGACCCTGTCGGCCTCAATGAGCGAATATGCGCGGCTGATGGCCGGTGAGGCGAGAACGCCGCGCGGGGCGGCCGACCCCGACCTCTCAGCCGCCGCCCGGCTGCTGACGATCGATCCGCAGCTGACGCAGACGCCGCGTCTTGCCGCCGCCGCGGAGGCACTGGCACGCTATGAAGGCCGGCTGGAGCGCGATCTTGCTGCGCCGTCGACCGGCTATGACAGCCTTCTGGGAAAGCTGGCGCTCATGGCGAGCTGGTCCGATATCTCGACCACGGAGCTTGGCGAGCAGATCGCGCTGCGCGATGGCTGGCCCGCTTCGAAGGCGGACATCACCGCTTTCTATGCCGCCCGTGCCCGCGCGCAGCTTGCAAGCCAGCTTCTGCCTGCCAGCATAGCCGCAGAGCCGGAAGTGGCCGTCAGTGAAGCGGTGCAATCGCGCATCGACAGGCTGGAAGCGGCCTGGCGCCGGGCCGCCACGCTCGACCCGGTCTTCGTGTCGAACCAGTCCGGCGATGCCCGCCTGATGGCCGATCACCTTGCCATGATGGCTTATTATATCGGCGAGGCGGGCCAGGCGACGCGCGAGCTTGGCGGCGCGATTATCCTGCAGGATGAGGAAAACGCGGAGGCCGCGCTCGCAAGTGCCGGACCAGAGCTGCGTGGCACCGGCACAGACTAGCGCGGCTTGAAACTAGTGCCCCTGCGGTCCATCTGAACGCTTTAGCACAAAGCACAGATTGCGGGACGCCAGATGTTTATCCAGACAGAGCCAACGCCAAATCCCGATACGATCAAATTCCTTCCGGGCGAAACCGTCGCCGGTGCGGCAGGTCCGTTCGATTTTGCAAGCGAGGAAGAAGCCGGATCGAGCCCGCTGGCCCAGACGATCTTCGAGGTCGAAGGCGTCACGCGCGTTTTCCTCGGCCCGGACTTCCTGTCGGTTTCCAAGGACGAAAAAGCCGACTGGAAACATGTCCGGCCGATGGTTCTGGCCGCGATCATGGACCACTATGTCGCCGGCATGCCCGTTCTCAACGATGGCGGCGCTGCACCGCAGCTGGACACGAGCGCGACAACGGCCGCCGACTATGAAGGCGAAACGGCCGAAATCGTCGAGGAAATCCTGGAGCTTATCGAGACCCGTGTACGTCCGGCTGTGGCGCAGGATGGCGGCGATATCACCTTCCAGCGCTTTGACCCGGCGGGCGGTATCGTTCACCTGACCATGCGCGGCGCCTGCGCAGGCTGCCCGTCCTCGACGATGACGCTGAAACAGGGCATCGAGAATATGCTGAAAGCGTATGTTCCCGAAGTGAATGCGGTCGAAGCCGCCCTCTAAGAATTACCACTCCAAGGAGCTTTGAAGACATGTCCGATCCGGTCAATGATTATGCGCTGGACCTTATCTGGCGCGAGGGACGGTCCTATAATGGATGGCTGGACAAGGATGTCCCCGAGACCCTGATCCGCGCCGTCTATGACCTGGCGAAGATGGGCGCGACGAGCGCCAATTGCTGCCCCGCCCGCTTTGTCTTCATCCGCTCCAAGGAAGCCAAGCAACGGCTGAAACCGCACCTCATGGAAGGCAATATCGAGAAGACGCTGACCGCCCCATGGGTCTGCATCATCGCGAACGACTTCATGTTCCATGAGAAGATTCCGAAACTCTTCCCGCACAATCCGGGGGCCAAGGACTGGTTCTCTGATCCGCATGCACGTGAGGAACACGCCATGCGCAACGGCTCGCTTCAGGGTGCCTATCTCATGCTGGCGGCCAGGGCGTTGGGCCTCGATTGCGGCCCCATGTCCGGCTTCAACCAGGACGGCGTCGATCTGGAATTCTTTGCGGACAAGGATGAGACCCATCACTGGCGCTCAAACTTCCTTTGTGCCATCGGCCATGGCGATGACAGCACGCTCTTTGACCGCAGCCCGCGTCTCAGCTTCGATGAGGCCTGCAAGATCCTCTAGGCAGGCGGGCCCGCCATGCTGATCCTTGCAATCAACACGTCGGGGCCGGCCTGCGATGTTTCCGTCCTCAAGGATGGCGACTGCGTGGTCACGCGCCATGAAGACATGGTGCGCGGGCAGGATGCGCGCCTGCCCGCCATTGTTTCGGACTGCCTCGCAGAGGCGAAGGCGAGTTTCGAGGATATCGGGCGGCTTAGCGTCGTGACCGGTCCGGGCAGCTTTACCGGTATCCGTGTCGGTGTCGCCTTCGCGCGTGGCCTTGCGCTTGCGCTCGGCATCCCCTGCATCGGTGTGACCGCGCTTGAAGCAGCCCTGCCTGCCGGTCAGCAGGGCTCCGCACTCGTCGCGCTGCCTGCCAAACGGCGCCCGCCCGACCTCAGCTATTGGGTGCAACGGTTCAGGACAGGCGCGGCCACAGGTGCGCCGGAGGAGATTTCGATTGCCCGGCTGACAGAAGAGCTGGCGGCCCATCCGCATTTCGTCTTCGGGGAAACGGACGGGGCGCTTGCTGAGCACATGCCCGCGCTTCAGATGCATGCGGCAAGCCCGACCGCTCGCCGCGCCGGTGAAATCGCCGCCCTCGCCGATCCGGAAGGCGCGGCTGCCCGCCCTGTCTATGTCCGTGCGCCGGACGCGGCCCTGCCAGGCGGACGAAAACTGAATGGCTGAGCCGGCCATCGTCATGTTGCGCCCCGATGATTCCTCGCGGGCCGCCAGCCTGCATCACGCTGCCTTCGATAGCGATGGCGCATGGAGCGCAAGGGCCATACGCGAAAGCCTCAGCGCCGCCACGACACTCGCTCTCGGGGTCGAGATGGAGGCTCGTCTCGCCGGACTTCTCATCATCCAGCGCATTCCGCCAGAGGCTGAAATCCTGACCGTCTGCGTTCACCCCGACATGCAACGCCGGGGCCTCGCCCAGCAGCTTCTGGACCACGCCCTGACCCTGCTAGGGCCTTATGGGGTCGACAGGCTGCTTCTCGATGTGGCCGCCGACAATGCGGCAGCTATCTCTTTCTATGAAGCAAACGGATTTACGCGCGACGGCGTGCGCCGGGACTATTACACAAGGGCGGGCGGGAAAGCTGTCGACGCCGTGCTAATGTCCAGATCGCTTGCTGGACAGACAGACAAATCGGAGGCATGAACATGGCCATGGACCGTCTCGAGAAACTTTGCACGGAAAAAGGTCTCCGGATGACGGAGCAGCGCCGCACAATTGCGCGCGTCCTGTCCTCTTCCGATGACCATCCGGACGCAGAAGAGCTGCACCGCCGTGCCAATGCGCTCGACAATTCCATCTCCCTGGCCACCGTTTACCGCACGGTGAAGCTTTTCGAGGAGAGCGGAATTATCGAACGTCACGAGTTCCGCGACGGGCGCGCCCGCTTTGAAGAAGTGCCCGAGGAGCATCACGACCACCTCATCGATGTGAAGACCGGCGATGTCGTCGAGTTTCACTCAGAGGAGATCGAGAAGCTGCAGATCGAGATCGCCGAACGGCTCGGCTACAAGCTGGTTGATCACCGGCTGGAGCTCTATGGCGTACCGCTGAAGCGCGACTGAACGGACTTGCACTCAGTCTGGCACCTGAGTCTGGCCTGAAAGCCTGTTTTGTTGCATAAGCGCGCGCATGACCACCCAGACTTCGCGACCCGAGCCGAAGCGTCTTTTCATAAAGACGTATGGCTGCCAGATGAATGTTTATGACAGCGAGCGTATGCGCGATGTGCTGCGCCCGCTCGGCTATCAGCCCGTGGACGGCCCGGAGACGGCCGATCTTGTGGTGCTGAACACCTGCCATATCCGCGAGAAAGCGACCGAGAAGGTCTATTCCGAGCTTGGCCAGATCAAGAAGATGAAAGAAGCCTCTGGCGGCAAGATGACGATTGCCGTGGCAGGCTGCGTGGCGCAGGCTGAAGGCGCCGAGATCATGCGCCGCCAGCCAGCTGTCGACCTGGTGCTGGGGCCGCAGGCCTATCACAAGCTCCCCGAAATGGTGGCCCGCGCCAGCCGTGCAGCCGGTGACAGGCTGGAAACCGAATTCGAGACGCTGGAAAAGTTCGACGCCCTGCCGAAACAGCGCGAGGCCGAAGGGCCGACGGCTTTCCTTTCGGTGCAGGAAGGCTGTGACAAGTTCTGCACCTTCTGCGTGGTGCCCTATACGCGCGGCGCCGAGCTTTCGCGGCCCGTGGATGACATCGTGATGGAAGCGCGCAGCCTGGCAGCGCAAGGCGTGCGCGACATCTCGCTTCTGGGTCAGAACGTGAATGCCTGGCATGGGGCACCGCCCAAGCTGGACGGCGGCGGCGAATGGGGCCTTGGCCAGCTTGCGCGTCACCTGTCGAGGATTGGCGGGATCGACCGCATCCGCTACACAACCAGCCACCCGCGCGACATGGATGACGACCTTATCGCCGCCCATGGCGAAGTGCCTGAGCTGATGCCTTTCCTGCACCTGCCGGTGCAATCGGGTTCTGACCGGATCCTGAAGGCGATGAATCGCGGGCATACGGCCGAGCATTATCTCGATATCATGCGGAAGATGCGGGACGCGCGCCCCGACATGGCGCTGGCGTCCGACTTCATCGTCGGCTTCCCCGGCGAGTCCGATCAGGACTTTGAGGACACGATGAACCTCGTCCGCGAGGTTGGCTATGCCATTGCCTATTCCTTCAAATATTCGCCGCGCCCCGGCACACCGGCCGCCGACATGTTCGGCCATGTGCCAGAAGAGGTGAAGGATGAGCGGCTGCAGCGGCTTCAGGCGCTGCTGAAACAGCAGCAGACCGAATTCAACGCCTCCAAGATCGGCGAGACGCTTCCTGTGCTGGTCACAGGCAAGGGCCGGATGCCGGGCCAGATGCATGGCCGGTCCCCGTGGATGCAGGCCGTCCATTTTGACGGGCCGGAACACCTCGCCGGACAGATCGTGGACGTAAAGATCGTCGGCGCGACGCTGAACTCCCTGTCCGGCGAATATGCCCATGCGGTGGAGGCCGCCTGACTTGAAAGGCACTGTCACCCGCCTCTACACCCCGGATAATCCAGCGCTGCTTCCTGCGATCTGCGGGCCGCAGCATCGCAACCTCATGAAGCTGGAAATGGCGCTGATCGACGGCAAGCTGAAAGCCGACAGCCAGGGCGGCAGCATCCGGCTGACCGGCTCACAGGGCGCGGTGGGCGATGCCGAAGCGGCGCTGGCTGCGTTTGAGCGCATGCTGCGCAGCGATCCGGCCGCCAGCGAAGCGGCGTTCGAAGGCGCCATCGATCAGGCGAGGGCGCCAGCCGAAAGCTATGGCTCACTCTCTGGCCTGCGCGTACCGGTGATGCCGCAGACACGCACGCAGGCCCAGTATATCGACTATCTCACGCGTGAAGGGCGCGATCTTGTCTTCGGGGTGGGCCCTGCCGGTACCGGCAAGACGTTTCTGGCCGTCGCCGCAGGAGCCGCCGAGCTGCGCAAGAAGACCAAGGAACGCCTCATCATCACGCGCCCAGCCGTCGAAGCCGGCGAAAATCTGGGTTTCCTGCCGGGGGACCTCGAAGAGAAGGTGGAGCCCTATCTGCGCCCGATCTGGGATTCTCTCAATGAAGTCCTCGGCGCCGATCATGTCGAGCGGATGCGCGAAAAGAAGATCATCGAGGTGGCGCCGCTTGCTTTCATGCGCGGGCGCACGTTGAAGAATGCCTTTGTCATCATGGACGAGGCGCAGAATGCCACGGTCGGCCAGACCAAGATGGTGCTGACCCGTCTTGGCCGGGATTCCCGCATGGTCGTGACCGGTGACCCGGGACAGGTCGACCTGCCACCGAAAACCCAGTCCGGCCTTGCACATGCGCTGCGTATTCTGGACGGGGTCGAGGGGACGGGGATCGTGCGCTTTACCGCATCCGATGTGCGCCGCCATGCCCTCGTCTCCCGCATCATCCGGGCCTATGACAAGGATGCCGGCCATGGCGATGACACCGGCTCAGGGGCAGGCTCTTGAGCATCACGCTGGACCTGCGCGTCGAGACGCCGGGCTGGACAGACGAAATCGGCGCGCCGGAGAGCGTCTGCCAGGGCGCGCTGGATGCTGCCTACGCGCTGACCGGTATTGCGGGGGAGGTCGCCCTCCTGCTGACCGATGACGAAGAAATGCACGGCCTGAACCGCGACTGGCGCGGCAAGGACAAGCCGACCGATGTGCTTTCCTTTCCAGCAGACGAGATGGATGCGCCTTTTCTGGGCGATATCGCCGTGGGTCTTGGCATCTCGCGTGGCGATGCGGACACACGCGGGCTGAAACTGACCGACCACCTGACCCATCTGGTCATTCACGGCTATCTTCATCTTCTGGGCTATGATCATATTATTGAAGAAGAGGCCCGTGAAATGGAGGCGCTCGAGGTCCAGGCTCTCGCCAGTCTGGGAATAAGCGACCCCTATGACCGCGGCCCTTAAGTTGGAACGAGATGACTGACACAACCGACCGAGAGAGACGGCGCCGCCCGCGACTTTTCAGGTTCCGCAGGCGGCGCGAAACCGAAGCGCAGGACGAGGCGCCCACAGCCGTCGTGAACAATGCGCATCACACCCCTGCACAGCTGCGCCTGCGGCTGGCTGAGTTCGAGCAGGGCCGGGTCGCCGATGTAATGGTGCCGCGCGCGGAGATCGTGGCCGTCGAACTTTCCACAGACCTGCCTACCCTGATCCAGCTCTATGCCGAAGAATCCCATTCGCGGCTTCCCGTCTATCGCGAAACGCTGGATGACCCGATCGGCCTGGTCCATATCAAGGACGTCGTCGGGGAGGTCGCGCGCGGCGGTGAAGGCATGGATCGCCCCCTGGAGCGCCTGCGCCGGGACATCCTGTTTGTTCCCGCCTCGATGAAGCTCGCCGACCTGCTGGTGAAGATGCAGACGAGCCGCATTCATATGGCCCTCGTCGTCGATGAATATGGCGGCACGGACGGCCTCGTCTCGCTGGAAGACCTCATGGAAGAGATCGTCGGCGACATTGAGGATGAGCACGACGAAGTGCCAGCCCTTGTGATCCGCCGCGGACGTCATGCCTGGGAAGTCGATGCCAGGATGGAGATTTCGGACTTTCAGGAAAAGACCGGCGTTGACCTCGATCTTGGCGATCAGGACGTCGAGGTGGACACGCTGGGTGGGGTCGCGTTCGCCCTCGCAGGCAAGGTGCCCCTGCGCGGTGAAGTCCTGCGTCATCCCGCCGGCGCGGATATCGAAATCCTGGACGGAGATGCCCGGCGCATCGACCGCCTGGTAATCCGCCAGCTGCCAGCAGAGGTCCCTGCTTGAGCACGCACATCCAGAGCCACGGCCTGTCTGCGCTGAGCCCGCCCCATGACTGGATGGCAAAGCTGTCGGGCCTGGCCGCGACCTTTGTGGCAATGCTGCTCGGTGCCATCGCCGCGCTGGGATTTGCGCCGTTCCACTTTACGCCTGCGCTTGTGATTTCGCTTACCGGCATCGTCTGGATGACCGACGGCGCCCGCCTCAAGGAAAAATGGGGCCGGTCGACCTTCCTGCGGGGCTGGGCCTTTGGCTATGGCTTCTTCCTCATCAGCATGTACTGGACGGTCTCCCCCTTCCTTGTCGATCCGGCCCAGCATGCCGCCTATATCTGGATGCCGCTTGTCTTGCTGCCGGGCGGCATGGCACTGATCTGGGGTGCGGGCTTCAGCCTTGCCGGGGCTTTCTGGTCAGCGTCGCCTTCACGCGTTTTCATCTTTGCGGTTTTCATGGCACTTGCCGAGCTGCTGCGTGGCCACCTCTTTGGAGGATTCCCCTGGAATCTGTTCGGAACAACCTGGACGCCGGGCGGGGCATTGTCGCAGGCCGCATCGCTCGGCGGGGTGTACTGGCTCACACTGCTGACACTGTTCGCATGCGCAGCGCCCGCGGCGCTCGTCGATACACGTGATGTACGCGGGGTGATCGGCCGCGGCTTTCCTGTGACCATGGCGGTCATCATTGCGGGCTTTGGCTGGGCCTGGGGCGCGCAGCGTATCGCCTCACCCTCGCAGATGACGGGGCAGCATGTCGTTCTGATGGACCCGGGCGTGCCGCAGGCAGAGAAGTATAATGGCGCGGCAGACCAGCTTCTGCGCCGCTATCTGACCTTTCTGGAAACGGTCGACGGCAGTGACGACGACATCATTATCTGGCCTGAGGGCGCCCTGCCCTTCTATCTGCTGACCAATACCTATGCGATCGACACGATTTCATCCTATCTGGGCAACCGCACCCTGATCGTCGGCGCCACCCGGCGGGGCCTCGATGAAGAAGAGACGCTCTACTTCAATAGTCTCGCCGTCCTGGATGCCGAGAATGGACAATCCGAGCTCATTGCCCTCTATGACAAGCACAGGCTGGTGCCTTTCGGGGAACTGGCCGCCGCCGATATTATCCCGTTCGGGCATGCGATGGCCGGGCTTTTGCCAGACGCCATGCAACAGCTGGCCTCAAGCGGGCTTGACCCCGGCACTGAGCCCACCGTCCTTTTTCCTCGCGGCATGCCGCCTTTCGTTGCGCTGATCTGCTATGAGGGGCTTTTCCCCGAAATCACGCGCAACGCCCGTCCCCAACGCGACCAGGCACGCTGGATCGTGACCATTTCCAATGATGCCTGGTTCGGCAGGGGACTTGGGCCCGCCCAGCATTACGCGCAGAACCGTTACCGCGCCATCGAAAGCGGTCTGCCCATGGCACGGGTGGCCAGCCGAGGGGCCACGGCCATGATCGACGGGTTCGGTCGGGAGACAGCCCACGGGCAGCGTATGCCCGGCGACCCGCAGGGATGGGTGTCTTCAGTGGTACGGGCTCCATTGCCCGAACCTGCTCCGCCAACCGGTTATCAGCGGTTCGGACCTGCCCTCTTCTGGCTGACGCTGGCCGGGTTCACAGTGCTGGCCTTCTTTACGTGGCGGCGCTAAGAGGGCGGTTTTCGCCCCTCAAAGCCCTACGACAAAGCGAGATCATGCCCGAGAGCAAACTGCCCAACAAGATCGACGAGCTGGTCGGCCAGCGCATACGCTGGCGCCGCAAGGAACTGAAGTGGACGCAGGAACAGCTCAGCGAGCGCCTTAGCCTGACCTTCCAGCAGGTTCAGAAATACGAGAAGGGCGTAAACCGGATTTCGGCAGGCCGTCTCTATGAGATGTCGCGCGTGCTCGAGGTGCCGGTCTTCTATTTCTTCGATGGCGCAGAGGAATACCTCTCCCTGCCCGGCCAGTTCGAGGAAGAGACAAGCGAAGCGGCCCCGCTGCCGCAGATAGACCAGGAAGCGATGGAACTTGTCTCTGCTTTCCAGAAAATTCGCGATGAAGGCCTGCGAAAATCCCTGCTGGCTACGATAAAGGCAGCCGCCGCCGCAGAGCCGACTAATTCCTGAGTAAGACTAGCCGGGACCGGCTCAAGCCTATAACACGGCGGGACCACTCACTCTAACCACCGGATATTATTTTGACCGATCCAGATTTTCTTTTCACCAGTGAAAGTGTTTCTGAAGGCCACCCAGACAAGGTTTGCGACCGCGTCTCCGACGAAGTCGTCGACCTCTATTTCCGGGAAGCGCTGAAGGCCGGCTACGACCCTTCGCGCGTTCGCGTTGCCTGTGAGACCGCTGCAACGACCAACCAGGTTGCCCTGCTCGGCGAAATGCGCGGCCCAGACACGATTACGCCCGACATGGTCAAGGCGGTTGTCCGCAACGCGATCAAGGACATCGGCTATGAACAGGACGGCTTCCACTGGGAGAAGCTGAAGCTCAATAACTGGCTGCACGGCCAGTCCGAAGACATCGCCGCTGGCGTCGATGAGGGCACCGGCACCTATACCGAGGAAGGCGCTGGCGACCAGGGCATCATGTTCGGTTATGCAAGCGACGAGACCGATGAGCTGATGCCGGCCCCGATCTCTTTCTCGCACCGCATCCTCAAGCGTATGGCCGAGCTTCGCCATTCCGGCGAACGCCCGGAATTCGAGCCGGACGCCAAAAGCCAGGTCACCATGGCCTATCGCGATGGCAAGCCGATCGGTGTGGACGCAGTTGTCGTCTCCACCCAGCACAAGGATGGCCTCTCGTCCGCCGATGTGCGCGAACTGGTCCGCCCCATTGTGCAGGACATCCTGCCGGATGGCTGGATGCCGGCCGAAGAGAAGCTTTATGTGAACCCGACCGGCAAATTCGTCATCGGCGGTCCCGACGGCGATGCCGGCCTCACCGGCCGCAAGATCATCGTCGACACCTATGGCGGCTCTGCCCCCCATGGCGGCGGCGCCTTCTCCGGCAAGGACCCGACAAAGGTCGACCGCTCGGCCGCCTATGCCGCGCGCTATCTGGCCAAGAATGTCGTGGCTGCAGGGCTCGCAAAGCGCTGCACGCTGCAGCTCTCCTATGCCATCGGCGTCTCCCAGCCGCTCTCGATCAATGTGAACCTGCACGACACGGCGAACACCGATGAGCGCAAGCTGGAAAAGCGCCTGATGGAAATCATGGACCTGTCCCCGCGCGGCATCCGCACGACGCTCGGCCTCAACAAGCCGATCTTTGCGCGCACCGCCGCCTATGGCCACTTTGGCCGCAAGCCAGACAGCGATGGCGGTTTCGGCTGGGAAAAGCTCGACCTCGTCGACAGCCTGAAAGACCTGGCCGGTTAGCCTGATCCGCTTCCGGCAAAGCACCGAATGAGCCTTGCCCCGCCCTTCGAAGGCGGGGCAAGTGTGTTTGGGGCACCAGCCCCCGTAACACTTTTTCAAACTGTCCGGGCTACGGTCCTAGGAAACAAAATCTGAAAAAGTGTGGTGTGGCTGTGGCGTCCCGGAAACTGATCATCCAAATTCCGTGCTTCAATGAAGCGGGCACGCTGGCCATAGCGCTGGGCCACCTTCCGCGTGAAGTGCCGGGCTATGACGTGGTCGAATGGCTTGTCATTGATGATGGCTCCACCGACAATACGGTACGCATTGCACGTGAGAATGGTGTCGATCATGTCGTCTCGCTACGACACAATCAGGGTCTCGCCCGTGGATTCATGGCAGGGCTGGAAGCTGCGCTAAAGCTGGGCGCGGATACGATCGTCAACACCGACGCGGACAATCAGTATGATGCGTCCTGTATCCCTGACCTCGTGGCACCCATCGTCGCCGGCGAGGCAGAAATCGTTGTTGGCGCACGCCCCATCAACGAGACACCCCATTTCTCAGGCATCAAGAAATTCCTTCAGCGTCTTGGCAGCCTCGCGGTTCGTCTGGCCAGCAACACCACCATTCCAGACGCGCCATCAGGATTCCGGGCTATCCACCGGGAGGCGGCGATGCGGATGTTCGTCTTCTCCGAATACACCTACACGCTGGAAACGATCATCCAGGCAGGCCGCAAGAACATGCGGATCACTTCGGTCCCCGTGCGGACCAATGAGGATCTGCGTCCGTCGAGACTGGTCAAGAGTATTTCAAGTTATGTCCAGCGCTCGCTGGTGACGATCCTGCGGGTCTTTATCACCTACAAACCGCTCAGGGCCTGCTTCACTGCAGGGGCCATCTTCACGCTGGGCGCCGCCCTGCTTGGTGGGCGCTTTCTGTGGGCTTACATTGCCGGCGACGGCGCCGGCAAAGTGCAGTCACTCATCTTGCTCAGCGTTCTTGCCATGGCCGCCTTCATCTCTTTTGCCGTGGGTGTGATTGCAGAGCTGCAGGCAGCCAACCGTAACCTTCTCGAGGATATTCGTCTGCGGCTGCTGCGCCAGGAACTCGCTGAGAGCGAGCTTGCCAGCCAGCGCGCCCGTTTCGATCGGGTCCGCAATGAGCTTGCCGAGACCGACACAGCCCAGCACCTTGCCCCACTCAAATCCCGCGCAGGATAAGCCGATGTCCCAGAGCAGCAGTCTTCGCGATGCTACCGTCGCCGACTATGAAAACGTCGCCGGCAACCACTATGACAAGTACAATACGTCCAACCCCATCGCCCGCTGGCTGATGAAGGGATTTCTGGATGCTTTTGACCGGCTGTCGAGCCAGACCGGTGCGGAAGAAGCGTTTGAAGCAGGTTGCGGCGAAGGCCACCTATCGCTTCGCCTGGAACGCGTCGGCCTCAGAGTTCGCGGTGTCGACCTTGAAGACAGCGCCATTGCTGAAGCCCGGACCAATGCAGTCGCTCAAGGCTCCTCTGCCCGCTTCGAGGCCGCTGACCTGTACACGCTCGATTCAGACCACCACGGCGGCGAACTCGTGGTCAGCTGCGAGGTACTGGAACACGTGCCCGATCCGGATCGCGCACTGGATGTCCTGACGTCGCTTGCCAAGCCGTGGCTTCTGCTTTCGGTTCCGCGCGAGCCTATCTGGCGGGCGATGAATATGGCGCGCGGCAAGTATTTACCTGCCCTCGGCAACACGCCGGGCCACATCCAGCACTGGTCCTCAAGCGGCTTCCAGGAGCTGGTCTCTCGTCATGCACGGATCGTGGAGATTGCCCAGCCGCTTCCCTGGACGATGCTCCTTTGCCGGTGCGACTAAGGGGGCTGGCATGACCCGGCCTGCCTTACTGAAGCTCTTGCGCTGGGCTGGTACAATCTTGGCCGGGTTGCTGACGGCGTGGTTCGTAGCCCGCCTGGTAATGAGTGATCTCGGCGCGGTCCGTGACACCCTGAATCCGTCGCTTCTGCTGACCATCGGTGCTCTCGCCATCGTCTATGCGAGCCTTGGCACCATCCTCGCACTTGGCTGGAGTCGTCTCATCGTTGCTTTCGGAGGCAGCCGCGAGGGGCAAATGCGCCTTCATGCCGTGACGCAGCTCATGAAATACCTGCCAGGCAATGTCTTTCATCTTGCAGGCCGTCACGGCATGGCCCGGCGCAGGGCCGTTTCGCATGAAACCCTTCTTCTAGCAGTACTCGCAGAGACCGGCCTTCTGGTATTCACATCCCTGCTCGTCGGCGGGCTCGCAGTGCCCATGCTGCCAATGCCCAGCATCGCTATATGTGCGGCGGCGGCTATGGGTGTGATCGCGACCGTCTCGTTGATTGCGGCGCTTGTTGCATGGAAGTGGGAATACGCCGCGTCGCCAGTCCAGCGTTTCTGGCGTGCGCGCTGGGGTCTCGCGAGGATTCTCCCGCTCTATCTCACCTTCTTTGCGGTCTATGGCGCGATTGGCGGACTTCTCCTGACGGCCCTTTCACCGGCCGTCGACGGACAACTCTTCGCGCTTACGGCGGGCGCCTTCGCCCTTGCCTGGCTCGGCGGTTTCCTGGCCCCCGGCGCGCCCGCGGGCATTGGTGTACGCGAAAGCGTGCTCCTCTTGATTCTCTCACCCTTTGCCGGTCCCGGCGCCGTGCTCTTTCTGGCCGCTCTGGGCCGGGTGATAACGGTATTGGGCGACGCGCTTCTGGCGGCCGGCGCAAGCCTTGTGACCAGCGTGGCTTCTGGCCCCGATAAGTCTCAGCCTGACTGGGAGACTTCGCTTGGCCGCAACTGACAAGAGCCATTTTCGAGACGCCGGTGCGACAAGCGGCGCAACAGTCGACTGGCGCGTCTGGGCGTTATGGATTGTTGGATTTTCCATCTTCAGCGCAATCCTGCCGCGGGATGTCGATTATGATGTTCCACACTATCAGATCCACAATGGCTGGGCCGCCCTGCATCGGCGCTGGGGCCGGGATTTTGCCCCCGCTGACATGCACAGCTTCATTAACCCGGCTTACAACATCCTCGTCTGGTGGTTGATTGAGCGGCTCCCTGGTCCGATGGTGAGTGCCATTCTGTCGATCCCACAGGCACTGCTCCTGCCCGGCCTTTTCCACCTCACCCGCAAGGGGGCTACCGCAATCACGGGCGTTTGGTCAGGGCCCATATGCATGTGCGTTGCCATTGTTGGCTTCCTGGCGGAGAGTCAGTCCGGCCTCTATGCTTCGTTGCGCAACGATTCCTGGAATGCAGCGGCCTTCATTTGGGCCCTGGTGCTTTGCCTTAGGGATGACGGAACGCTGCATGACCTGAAGCGTCTGGCTTTCGCCAGCCTCATTATGGGCGCCGCCCTTGGTATGAAGGCCACCAATTTACCCTACACTATCGCTTTTGGCGTGTTCGTTCTGTTTCTCGCCAGGTCTAATAAGCAGCGCTTGAGGGCAACCCTTGTCTGTGCAGGTGTAGGCTTTGCTGCGGCGGCCGCACTCGCTTTGCCTTATGCCTGGTATCTTTGGATCGAGTTCGGCAACCCTGTCTTTCCGATGGCGAACTCACTTTTCGACAGCCCGCTTGGACCGACGGAATATGATGCCTACGTTCGGCGCAAGCCTGAAGGCCTTATCGGCCACCTTGTCTACCCCTTCCTCTTTACCGCCGACGGCACTCTGATCGGGGACGCAAAGCACGGCGACATTCGACTTCTACTTGGCTACGCCGGAGCTACCGGGTTGCTAGCCCTCGCCGCGAGGGCTTATTTCGTGCGCCAGCTCCTTCCCGCACAACGCTTCATCATCGCACTTTCTGCAGCCTTTCTGATCGGCTTGTTTTCGTGGATCGACGCCTTTTCAGTCCTGCGCTACTACCTTGCAGGATGGATGATCGGCCCAGCGCTCGCCTATTTCCTCGTGCTTCAGGCAATGGGGGAAAAGCCGTTATCACGCACCGTCCTGATTGTGGGCGCGGGCCTTGGCACCGTCATGCTACTCACCACAATAAGTCCAATGGCTTGGCGGCGGGTTGCCTGGACAAGCCCCATGGCCCCTTACCTCTCTGCTGACATCCCCAAGCTGGAGCAGTACGAAGACTCTTTCATCCTGTTTACCGGGCACTTCCCAACAGCCTTCCTCGCAACGCAGCTCCCACCTTCCGCCATCTTCGGGCATGCCTTGCAAGACCCGTATTTCGAACCAGCTCTGGCGAACTACCGTCCACTTATGTGGGACGCGATCGCCGCCTCGGCCAAGCCAGTATATGCTGTCATGTTCTCGGCGCCCGGCCCAGAGGGCATACTTCCCCGCCTGGAGAAGGAAGGGAAGCTGGCTGGGTCGCCGGAAGACTGCGTCCGGATCAAGACAAACTTTGACACGCCCGGTACGGGCTGGTTCATCTGCCCGGTCACAAGAACAGCACCGGTCAAGGTCGACAAAAGCTAACGCGCAGGCAAAAACAATGTCGGACATGACAGACAAGCCTATCCGCTCCTTTGGCAGGACCGGGGGCCGACCGCTATCGCCCCGCCAACGCAAACTGGTGGATGAGTTGCTGCCGCAACTGCGTGTGCCTCCAGACACTGCTGTACTGGCTGCTCCGCTGGACCTCTTTGAAGATAAGGTCAGCGAGCTGTGGCTGGAGATCGGTTTTGGCGGGGGGGAGCACGTCAGCGCGCAGGCGAAGGCCAATCCGCAGGCCGGGATTTTCGCCAGCGAAGTCTTTATCGAAGGGCTCGCCAAATGCCTCTCTGACATCGACGATATGGGCCTCTCGAATGTGCGGCTCTGGGATGAGGATGCGCGCGAGCTTGTCGACCTGCTGCCGGGCCACTGTCTCGACCGGGTCTTTATCCTGTTTCCCGACCCGTGGCCGAAGAAACGCCACCACAAGCGCCGCATCATCCAGCCGCCTTTCCTTGATGCTCTTGCCCGCGTCATGAAACCGGGGGCGCAGCTCCGCTTCGCAACGGATGTGCGCTCCTATGCCGACGAGGCGCTGGTCACCTTTCTCGCCCATGGCGCATTCGACTGGCAGGCCCGGAGGGCCGATGACTGGCGGACGCCGCCCGCCGACCATGTCCGCACCCGATACGAGACCAAGAACCTTGGCGACATCGCCCCCGTATTTTTCAATTTTGTTCGCAAAACTTGATGACTTAAGGTTGATGTTCGCGCCCTGATATTTAGGCTTCCCTCATCTTCAGAGAGGGATGACATGTTCAGGACAATCGCAATTTCTGCCCTGCTGGCGGCGACCGTACTGCCGGCCGCAGCGCAGGCATCTGACATCGATCAGGTCATATCGGCCTATAATGAAGCGGCCACCTCTGGCAGTCGGGAAGACAGGGTCGCGGCGGCGCGGGCGCTTGGCGCGGCGGCGCAGGCCAATCCGGACCGCGACGATGCCGGCCTTCTTGCCTATGAGGCAGGGCAGACACTCTGCGTTCTTGCCGCTTGCGAGGGCGCGTCACAGCTCGCTGACTTCGCCGACTCTGCCCCTCTTCCTGACGGTGCTGTCTCACAGGCTGATATTACCGTCCTGTCGACCTATGCCGACTGGAAAGAGAACCCCAACAGCCGGAACCGACGCGCGCTGGATGAGGCGCTGGCCGCGGTTGTCGATCACGATGTCTCCATGCTGACGCTAACCGCGTTTCAGGCGCGCTATGCACATGATTTCGAAAAGGCCGACTGGCGCAGTGCAGAGGTCAGCGCTGGTGCCGCGGCCACGCATTTTAAGCCGTTCAGGAAGGTTATTGGCAGGGAATGGAGCGACGCAACAATTGGGTCCATTATTGCCGGCTTCAGCGATGAACCGGAACCGCAGAATGCCATCGATATGGCGCGTCACCGCGTCGAGCTGACAAGGCTCAAAGCTGGCCTGGAAGAGGAGCCCGAGTGGCTCGAGACGAACAGATATCTCAGCCACGCCTGGCAGCTTGCCCTCTCTGCCTATTTCAATTCAGGCGGCGGACGCAGAACGGGATCGCTTCTCCGTGGGCCTGACCCCACAGATGAGATTGAAGCCATAGAGGCCGAAATCGAAGAGATGGAGGCGGCTGCCGAAGAGGAGGCACGCGAAAGCGATGCAGCCAACGGCAAGGCCCAATTGCCTTTCTGCGAAGGCCATCTGAATATGTCCCCGCCTCTCCGCTATCCAGGCCAGGCCTTGAAACAGGGCATGTACGGTGCCGTGATCGTCCGCCTGTCCATTGAGAACTTGAATGTGGCCGGGGTCGAGGTGCTTGCGGCGGTCCCCTCCGCCACGTTTGAGGAGCGTGCAAGCGAGACAATCGAGCAGTGGACCTGGAAGGTTTCAAGCGGCACGCCGGGTGAAACCTGTCGAACCAGCCACGACGATCTCGTCCTGCCAGTTATATTCGAGCTTCGATGAGCGGCGCGCAGCGCTGATGCAATCCCGATTGCGAAAGCTGTGATTTTCAGGCATAAGGAGGGCTATCGAATATACGGTCGGTCTGAATTCTTAAGACCCCGTCGGACCGACGGCCTTGCTTCACTTCCCCCGTTTTTTCGAGACCCTTCGTGACCGTCCGCGCGGTGTGGGTTTGGCACGGGGAGAAGACTGGAGTAGCCATTATGGCAACCGGAAAAGTTAAGTGGTTCAACGACCAGAAGGGCTATGGATTCATCAAGCCCGATACCGGCGGCGCCGATGTGTTCGTTCACATCTCTGCTGTCGAGAAATCTGGCATGCGCACGCTCGCCGAAGACGCCCCCATCGAGTATGAGCTTCATACCGATGAGCGCCGCGGCAAGACGTCGGCCGTGGACCTGAAACTTCTCTAGACCATTCTGGGGCCATGGCCTCATGAATTCGGACGGCGGCCTCCCTTGGGGGCCGCCGTTTCTGTTTGCGCCTTTGCAGCCGGGCCTGTTGACCTCGCCATGAATGGAAGGCTTGGTCCGCCCTCGACCCCAGAAAGGCCCCTTTCCATGATGCTCGACAACTGGATGACCTTTGCCGCCGCCTCGGCCATTCTCGTTGTGATGCCCGGCCCGACCGTACTGATGACGTTGAGCTATGCGCTGAATGGTGGCCGGCGGATCATGCCCGCGGCGGTTCTCGGCGTTTTGCTCGGCGATGTGATTGCGATGAGCGTCTCGCTGATGGGGCTGGGCGCCGTTCTGATGACATCCGCGTTTCTCTTTCAGATTCTCAAATGGGCCGGGGCCGTCTATCTCATCTATCTCGGTGTCAGGATGATCCTCTCTGCAGGCAGCCTGCAGCCTGCCCTGGAACATGTAGACGGGCCGGTCTCGCCCCGCGCGGCGTTTCGCGACACGGCGATGGTGACGACGCTCAACCCGAAATCCATCCTGTTCTTCATCGCCTTCGTGCCGCAATTTGTGTCGCCTGCATCGCCGATCCTGCCCCAGCTGGTGATGCTCGTGGCAACCTTCGCGGCGCTCGGGGCGACGTCTGTTCTGACCTATGGGCTTCTGGCTTCACAGCTCAGGGCCTCGCTCTCATCGTCGGCCTTTCCCTGGCTCGGCCGGCTTGGCGGCGCCGTCCTCATCAGTATGGGCCTTGCGACGGCAGCCTATAGGCGGGGCGCCAGCTGAGGCGCGACAGCGCCCCGGTCTCGACACGCAGTCAAAGGAGCGCTATATAGGCGCCAAGTCGAAAAATATCGGCGGCGGGTCCGGCAACGGGTCCGCCGCTTTCTTTTGTCCCGGAGATAGTTTCAGCCGTGATCGCGCTTTCGCAGCAGGAAAAGACCATACTTGCCCTGATCGAGCCCATTGCAGAGGGGCTCGGCATGGAAGTGGTGCGGGTCCGCCTCATGGGCGGCAAGCGGCCAATCCTTCAGGTGATGGCGGAAAAGGCCGGCGGTGCCCCGACCAATGTCGAGGATTGCGCAGACCTGTCGCACGGCATTTCCCCGGTTCTGGAAGCGGCCGATCCGATTTCCGACCCGTACCGGCTGGAAGTCTCCACCCCCGGCATTGACCGCCCGCTGACCCGCAAGGGCGATTTCGGTCGCTGGGTGGGCCACCTTGCCAAGGTGGAGCTGGCCATGCCCATTGATGGGCGTCGGCGTTTCCAGGGGATCATCCAGCGCGAGGACGACAATGGCGTCGCCATCGAGCTCGACGATGAGAGCGAGCTGGTCGCGCAGGTCGATGAGATGTCGAAAGCGAGTCTGGTCCTCACCGACGAGCTGATCGACGCGGCAAAGAAAGCAGGCGGCCTGCCGCCCCAGCCCGATGATGAAGGTTTTTCCGGACTCGATGTCGATGACAGCGAGGACGATGAAAGTGACAACAATAACGAAGAAAGTGGAGCTCACAGATGAGTACAGTCGGCGTTTCAGCCAACCGGCTCGAAATTCTTCAGATCGCGAAAGCGGTCGCTGAAGAAAAGTCGATCGACCGTGGCATCGTGATTGGCGCGATGCAGGAAGCCATCGAGAAAGCTGCCAAGTCCCGCTACGGCCAGGAGCATGACATCCGCGCCGAGATCGACGCTGACACGGGCGAGCAGACCCTCTGGCGTGTCCAGACCGTGGTTGCCGATGACGAGGTCGAGGACCCGGCCCAGCAGATCGCTCTGTCCGAAGCCAAGAAGATCGATGCGAGCTACGAAGTCGGCTCCGAGATTACCGAAGAGCTTCCGCCCTTCGACTTTGGCCGTGTTGCCGCCCAGACCGCCAAACAGGTCATCATGCAGAAGGTGCGCGATGCAGAGCGCGAGCGCCAGTATGATGAATACAAGGACCGCGTCGGCGAGATCATCAACGGCATCGTCAAGCGCGTCGAATATGGCCACGTTATCGTGGACCTCGGCCGCGCCGAAGGCATCATCCGCCGCAATGACGGTATCCCGCGCGAGAACTTCCAGCCGAATGACCGCGTGCGCGCCTATCTCTACAAGGTGAGCCGCGAGACCAAGGGCCCGCAGATCTTCCTGTCGCGCGCCCATCCTGACTTCATGGTCAAGCTGTTCGCCCAGGAAGTGCCGGAAGTCTATGACGGCGTCATCGAGATCCGCGCCTGCGCCCGCGATGCAGGTTCGCGCGCCAAGATCGGCGTGATTTCAAACGACAGCTCGATCGATCCGGTCGGCGCCTGTGTCGGTATGCGCGGTGCCCGCGTCCAGGCTGTCGTCGGCGAGCTTTCCGGCGAGAAGATCGACATCATCCCTTGGAACTATGACGCGGCGACCTTCATCGTGAACGCACTGCAGCCGGCCGAAGTGTCGAAAGTGGTGCTGGACGAGGACGAGCAGCGTGTCGAAGTCGTCGTGGCCGACGATCAGTTCCCGCTGGCCATCGGCCGGCGCGGCCAGAACGTCCGCCTCGCTTCGCAGCTGACAGGCTGGCAGATCGACCTCGTCACCGAGACGGCCGATTCCGAGCGTTACCAGAAGGACTTCCAGGCCCGTACCGAGCTCTTCATGAAGGCGCTCGACGCCGACGAGACGCTGGCCCAGCTGCTTGCCTCGGAAGGCTTCGAGACGGTTGAGGAAATCGCCTATGTGGCGCCCGAGGACTTCATCTCCATTGAAGGCTTCGACCTTGAAGTCGCCAATGAGATCCAGGAACGCGCCCGCGAATATCTCGACAACCTCGCCGCAGAGCAGGATGCCCGCCGCAAGGAGCTTGGCGTTGAAGACAGCGTCATGGAGCTTGAGGGCATGACGGTCGCCTTCGCCGTGAAGTTCGGCGAGAACGACGTCACCACGCTGGAAGATATTGCAGGCCTGGTGCCTGACGACATCACCGGCTGGCGCGAGCCTGGCCCGGACGGCAAGCCTGTCTTCCAGGAAGGCATCCTGAAGAAGGGTGAGATGCGCAAGGATGAGGCCCAGATCTTCATCATGCGTGCCCGCGTGGCCGCAGGCTGGGTCGAACCGGAAGCACTCGCAGAGCTTGAAGCCCAGATGGCCGCCGATGCTGAAGGCGAAGCGGCGAACCTCTCTGAAGAGGAACGCGCGCTGATGGCCCTCGGCGATATCGGCAAGAGCAATGATGAAAGCGGCGAAGAGCTTGCCGTCGAGGAAGATCTGATCTTCGACCTCGATGCGCTGGCGGCCGAAGATGGCGGCGACGACGCGCCAGAGGACGGCGACGATGCCGACCCGAAGGAATGATCGCGGCCAACGCCTGAAGGCGTCCGACACTGAAGAAACCCACACTGACGGCCCCGTCCGTCAGTGTGCGGTTACGCGGGAATCCTGGACACAGGACGCCCTGATCCGCTTTGTCCGCTCACCGGACGGGATGGCGGTGCCGGATATTGCCGGCAAGCTGCCTGGACGCGGGGCATGGGTGAAGGCGGACCGGGACACTGTGGACGAAGCGGTAAAACGCGGCGTCTTCTCGCGCGCCTTCAAGCAGAAGACCGGCGCCGAGGCCGATCTTTCGGACATGGTCGAGCGCCTATTGTTGCAGCGATGCATCAATTATCTCGGTATGTCGCGCAAGGCAGGCGACGTAGTCATTGGATTCGATCAGGTTCGTGCCTATCTTAGAGGACAGGCGCCGGGCATCCTTCTTGAAGCAAGCGATGGCAGCGAAGATGGCCGTAACAAGGTTCATTTTCTCGCCAAGGCCTTGTATGACATGCCCCAGACAGCTGGAGCCCTCAGTTCTGCTGAATTGGGCATGGCCTTTGGCAGGGCGCATGTGATACATGCGCTGCTTCAGCCGGGGGCGCTTTGCGAGGCCTTCAAGGACGCATACTGGCGTCTTATCGGGTTTCGCCCGGCACCGGAAACAGACTGGTTCTCTGGTCTTGAACGGTAAATTATCACGGCAGGGCGGTCCCTGCCGGTCAATACGCAGGTATATGGAGTCGCATGAGCGATACGAAAGACAAAGGCAATAACGGTGGACGCAAGCCCCTGACGGTGTCCCGCGGATCAAGCGGCACGGTCAAGCAGAGCTTCAGTCATGGCCGCTCCAAGCAGGTCATCGTCCAGACGAAGAAGCGGCGGGTCGTCGGCCCCGGCGCCGGACAGTCCGGTGGCGGCGGCGGATCGAATGCGCCAGCTTCGAAATCGCCTTCGTCGCAGGGCGGCGGCAAACAGCCGTCCAAGCTCGCGGGAGCGGCCAAGAAGCTCGGCATTACCGAGCAGGAGCTGATTGCGCGCCAGAAAGTGCTGCTTCAGCGCCGCGAGGCCGAGCAGAAACAGAAAGCCGAGCAGGAGCGCCAGGAAGCGGCCCGCGAACGCCTTCTGTCCGAACAGGAACGCAAGGTTCAGGAAGACAAAGAACGCGTAGAGGCCGAAGCCCGCCGCAAGGCTGAGGAAGAAGAACGCAAGGCCCGTGAAGAGGCAGAAGCGCGCAAGAAGAAGACTGAAAAGCCGCGCGACACCCGCGCCGGATCTGCCGACACGCCGGCGGCGCCTGACATGCCGCTGCCAGAGCCGGCCCAGGGCCGCAACAAGAAATCCCGCAAGGGCGGACCTGAGCGCGATTTCAGCGATGGCGGCCCGAACAAGCGCGGCGGCGGGGGTAACAAGCGCCGCAAGGGCAAGCTGACGATTGCCAGCGCCCTTGGTGATGATGGCGACCGTCAGCGTTCACTCGCATCGGTCAAGCGCGCACGTGAACGTGAACGCGAGCGCCGTCAGGGCGGCGAGCAGCAGGAGAAGGTCTCCCGCGAAGTTACGCTGCCGGAAACGATCACGCTGCAGGACCTTGCCCAGCGGATGAATGAGCGCGTCGCGGACGTCGTGAAGTTCATGATGCGTCAGGGCGAGATGATGCGCGCCAATGACATCGTCGATGCCGACACGGCCGAACTGATCGCCGAGGAATTCGGCCATACGGTCAAGCGCGTCTCCGAATCCGACGTCGAGATTGGTCTCGGCGATGATAAGGATGACGAAAAGGATCTGAAGCCGCGTGCGCCGGTCGTGACCATTATGGGTCACGTCGACCACGGCAAGACATCGCTTCTGGACGCCCTTCGCTCCACCGATGTGGTGGCGGGCGAAGCGGGCGGCATTACCCAGCATATTGGTGCCTATCAGGTGCAGCTGGAAGGCGGCGACAAGATCACCTTCCTCGATACGCCGGGCCACGCAGCCTTCTCGGCCATGCGTGCACGCGGTGCCAATGTCACCGATGTTGTCATCCTTGTGGTGGCGGCCGATGACGGTGTGATGCCTCAGACGATCGAGGCGATCAAACACGCCAAGGCGGCTGAAGTGCCGATTATCGTGGCGGTCAACAAGTGCGACAAGCCGGACGCAAATCCGGACAAGGTTCTCACCGAACTGCTCCAGCACGACATCCAGGTCGAGGCGATGGGCGGCGACGTCCAGGCCATCAAGGTCTCCGCGCTGGAAAGAACCGGTCTTGAGGAGCTCACCGAAGCGATCACGCTGCAGGCAGAGCTTCTGGAGCTGAAAGCCAATCCGGACCGCGAAGCCGATGGTATCGTGGTGGAATCGCAGCTCGACAAGGGCCGTGGCCCGGTCGCGACTGTGCTTATCAATCGCGGCACGCTGAAGCGCGGCGAGATCGTCGTTGCAGGCAAGCAGTGGGGCAAGGTCCGCGCTCTCGTGAACGAGCGCAACCAGCAGCTCAAGGATGCAGGCCCTGCCGTTCCGGTAGAGATTCTGGGTCTCGATGGTGCGCCTGAGCCGGGCGACATGTTCAACGTGGTCGACAGTGAAGCACGTGCCCGCGAGATCACCGAATATCGCGAACGCGCCGAACGCCAGAAACAGGGCGTTGCCTCCGGTCGTGCCTCGCTGGAATCGCTGATGAACTCGATGAAGGACGACAAGGAGGTTTCCGAACTTCCGATCGTCGTCAAAGGCGATGTTCAGGGCTCTGTCGAAGCCATCCGCCATTCACTGGAAGGCCTGTCGACCGACGAGGTCCGCGCGAATGTGGTCTATGGTGCCGCAGGCGGTATCTCCGAAAGCGACATTCTGCTGGCCAAGTCCTCCGGGGCGCCGGTCTTTGCCTTCAATGTCCGCGCCAACAAGCAGGCCCGTGAACTGGCCGAGAAGGAAGATGTGGAGATCCGCTACTATTCGGTGATCTACAATCTGATCGACGACGTCAAAGACACGCTGTCGGGCATGCTGGCACCGGAGAAACGCGAAACCTTCATCGGTTACGCCGACATTCTGGAAGTCTTCAACATCACCAAGGTCGGCAAGGTTGCTGGCTGTAAGGTGTCCGAAGGCACCGTCAAGCGCGGCTGCGGTGTCCGCCTCCTGCGCGACGATGTGGTCATTCACGAAGGCAAGCTGAAGACACTGAAGCGCTTCAAGGACGAAGTCGCCGAAGTCACCTCCGGCATGGAATGCGGCATGGCCTTCGAGAAGTATGAAGACATCCGCGAAGGCGACAAGATCGAGTGCTTCGAAGTCGAGATGATCGAGCGCAAGCTCGACTGATCCGGCCTCGCCGCACAGACAGCACAATGTAGAAAAAGCCGGGAAATCTCCCGGCTTTTTCCATAAGGGGTTAAACAAGATTGTGCTTAGTGATGGCTATGCCCTCGCCCGCGCCTACCCCCTTCCGCCCCTATACAGACGAAACGCTGAGCATCAGCGGCGCCCCAAGCGACCGCGACATGAAGCGGCTTGTCAACCAGACCCGCTCTTCAAATATCGGTCCGACCGCGCTCTATTATGCTGGCGTCACCGCACCGGTCATCTCGGCGGGCATGGGTTTTGTGACCCGCCAGGCGCTGGTCGGGACGGGGCTGACCGATTACTGGATCCTGCTCACCTCGTCGCTGCTGGCAGCCATGGCAGGGGTGAGCTGGTATCTCATCTTCATGCGCTGGTCCTATCGTCACCATCATGGGCGTGCCTCCGAACTCGACAGCGAAACCTCCATTGACCTTACGCCGGAGGGGCTCCACATCCGCAGGGGCGATGTGGAAACCCGCATTGCATGGCGCGCGCTCCGGTCGGTCCGCGAGAGCCGCCGGGATACACTGATCACCTTCAGGGGCGCAGATCCGCTGCTCGTCCCCGACAAGTGGTTTGGCCGCGACAGGCAGGCTGCGAAGGCATTTCGCGCGCGCCTGAGACAAGGATTGCAGGATGGCGAAAAAAAAGAAACCACAGGGCGCCGCCGCCAATGAGCCTTCCCAAAGGCAATTGCGCGCGGGCGAGCTTATCCGTCACGCCCTGACAGATATCATGATGCGGGAAGAGTTTCGCGACCCGGAGCTTCAGGGCATCAATGTCACGATTGGCGAAGTGCGCACATCTCCCGACCTCAAGCACGCGCACGTCTTCTGTTCTCCACTGGGAGAGACCGATGAGGACGCCCAGACCGCACTTGCCAAGGCGCTCAACCGGGCCGCGCCCTATATTCGCGGGCGGCTTGGCAAGCAGATCGACATGAAATTCACCCCGCAGCTCCATTTCATCGCCGATCATTCCTATGATGAGGGCGCCTATATGGAAGCCGTCTTCAGCCGGCCAGAGGTCCGCCGTGACCTAGAAGCTGGAGAGGACGACGAAACCCTCTGAGGCAGTAAAAAACAGGCCAGCCGCCGGCTGACCTGTTTCCTCCGCTCGCCTGCAGAACCCGGGTGAAAAGGGTCCAGGACACCCTTGCCCTGCGAGACGTTGCGTCCCCTCAAATGGCTGCCCGATTGGGCCGCACCTGTTTACATTGGCGCGATTACGCGCACCGGGATTGTACAAACTCGACATGGCGTTGATTTCCGTGCCAAAATAGGACCAGAGAGGCTCGACACGCATTGGGGGGATGCGCGGTCATGATCATTTTCGACTATTACCAACCGGATGAGCGCGTGCGCGACCTCATCGGCAGCTATTACGCGACCACGGTGCCTGAGCCGCTGGAAGATGTGATGCGCGCGGAAATCGCCAATGTCCGTTTCATCCTGGAAGGCAAGCTCCATTCCGACATGTCGGGCGAGATGCGGAGCTTTGTGCCGGGCGATGCCATCCTGTGCGGGCCGACCTTCAGATGGAGCACAATCCGCTTCGAACGCGGCACACGCCTTGTCGGCGCTGCGATAACGCCGCTCGGCTGGGCGCGGATGTTTGGTGTCCCGGCAGAGGAGCATGCCGATAATTGGGTGGCGCTGAAGGATGTCGCGCCTGCAAAGGTGCACGGGCTGATCGACCGGATCCTCGACCCGGCCTCGGACGGCACACGGGTTGCCCTTGCTGACGTCATGTTTGCGGCCCTGGACAATCCGGATGCGAAGGTGAACCACGACTTTCTCGACATCGTGACCGACTGGCTGACCGACCCGGAGCCGAATGAGCTGGAAGACCTGCTCGCCGCCATTGATCTCTCACCGCGCCAGGTGGAACGCCTCTCAAAGCTCTATTTCGGCTGCGCGCCGAAGAAACTGCACCGCAAGTTCCGCGCCCTGCATTCGGCCAACCGCCTCTCCTGGGACGCGCTCGAAGACTGGCGCGAGGCGGCAACCACCGCCTATTACGACCAGTCCCACTTCATCCGCGAATTCAAGGAGTTCAACGGCCGCACGCCGTCGGAATTCATCAAGGGCGCCCACCTCCTCGTCCGGCAGACCCTCAACGAACGCCGCCAGATCGAGCACCACTCGCCTTACAGCCTTGTGGGGTGAGGTATTAGGCGTCTTGCGAATACCAGAGACAACTTCTCTTCTCCCGAAGGAGACGGGAGAAGCTCCTACTCCACCGGTCGCCCGCTATCGAGCAGGTCTTTCTCGCCGGTCTGGGCGCGCTCTTCCTTGACCTTTTCCGCAATATGGTCGTCGGGACGCGTATTGAGCACGTCGGCCTCGGCGGTTCGGGCTTCTGCGGGGGCGGCAGCCTTTGGCTTGGGCGGCGGCGCAGTCTGCGAAGGCGTCTCGCCTTCGGTGACGGTGACGACCGTGCCGGGCTTGATGGCGACCGGCGCGCCATCGAAGCGCAGGCGATAGATTGGCTCTGGCAGGGTGAAGCCTTCGGTTTCCAGCGCGTCCTTGGCCGCGCGGATGGCGAGGCTGCGGGCCTTGCCGAAATCGGTGTGCGACTGGTCCACCCAGCCCATGAAACTGATGACGATATTGCTGTCGCCCACGGCAGTGATGATCGCGTCGGGCTTTGGATCATTCAGCACAAAATCCAGTGAAGCCATCGCCGCAATGCCGGTCGCCATGGCCGCGACCGGGTCATCCTCTGCATCGACGCCAAGCTCGAAATCGAAGCGGCGTTCGGGATTGCGGGTATAGTTCAGGATCACCGCCTTGAAGACGGTGGAGTTCGGCACGCGAAGATGGTTGCCATCCAGTGTCATGAGGATGGTCGCGCGCGAGGTCAGCCGCACGACACGGCCTTCATGGCTGTCGACAAGGACATGGTCATTGGCCCGGAAAGGCTGGCGGAGGCTCAGCATGATCGAGGCGATATAATTCTCCACCGTGTCGCGCACCGCGAAACCGATGGCGAGGCCGATGACACCCGCGCCGCCGAGTATCGCACCCATCAGCGCGGTCGCCCCGATGAGGTTGAGCGCGGTGACCAGACCGACGACAAGCGCAATGAAGCGCACGGCCTGCGCCACGATTTCGGCCAGGAACGGGTTCGGCGTCAGGCGCCGCCAGAGCGCGCTCCAGCTCGCCAGCAGCTGACCGAGAATGAAAATGACGAGAAAGACCGCGACGGCGAGCCCGACCAGCGGCAGCGCCTCCCAGCCGCGCCGCAGGCTGTTTTCAAGATTGGCAATGGTCGGGGAAATCGAGCGGTCCACCGACAGATCCCGCTCAATCGACTGTTCGACCGTGACAACGCCCTGGAAACGGCTCGCAATGGAGACGGCCCGGTCAATATCTGTCTGGTTCGCGACCATACCCGAAAGGGAGACGACGCCTTCACTGACGCTCGCCTCGACGCCGGACAGGGCGGAGATTTCATCGAAAATAGCGTTGATGCGCGCTTCGATGGCGCCGTCATTGCTGCTTTCGACCGCAATCGGCTCGGCCGGCGCTGGGGCCTCCTGCTCGCTGGTTTGAGCGTGCGCCAAGGGGGCTGCAACCGGCGTAGCGGCCAAAATGGCCAGCGCGGCAAGCGCGAGGCTGAGGGTCCGGACCAGTGAAATCATTGCCGCTTAAACCTCTCTGCGCCGCCTTCGTTCCCCACCTCAAGCCCATATGGCGTAGCAGGCTTGATCGGCAGGGCAAGGGCGCGCATGAGGGGGCATGACCGGTTTCACTACCCTGCTCGCGCTGGCTTTCGGCCTGTCCGTTGACGCGTTTGCCGCTGCCCTCGGCAAGGGCGCTGGCGAGCGCGCGACACCGCTCATCGGCGCGCTGCGCATCGGCTTTGTGTTTGCGGCTATGGAAGCCCTGATGCCGGTGGTCGGCTATCTGATCGGTCTGGCGCTCGCCAACTGGGTCGCCGGTGTGGACCACTGGATCGCCTTTGTCCTGCTGGCCCTGGTCGGCCTGCATATGGTCTGGCAGGCCTTCAAGGACGAACCAGAGACAATCGAAGACAGGGCCGAGGACGCCGCGAACGGACCCATCAAGGGCCCGCGCTGGGTTCATCTCGGGCTGGCGGCCGTCGCCACCAGTATCGATGCAACCGTGGTGGGCGTCAGCCTCGCCATGGTGGGCACCAATCTTCTGGCGGCCTGTATCGCGATCTTCCTTGTCACCTTTACCATGTGCACCGTGGGCGCTCTGATCGGACGCAAGGCGGGCGACTGGCTCGGCCACTGGGCCGAAGTCGCTGGCGGGATCGTGCTGATTGTCATTGGCGGGCTGATCCTCACCCAGCATCTCAGCCAGGGCATCTAGAGACGCGGCCGCCCTGTTGACGCGGGACGCAGGCCCGCCTAGCTCGCCTGTTTGAAACATGTCAGGCCCCGTGTTCAGCGTTGGATCCGCTGGCGCCGGGAAGAATGGAGACACCCCTTTGGGACGCAATCGCAAGAAAAAGGGCCTTCCGGTCCATGGCTGGCTGAATGTCGACAAGCCGTCAGACATCACTTCCACACAGGTGGTCGGTATCCTGAAACGCCTGTTCAACGCCCAGAAGGTCGGCCATGGCGGCACGCTGGACCCACTGGCAGACGGCATCCTGCCCATTGCCTTCGGTGAGGCGACCAAGACCGTCCAGTGGGCGATGGACGCCGACAAGGAATATGTCTTCACCATCCGCTGGGGCAGTTCCACAGATACGCTGGACGCCGAAGGCGAGGTCATCCGCACATCAGACACCCGGCCGGACCGGGACGCCATCGAAACCGCCCTGGAAGAGTTTGAAGGCGAAATAGACCAGATCCCGCCGAAATTCTCAGCTATCAAGGTGGATGGCGAGCGCGCCTATGATCTTGCCCGCGACGGGGAGGACTTTGAGATCCCCTCGCGTACCGTCTTTGTGCACGAGGCTCGCCTGGTCGACATGCCGGACGCAGATCATGCGGTCTTCCATGTAAGGTCCGGCAAGGGCTTCTATGTCCGTGCCCTGGCGCGCGATCTTGCCGGTGCGCTCGGCTGCGACGGGCATATCGCGCAGCTACGCCGTATCCGTGTCGGCGTGATGCATGAGGGCGCCGCCTTCAAGCTGGCTGACCTTGAAGCCATGGAGAGCCGCGAAGACCTCTTGCGCACGCTCGCCCCGATCGAGGCCGTGCTGGACGATGTGCCGGATGTCGAGATCAGCGAAGAGGATGCCGCCGACATTCGCCAGGGCCGCGAAGTCATGCTGATGCCACACGTCGTCGAACGCTGGCGCCTTGAGAAGAATCCGGACCCTGAAGACCGCCTGACGCTCGCCATGTGCAATGACGAAGCCGTCGCCATGGGTGAGGTGCGCGCGGGACGCTTCCAGCCGATGCGGGTGTTTCAGGTCTAGCTAGAAACAGCTGCCATACTCATCCGGCATCCAGGCATCGCTCGTTATGGTGAAATCGGCCGGCGCATAGACATATCCGACGCCGACGGTCTGGCCGGGCGTCAGAAGGTGCGTGCCCTCGAAACTATGCCCGCTCGTGGTCGAATTGGCGCCGAGTGTCAGGCCAAGGCAGATCGCCTCCGGATTGCTGTTGATGGCGTAGAAATTCCAGAAGCGCTCGCCCTCGAAGGATTCCTCAAGGTCGCTGTAAATGTAGAGTCCCTGATCGTTATAGACGGTGTCACGCTGGATAAGCGTTGGCTCGTACATGGTCTCACAAGCGCCCAGCACGAGAAAAGCCGCACAGGCGGCAAGGATCCTGATTTTCACCGAAAGTCCCCAAAAAGTTGAGGCCATAGCGATAGCAACAGATTTCTGCGTCGCCTAGCAAATTCAGCCCGCCCCAGGTCCGGCGCCCCGCCTGCTGTGCACGGAAGGAACATCTCTTGTTCACGGGCTTTGTCTCTTCGCACGCAGGCAGGCTTCCCATGTAAGCGCCTGCAAGCCAGAAGGCAGAAGGACGCCCCCCATGACCGAGAAGCTTTTTACTCCCATCGACCTTGGTGATCTCACCCTCCCCAACCGGGTCTTCATGTCACCCCTGACGCGCAACCGCGCCACCGACGGCGACAACCTCCCGCACGAGCTGCATCAGGAATACTATGCCCAGCGCGCAGGCGCCGGTCTCATCATCACCGAAGCGACGCAGATATCCCCCGAAGGCAAGGGCTATGCCTGGACGCCCGGCATCCATAGCGATGCGCAGGTCGCAGCCTGGAAAAAGGTCACGGATGCAGTTCACCGCAAGGGCGGTCATATTGCCATGCAGCTCTGGCATGTCGGGCGCATCTCGCACACATCCATGCAGCCAGATGGGCAGGACCCGGTTGCCCCTTCGGCTATCGCGGCGAATGCGAAGACCTATGACGGCAAAGGCTTCGTCGAGACATCAAAGCCACGCGCGCTGGAAACCGAAGAAATTCTGCGCCTGCTGCAGGATTACCGGAAGGCCGCCGAAAACGCGAAGAAGGCCGGTTTCGACGCTGTCGAAATCCATGGCGCGAATGGCTATCTGATCGACCAGTTCCTGCGCGAAAGCTCCAACAGGCGCACCGACCAGTATGGCGGCTCGGTGGAGAACCGCACGCGACTCTTGAAAGAAGTGATCGAGGTGGTCACGAGTGTCTGGGAGCCTAAGCGTGTTGGCGTCCGCTTCGGTCCGTTCTCCAATGCCAACGACGTCTCGGACAGCGACCCGATGGCCCTCTTCTCGAAAGCCTACTCAATCGCGGAAGAGGCAGGCCTTGGCTTCCTCGACATCATCGAAGGCCAGACGGGCGGGCCGCGTGACGCCGACGACGAAAAACTTGCCGAGCTGCGCAAGCATTTCACCGGCGTCTATGTCGCCAATAATGGCTTCGACCGCGCGCTCGCGATCAAGCGGGTGGAAAGCGGCAAGGCCGACGCCATCGCCTTTGGACGGCCCTTCATCGGCAATCCGGATCTTGTGACCCGGCTGGAGAAGAATGCACCGCTCAATGAGAGCAATAAGGAAACCTGGTATGGCGGCGGCGCCGAAGGGTATACCGACTATCCAACGCTGGAAGAAGAAAGGGCCTAGGTCAGGCTACTTGCGCGCCAGATAGACCGTCTGCGTGAAAGGTTTGTCCTGGAGCGGGTTGTGGAAGGTCACAGCTTCGCTCCAGGCTTCGGCGAACACCGTTTTCATCCGCGCAATGAAGGCCTCATCGGCCAGCGCATCCGACCAGAGCCCCATGACACCGCCGGGCTTCAGATGACCTGCGAGCTGTCTCAGCCCCTCTTCGCTGTAGAAGCTGCCGCTGCGCTGATCAAGCAGCCAGTCCGGGGTATGGTCGATATCGATAAGGATGGCATCCTTGGGCACCCCGAACCCTTCGGGCGAGGCGGCGAGCGCAAAGAAGTCGCCCTGGATCAGCGAGCAGCGCCCTTCATCTGCCAGCGGCGGATCGAGCGGAACAAGCCTCTCCTCATGCCAGTCGATCACGGGCTGCAGAAATTCGATGACCTCGAGACGCGCCACGCGCGCGTCCTCCAGAACGGCACCGGCCGTATAGCCAAGGCCGAGACCGCCAACGACCACGTCCCAGCCCTCTGCCGGGGCTTCGCCCAGCGCGGCCAGGCCGAGCTTTGCCAGCGCGATCTCGGAGGCCGTAAACAGGCTGGACATGAGGTGTTCCTCACCCAGCAGCACTTCCCAGACGTCGGTATCAAGCGAAAGTATGCGCCGGCGGCGAAGGCTGATCGCGCCGATCTCCGTGACCTGATAGTCGATTTCCTCAAATAGGCGGCTCATCCTGTCTCCTTCGGCAAGAGGCGTAATGGTCATGCCCCGATGCGCAAGGGGCAGGGAAAGATCACACCATTCCCCTTCCCTTTCAGGGCGTTCTGTGCCATGTGCGCGCCTTGAGGCGAGCTTTCGGGGCTTGCCCCGGCTGGACGACATCCTGGCTGGGTCCCCGGCGCCCTCCCCAAACACCACCCTCACATTGAAGGGTATAGCTGAAACGGCCCTTTAGAAGGGGCCAGAACGAAGAGAGTATTCACGATGTCGATCACGGCAGAAAAGAAATCTGAACTGATCAAGAAATTCGCCCAGACTGACGGCGATACCGGGTCTCCGGAAGTCCAGGTTGCGATCCTCACGGAGCGCATCAACAACCTGACCGAACACTTCCAGACCAACAAGAAGGACCACCATTCGCGCCGCGGCCTGCTCAACCTGGTCGCCACGCGCCGTAAACTCCTCGATTACCTCAAGAGGAAGAACGAGAGCCGCTACAAGGCTCTCATCGAAGAGCTGGGTATCCGCCGCTAGGCACCAGCCACAAAACAGCCCGCCGGGACATGGGGTCCAGGCGGGCTTTTCGCATGAAGAGAAAGAAGAACGCATGTTTGACAAGCAAACCGTGTCGCTGGAATGGGCCGGCCGCACGTTGACGATCGAGACGGGCCGTGTCGCTCGTCAGGCTGACGGGGCCGTCCTCGTCACTTATGGGGACACAACCGTCCTCGCGACCGCAACCTACCGCAAGGAAGCAAAGCCGGGGCAGGATTTCTTCCCGCTGACGGTCAACTATCAGGAAAAATACTATGCATCGGGCCGTATCCCGGGCGGGTTCTTCAAGCGTGAAGGCCGTCCGACGGAGAAAGAGACGCTGACTTCGCGCCTCATCGACCGTCCGATCCGTCCGCTTTTCGTCGATGGCTTCAAGAACGAAGTCCAGGTCGTCCTCACGGCGATCTCCTATGACCTCGAAAACGATCCCGATATCATCGGCATGATCGGCGCCTCTGCCGCCCTCGTGCTCTCCGGTGCCCCGTTCATGGGCCCGATCGGCGCTGCACGCGTCGGCTACAAGGATGGTGACTACCTCATCAACCCGACAGCCGATGACATGGAAGAGTCCGACCTCGACCTCGTCGTCGCCGGGACCGCCGACGCCGTCATGATGGTGGAATCGGAAGCAAATGAGCTCGCCGAGGACGTCATGCTCGGCGCAGTCATGGCCGGCCACGAAGCGATGCAGCCGGTGATCGACGCGATCATCAAGCTGGCCGAGAAGTCTGCCAAGGAACCGTTCGACTTCGAAGCCGAAGACCTTTCCGCTGAACTGAAGCAGATTCAGGACCTCGTCGGCTCTGACCTCTCTGCAGCCTATCAGATCACCGAGAAGCTCGCCCGCCAGGAAGCTGTCGGCGCGGCCCGCGAAAAGGCGGCCGAAGCGCTGGTTGCAACCGAGGACAAGCCGGAAGGCATGGATGAGTCGGTCTTCAAGTCCGCCTTCAAGAAAGCCGAAGCCAAGGTTGTCCGCGGTGACATCATCAAGACCGGCAAGCGTATCGATGGCCGCTCGCTCGATCAGGTCCGCCCGATCGTGGCCGAAGCCGGCTTCCTGCCGCGCACGCACGGCTCTGCCCTCTTCACCCGTGGTGAGACGCAGGCCATCTGTGTCGCAACGCTCGGCACCTCCGACGATGAGCAGTTCATCGACGGCCTGGGCGGCACGCACAAAGAAAAGTTCATGCTGCACTATAATTTCCCGCCCTATTCGGTCGGTGAAACAGGCCGCATGGGCGGCGCTGGCCGCCGCGAGATCGGTCACGGCAAGCTGGCATGGCGCGCACTCCGCGCGGTTCTGCCGGAGCCGGAAGAGTTCCCGTACACGATCCGTCTCGTCTCCGAGATCACCGAGTCCAATGGCTCGTCCTCGATGGCGACGGTCTGTGGCTGTGCCCTCGCCATGATGGATGCAGGCGTGCCGATTGCACGTCCGGTGTCCGGCATCGCGATGGGTCTCATCAAGGATGACGACGGCGTTGCCGTTCTGTCCGACATCCTTGGCGACGAAGACCATCTCGGCGACATGGACTTCAAGGTCGCAGGTACCGAGAAGGGCGTCACCTCGCTCCAGATGGACATCAAGATCGCTGGTATCACCAAGGACATCATGCAGACGGCCCTTGACCAGGCCAAGGGCGGTCGCGCCCACATCCTGGGCGAAATGAACAAGGCCCTTGCAGAGTCCCGCGGTGAGCTCTCATCCAATGCGCCGCAGATGGAAATTGTCACCATTCCGGTCGACAAGATCCGCGACGTGATCGGGTCTGGCGGCAAGACGATCCGCGACATCGTCGACACGACGGGCGCCAAGCTCAATGTCGAAGACGATGGCACGATCCAGATCTCCGCACTCGACCGCGAATCCATCGATGCCGCCAAGAAGCGCATCCGCGAGCTGACGGCTGAGCCGGAAGCTGGCGAGATCTATGAAGGCAAGGTCGTGTCCATCAAGGACTTCGGCGCCTTCGTGAACTTCTTCGGTCCGAAGGACGGTCTCGTCCACGTGTCGCAGATGGCGGATGAGCGCGTCGGCCACCCGAAAGACCTCGTCAAGGAAGGCGATACGGTCTGGGTGAAGCTGATGGGCTTTGATGACCGCGGCAAGGTTCGCCTGTCGATGAAAGCCGTCGATCAGGAAACCGGCAAGGACAAGGAATCTGCCGAGTCGGACGCCGAATAGTCTGCCGGCCTGAGGCCTTTTTCAGACCCGTCTGAAAGGTCCAGATCGCCAAAATTGAAGAGGCCGCCTCGAAAGGGCGGCCTTTTTTATTGGAAAATCGCCTTGGACCCGCGTGATTTTCCCCAGTGAAATCAGACTCCCTCCGTATACATACGTAATTTTTCCGCCGAAAGCCGCCGTTTTTCCATTGACACATAACTGTCATAAACCTTTCATGACGGTTATGTTACAGAAATATGACACCCCTCGCGCTCTTTCGCTGCTGGCTCTGGCGGCAGCCTCGGGTGCAATTCTCGCCCTTCCGGCCACGGCCGAGGCCGCCTGTTCCCTCGATGATGGGTATGCAGATGGCCTCGTCAGCTATGTTGCGGAGGTGGATTCCTGCCTCGAAGCGGCAAGCCAGTTCGAAGCCGGCGCGGAAACCGCCCTGTTCGACGCCACGAATGCCACCCGCAGCGAAGCTGGCATCGGGAAGCTGAACCGGCGCGCCTCACTTGATCGCGCAGCCCGCGCCCACGCCCTCGACATGGCTGCCCGCGGCTATGCCGGTCATGACGACCTTGAAGGCCGCGGCCATATCTACCGCATGCGCGCGCTGGACCGGCAGGTCCTTGCCAGCGCAACAGGTGCAAATGTCGCCGTCCTGGACGCGAATGCCAGCCCGGCCGAGATCTATGACGCCATCACCGCTGACAGCGCCAACCGGCAGAACCTTGTCCATGAAGGGTTCACCGATACCGGCCTTGGTATCGCAGAGGCCGATGGACGCCTCTATGTCGTTCAGATGCTGACGACGGTCGATGGTGAGCTGGAGACCCCGCTGCCGCTCGAGATTGCGGGCGCCACCAGCTTCACCCCGCGTGTGAACCAGGACTATTTCCGCACCGCCGGCTGGAATCTCACCGACGGCGCCGGTAATCGCCTCGCCGGGGGCACGCTGATGCGGATGCATGATGCCGCCTTCGACCGCGACAACACCGGCTATCTCGACGTTCTGGTCGAACTCGACACCGACACCTATGTGCTGAAAGGCCCGATGGTCGCGCGCCGCTAGGGTCGTAGCCAGCCAAGCACAGGAAAGGCGCAGGCTCTCAGGGCCGCGCCTTTTCTTATGCGCGAAAGTCAGCCGGGACGCATCAGCGGGTTTTCAGCCCGCACGCTTGGGGTTAAATCCCGGCGCATGACCAGCTCCCCCTTCCTTATCGCCATGTCCGGCGGCTCCGGCTCCGGCAAGTCCACGCTCGCCGATGCCCTGATCAGCCGGCTCGGCTCTGAGCGCGCGGTCATATTCCATGAAGACGGCTATTACTGGCCCATGCGCCATTACGGGCCCTGCGACACGCCAGAGCAGCGCGCGGCCATCATCGCGCAGGCCAATTATGACGATCCCGCCTCCAAGGACACCCATCACCTCGTCAACGACATCAGGGCGCTGAAGAACGGGCAGGCTATCGACCAGCCCGTCTATGATTTTGACCGTCACGACCGCGATCCGGACCGGACCTGGCGGATCGAGCCAGCCCCCGTCCTCATCCTTGAGGGCATCCATGCCCTCTCGGTGCCAGAGCTGCTCCCGCTTATCGACCTCTCCATCTATGTCGACACGCCGGACGATCTGCGCCTTGCCCGGCGCTTGCGCCGCGACGTCATCGAGCGCAGCCGGTCAGTCGAGAATGTGCTGGAGCATTATCTGAAAACCGTACGGGCGGCCCATTACCGGTTCACCTTTCCGGCGAAATTCGAAGCCGATCTGGTGATTGCCGACGAAGGCCTGCCAGCCTATGGCAAAGTCTGTGCGGGCGAGGACGCGATCGACCGGATGCTCGCGCCTGTCGTCTCGAGGCTCCAATTAATGGGTGTCTTGTAAACGGTTTTACCGTATAGTCCCCTTTATGAGGGGGATTTTTGTTTTATTAACCATTTTCGGGGGTGTTTTCGCCTTTCAGGCGAATGCACAATGCCGAATTTCGTTTGCTGAGCGAGCGAACGATATCCCCACCTATGTCCAGAACGGCCAAGCCTGCCTCAGCGACATTCCCGATGGCTTCACGTTTGATGAAACGCTTGAGGCCCGCTTCGCCGAGCGGATAAACCAGACCCGCCGCGCCCACGGCCTGCCCACGCTGGTCTACCGCACCGAACTGCGCAATGCTGCGCGCTGGCACAGCCTCGACATGGCCGCGAATGACTTCTTCAATCACCAGGGCCTCGACGCCACCATGCCGCGCGACAGGATCAACGCGCTCGACCGGACCCTGCTGACCAGCCTGCTGCTGGAAAATATCGCCTCGATCACCGGAAATTTCGACCGGGATACCGTGGTTGAGCGGCTGCACACCGGCCTCATGAACTCACCCAGCCACCGCGACGCCATTCTGCGCGACGGCATTACCCATTTCGCCATGGGCGTCGTGACGACAGACCGTGGTGTCTGGCTGACCGAACTCTTTGTCCGCGAGGATGGCACGTTCGACCGGCCCGTGCCGCTACGGCTGGAGGCCGGCAGCATTATCCGCCAGCCAGCGACCCTGCGCCGCTGGTCGATGAGTGGCCTGGCGATGATGCATGGCGATGACGCGGACGCCTTTGACCTGCCCGAGGAAGGCTGGGCCATGGGCCGCGTGCCCGAAGACCTGCAAGGCAAGATCGACCTCACCGTGCGCGGCGAGAAGGCCGGACCCCAGCCCAACCAGACCGTTTACATCCATTTCCACGGCCCGACCGTGGAAGTGCGGCCGGCTCATTCGTCCTAATCGCGACGGTTTTTCACTTTGCGGACCTGGTAACAATCTGGCGCCCGCGCGCCGCGGCCTTGTCGAGCCACGCATCAATCTTCTCAGGCCGCGCTGTCTTGACCGGACCGAACTGGAACGTGCGGAGCGGTTTGACGCCCGCGAAATTCAGCACTGTCCGCTCGACCTGATTGCGCGCAGCGCGGCGATAGGAAATGGCATCCCAGATCACGGGGGCATCGGATGTCATGAAGATATCGGCCGAACGGCCCGTGAGCAGCCGGTCCCACCAAAGTCCCTTCTCATGATAGCGCATGGCGAAACCCGGCAGGAAGCTTCGATCGATCACGCCTTTCATCTTGGCCGGCATACCGCCCCACCATTGGGGATAGAGCCAGACAAGATGGTCTGCCCACATTGTGTTTTCCCGCCAGGATTCCAGGCAAGGCTCCAGCGTCTTCCGGCTATGATAGCCCTCGGTCAGGTCCGGATCGAAACTCATATGCGAGAGATCCATGCGCCGAACCTCCGCGCCGGCGCCCTCCGCAGCCGATTGATAGGCATCGGCCAGCCCGCGCGAAAGCGACGTATGCCGCGGATGTCCAACCCAGACGAAGATGCGATCACTCATGCGGAGCCCCTGTAAACTCTGAACATCTCAGTTAATGTTCATTTTGTGGTCCACAAGAGGTTTAGTCTGCTTTGAGGCATGGCAGTTACTCGAGTAAAGGGGGTGCCCACCCCCGCCCGCTACCGCCGCAACGCCGCCACAGCCGCATCGACCGGCATATCGCCATCGGTCAGCTCAAAGATATCCTTCCGGATTTCTGGCGCGTCGATCAGTTCGGCGATGAAGGCGGCCACATTGCCGCGCGCCACGTCGCCATAGGTCAGCGCCCGACCGGCCGCCACCTTCCCATCGCCGTCTTCGGATTTCAGCGTCCCGGGCCGGACGATGACATAGTCGAGGTCGCTCCCCGCCAGCGCGGCATCGGCCTTCTTCTTCTCTCGCATATAGTGTTCAAAGCCATCGCTGGTCTCTCTGTCGCGGCCGGCATCGGGAAAGACGGAGACGAGATAGATGCGCTTCACGCCCGTCGCCCGCGCGGCCTCGATCAGCTTAACAGGGCCTTCGCCATCGATCTTCGTCGTGCGCTCCGCGCCGCTCCCGGCCGCGCCCGCTGAGAAGACCACCGCATCGGCGCCCCGGATGATCGCGGCGAAGTCATCGGCGCCCATCTCCATGAGGTCGCCCTGCGCGGGGGTCGCCCCGGCCGCCCGGAGGTCTTCGGCCTGTTCCGGCTTGCGGTGCAGCCCCGTCACGCTGTGACCTCTGCGGACAAGCATCGGGATGAGACGGCTTCCAACGCCGCCCGTCGCCCCGATCAACACGATATCTGCCATGGGAAACTCCTTCTCGTTGCTCATTCCAACCATCGCTCCGGCGCGAAGTTCCGCCGCTTTCCCGACCGTCATCACTGTGCGCTCTCACCGTGAGGCTCTAGGATGAGACAAAAGAACGAGGAGGAAATGCGGATGAAGGATTTCAGCGGAAAGATCGCCGTCGTCACAGGCGGCGGAAACGGTATGGGACGCGAGCTCACCAAACAGCTTGCCGAAGCAGGCTGCAGCGTCGCCATCTGTGACGTTTCCGAGGAGGACATGGCCGAAACGGTCGCCGCGGCTGAAAAGCTAGCGCCCCAGGGTGTCCGGATCACGTGTTTTCGCGCCGATGTCGGCAAGGAGGCCGAGGTTCAGGCCTTCGCAGACCATGTCCGCGCGGCGCATGAGACCGACCATATCCATCTTCTCATCAACAATGCCGGGATTGGCGGCGGCGGCAGCTTCGTCACCGGTCCGCGCGAGAACTGGGAGCGGACCTTCAATGTCTGCTGGTATGGCGTCTACAATAATGCCCGCGCCTTCATGCCGATGCTGGTGGCCGCCGACGCGGCGCATATCGTCAATGTGAGTTCGGTGAACGGCTTCTGGGCCAGTATCGGCCCCGATACGCCACATACGGCCTATTCAGCCGCCAAGTTCGCCGTGAAGGGCTTTACCGAGGCGCTGATCACCGACCTTCGCCTGAACGCCCCGCATGTGAAGGCCAGCGTTGTCATGCCCGGCCATATCGGCACGCAGATCGCGCTCAACACGCTGCGCGAATTTGGCGATGATTCAGCGGTCGGCGGCGGGAATGAGGACTATGAAGCGGCCAAGGCACGCGGCGAACAGTTCCGCGACAACGCCATCACCTCTGCCGAAGACGCCGCGAAGATCATCCTCGACGGCGTGCGCGAAGAAAACTGGCGCATCCTCATCGGCCCCGACGCCGAAGCCATCGATGAAGCGGTGCGCAAATCCCCGAAAAAAGCCTATGAGGGCGATTTCGGCATGAGCATCTTCGCCAAGCTGCGCGAGGCGATTGCGCCGGGGTGACGGTAAGGGCGGCTATGCCCCACCCCGACCGTCCCCGTGCTCGAGGAGGGTCGGGGTGGGGCCTTACCGGTTATCCAGCTCTGACCTCACAAGCTCCAGCCCCCGCCGCGTGATGCGGTAGGGTTGGCCGCCCTTCGAGGCGATGGCTCGTTTTTTCTTGAGCTTGCGAAAAAGCTGTTCGTCGAGACCGGGATAGCGCCAGCCATCGCGCGAATAGCAGTGCAGTTCGGCAAGTTTCTTTCCGTGGCGAATGAGTTCGATCCGCCCGCCCTGGGCGAGCAGGTGGAGGATGCGCTGTTCGGCGCGGGAGATATCCATTGTGTCTGAAGTCCGGAAGGTGCGCGGGCCGCTTGTAACGGCGCACGCAAGACAGGGTCTCGGCCTCTCAGTTCATGAGAAACCGGCACGCGCTTGCCGGCCTGCCTCGCCTCATCGGCGCTTGCGGCAGGCCCCTTTAGCGGGACTCAGACTGGTTGCGTGTCATCAACAACTTCTAGTTATGCGGCTAAGAGCTCTCAAGCTATTACTAGCCTTTCGCGCCGACGTCAGTAGACTGATTTGCGGCTTTGGCTTCTGGATTCGGGTTTGCGCTTGTGGAGCGTAGTCCATCAATGTGCTCAAGCAAATCGTCTGATACCTTCAGCCAAAGTGGATCTAAGACGAAGTCTATCCCCTCACGACGAGCAAGTTTCGCAGCGGGCACGAAATCACTATCCCCAGCAATCAGCACGATGCGGTCAACTTGTCGCTTAAAGCTGATGGAAGCAATATCTAGCCCAATCCGCATATCGACGCCTTTCTGGCCAATATCTAACGTAAAGTCATCATCGGTCAGCGTCAGCAGTTTATTGATGTCACCTATCAAACGCTTCTGAGCGGACTGAGTGAATCGCCATGTGCCGGTTTTCTCCGCAAGGCGTCCTAGCCGCAGAGCAACCTTTCGCTTTCTCAACAGCGCTTTGTGAAATTGATTTCGAAAAATCGCTTCCGGCGATAGAGCTAGATTAATCGCGCGTTTGCTTACAGGCTTATGCAATCGCTTTTCAAGTGGTGGACTATCGTAAACAAAAAGACGGTAAAGTTCGCTATCTCGTTCAAAAGTGGTCTTTTTTCCTTTGCGTACCTTGCTGCTTAAATGCCTCGCGCATAGGTCGTACAAATTATCCGCAGCCAATTCCGCATCCGAATGATCAATGCTGGGCATAATGTGAGCATAGCGCTTTAGAAAGAAGCCAGCATCAACAAGAATTGCGGTACGATACAAAACAAAACCCCCTGCGGCGCGCCACACCTTCAATCAAAAGTGGTGCGGGGGCAAGCAGGGGGTTACGCGATAAAATCAATATAATAGCAAAATTGCTATTGTAGAGTAAAAATTCACATTAAAAGCGAATTAATTTCAGTCCTCACCCGAATCCGGCACGCCGACGACGTGGAAGCCTGCATCGACGTGAAGGACCTCACCGGCGACCGAGTGGCCGATATCGGAGAGGAGGTAGAGGGCCGCGCCGGCGACGCCTTCCATCCGCGTGTCTTCCTTGAGCAGCGACATGTCGCGGCCCGTGCCCATGAGGGACTTGCCGCCCTTGATGCCCGCCAGCGAAAGGGTGCGCATCGCGCCCGCCGAGATGGCGTTGACGCGGATGCCCTGCGGACCGAGGTCGCGCGCGGCATAGCGTGTGGAGGCTTCGAGCGCGGCCTTGGCGACACCCATGACATTGTAGGAGGGCACGACGCGCTCAGCGCCAAGATAGGTCATGCAGATAATCGCCCCGCCATCCGGCATCATTTCAGAGGCGCGGCGCGAGCAATCGATGAAGCTGTAGACCGAGATATCCATGGCGCGGCGAAAGCCTTCGCGCGTGGTGTTCGCGACCATGGAGCCCTGAAGCTCTTCCTTGCCGGCAAAGGCAATGGAGTGGACGAGGAAATCGATCTTGCCCCATTTTTCCTTCACCGCGGCGAAGGCAGCATCCATGCTGGCATCATCGGTGACGTCAGCCGGGATCATGAAATCCATGCCGATGGACTCGACCAGCGGGCGCACGCGGCGCTCAAGATTCTCGCCCTGATAGGTAAAGGCGATTTCCGCGCCCTGCGCGGCGAGCTGTTTGGAGATACCCCAGGCAATGGAGTTCTGGTTGGCGACGCCCATGACAATGCCGCGCTTGCCCTTCATCAGCTCGCCTTCCGGCATGTTCCATTCATCAGCCATGTTGAAATCCTCGCATGAAGAGAGTGTCGTTTCCTGTTCGCCGGGCTAGGGGTGCAGGCCGTTTTGGTCAAGCAGATACGGACGCCGGAGCGCCCGGCCCGCTTCAGCTCATGGCCCCGCCGCCATCGATCACATTCTTGAGGCCGACCTTCATGTCGAGCGCCGTGTAGACATGCTCGTCGTCGACATAGACCCGGCCATTGGCGATGCCGAGATTGAGCTTGCCGCGGCGCACGCGCTTCATGTCGATGACATATTTGACGAGCTTCTTGTCCGGCGTGATCTCACCGGTAAATTTCACTTCGCCGACGCCGAGCGCGCGGCCCTTGCCCGGAGAGCCTGACCAGCCGAGCCAGTAGCCGACCGCCTGCCACATGGCGTCGAGACCAAGACAGCCCGGCATCACCGGATCGCCCGGGAAATGGCACTGGAAGAACCAGAGGTCTGGCTTGATGTCATACTCACCGATGACATGGCCCTTGCCGAACTCACCGCCATCGAGGCTGATCTCCGTGATCCGGTCCATCATCAGCATGGGCGGGATGGGAAGCTGCGCATTGCCGGGGCCGAAAAGCTGTCCCTGACCTGAAATCAGGAGCTCTTCCTTTGAGTAGGAAGACTGTGGCGTGTGAAAATCGTGCGGTCCGCTCATGCGAGCCTCTCTTGTACTTGCGTAAAATCCAGATCAGGGCATGAGCCTGCCCCAAAGCCCGCTGTCAAGCAAACCGGGCCAGTTAAAGACCGGCCGTTTCGGTGTTGAGGCCCCAGAGGGACGGCTTGTCGACCCAGCCGCGATAGTCGCCCGCACGCACCTCGCACCAGCGCTCCTCACAGCCTTCCAGCTCGGCCAGAACACCGGCCTGCAGCTTCGCCCGGCCGATGGAGCCGGTCTGCGGCTTGCGCCTCAGGATGATGTCGCGCGTGATCAGCACATGGTTCGGCTCTGTCAGCAGGCGCTCATGTACCCAGACCTCGTCGCCCTGCGGATCGCGGATCTGGACCCAGTCGCGCGTCTCCTTGATGACGAGGACGGGCAGGCCCGCGCGCTCATACTCCCAGACGATCTGATGGTCGCCGGAGGGGCCGATCCGCCCGTTCACCTTCGAATAGCGCAATGATTCGAAGCGTGGCACTGGCTTGCCGGAAAACTGGCTGACCTTCACCGCCTGTGCAGCGGCGGGCGGCGTTGCCAACTGCCAGGCAGTCGCGATAAGGCAGGCGGACAGAAAAAGGCGGCAGGACGTGAACATGCCGTCATTTAGTCCGGGCTTGGTGAATCAGGCGTAAAGGCCGCTACGGGTCTGCCCGGATTGGCGCGAGCGGATCGCTCTGCTATGCGCTGATGGCAAGGAAAGGAAACGCTCATGACCGCAAAGCGGCTAAAGGTAATCGTGACGCGGCGACTGCCGGACCCGGTAGAGATTCGCCTGAAAGAGCTTTTCGACACCGAGCTCAACGAAACCGATACGCCCTTCGATGAGGCCCGTCTCGTCGATGCGGTGAAACGCGCGGACGTTCTGGTGCCGACGGTGACCGATACAATCGATGCCCGCCTCCTGGCCCAGGCCGGGAGCCAGCTGCGCCACATTGCCCAGTTCGGCGCAGGCGTCGACAATCTGGATATTGAAAGCGCGGTCCAGCGCGGCATCACCGTCACCAACACGCCCGGCGTGCTGACCGATGACACCGCAGATGTGACCATGGCGCTGATCCTGGCCGTGCCGCGCCGCCTGCACGAAGGCATCAAGCTGCTTGAGGATGGCAAGTTCGATGGCTGGGCGCCGACCTGGATGCTCGGCAAGCGGCTCGCGGGCAAGCGGCTCGGCATTATCGGCATGGGCCGGATCGGACAGGCCGTGGCGCGCCGTGCAAAGGCGTTCGGACTTCAGATCCACTATCACAACCGCAAACCGGTCAACCGGCAGATCACCGAAGAGCTCGACGCGACCTATTGGGAAAGCCTCGACCAGATGCTGGCGCGCATGGACATCATTTCCGTCAACTGCCCGCACACGCCGGCAACCTTCCACCTGCTCTCGGCGCGCCGCCTCGATCTCATTCGCGAGGACGCCTACATCATCAACACCGCCCGCGGCGAGGTGATCGACGAGGCTGCGCTCGCCCGCGCGCTGAAAGCCGGCAAGATCGCAGGTGCCGGCCTCGACGTCTTTGAACGCGAACCGGCCGTGAACCCCGAACTCCTCGGCCTCTCCAATGTGATGCTGCTGCCGCATATGGGCTCGGCCACCGAAGAGGGCCGGATCGAGATGGGCGAGAAGGTGATCATCAACATCAAGACCTTCGCTGACGGTCACCGTCCGCCAGACCGTGTCATACCGGCCATTCTGTAGACCACAAAAAAGCCCGGCACATTGGCCGGGCTTTCTTCTTTGTCTCGATCAAAACCTGCTAGTGCACGCTGACCGGGCGCATCTCATAGGCGCGCGCGGCGGCAAAAGCGGCATCGCGGCCCTCAACGATTGCAAGCTGCTGGCCATCGCCATTGGCAACCACAAACAGAGAGCTGGTGTCATTGACAGTCTCCAGCGCCTCATCGGGCAGCCCGTTCAGCTCCGTCTCGGCGATCTGGCGTACATAGACCAGATCCTTCGCGGTGAAGAGCTTTGCAGCTTGATGTTCAAGGTCTGTCGTCATGGCATGCTCCTTCCTTCAAAGACAGGACCACGACACATGAGGCCCCCGGCCAGTTGCCCCGCTTCGTGGCGGCAACGGAATATGCCGGGTCTTTCCGTGTCATGGCTTAATCTGGTGGCCCGGAATGTTCGCTTCAAGCCGCAAGTGCGGCATTTAGTGGGCATATACTCACTTTAGCTTCACTAAATGAACAGCCGTTCAGCCGGGCACTCCTAACTGAACTGCTCGATCACGATATCGTCTTCCGCGACGCCGATTTCCTTCAGCGCCAGCACAATGTCATCGATCATCTCGTCCGGGCCGCACACATAGCATTTGCCTTTGCCGGGCTGGATACGGCTCTCCAGCAACTTCCTGTCGACCTTGCCGGTATGGACATCCGCAGACGTCTGGTCGGTCACGGTGAAATAGGTCTTCAGCCCCTCCATCGCCTCAAATTCCTTGCGATAGATGATGTCGTCTTCCGTGCTGTTGGAGAAGATAAGCTCAGAGCCTTCCAGCGTGCCATTCTCTTCCAGCCGCTTGCGCAGGATGGCGATCATCGGCGTGACACCTGCCCCGCCAGCGATGAACCAGCCCGCGCCTTCATCATTGATCGCCCCCCAGGGCTCATCGATCAGGACGGTATCGCCGGGATGGAGTTTGGCGATCTGTTCGGTCACGCCATCATGTTCGGGATAGGATTTGATGGTGAATTCCAGAAAGCCGTCAGACGGCAGGCTGGTTGGCGTAAAGGGGCGTTTTTCGCCGCGCCAGTCTTCCTTGTCGATAGCCATATCAACCGCCTGGCCAGGCTTGATCCCGAGGCCCGCTGGCTTGTCGAAACGCAGCCTGAACACGTCATGGGTAACAGGCTCGATGGATTGCAGGGTCAGCGTGTGGCTCATAATTTGTTTCTCCACGTCAGATTTATCATCGGTAAAGAAACGGGGGGATCGCCCTTCCCGTTCCGGGAGCGGCATCGCAGGCCGCTTTTAGCCCTTTCCTGCCCGCGCCCCTCGCGATACCAGCACAGGCGTCAGGAAGAGGATAAGCCATGAAGATCTGGGGCCGGGACAATTCAACCAATGTCCGCAAGGTGCGGTGGTGCGCCGAAGAGCTTGGGCTTCAATATGAGCATGTCCCCGCAGGTGGTCATTTCGGCCTTGTCTCCACGCCGGAGTTTCTTGCGCTCAACCCGAATGGTCTCATTCCCTGCCTTCAGGACGGGTCGCTTGTGCTTTGGGAATCCAATGCCATCGTCCGATACCTTGCCCGTCAATATGGCGACGATGAATTTGCCCCTGCCGATGCGGGCCGATGGGCTGCAGCCGACAAATGGATGGATTGGGCCTCCCTGTCATTCGCTGGTCCGTTCCGGGATCTGTTCTGGAATCTGGTTCGTCGCACGCCAGAAACGCGTGACGGCGCAGCGATGCAGCGTGGACAGGAACAATGCGCCGAGTTGATGAAGGTCGCCGACGATGCCCTGGCCCGGCAACCCTGGTTGTCGGGGGAAACCCTGGGAATCGGGGACATCCCGCTGGGCTGCATTGCCTACGCCTGGTTCAACATGCCAATCGAGCGTCCTGCCATGCCTGCGCTGGAGGCGTGGTATGAACGGCTCTCACAGCGCCAAGCCTATCGCAAGGCCGTCATGACCGCGTTGACCTGAGCTGAAGCAAAAGAGAGCGTGACTCCCGTATCGCACCCTGTGCCCGTCGCGGCTTATGCCGGAACGGGCAGAATGGTGTCGTAATTTCCAGGAATTTGGTTGGTGGAGCCTAGCGGGATCGAACCGCTGACCTCCTGCATGCCATGCAGGCGCTCTCCCAGCTGAGCTAAGGCCCCGAACCGTCGGAGACGCGTGAGTTATAGGCTCACGCGCTCCTGATCAAGTCCATTTATCAGGACTTCTTGTCATCCTCTTCAGCGTCGTCGGACTCATCATCCTCTTCGCCGTCATCATCGTCGTCTTCATCGAGGTCGAGATCATCGTCATCAAGGTCGATATCGCCTTCAAGCTCGAAGTCCTCATCATCCTCGTCATCGTCGAGAGGGATGTCCTCATCGTCGTCGTCATCATCGCCGAGGTCGTCTTCGGAGAAGCCGGTCGGCACCTTGCCCGGTGCGGCTTCCTCGTCCTCATCCTCGTCATTGCCTTCAAGGACGACTTCGTCTGCTTCAGAGCCGAGTTCGCGGGAGGATTCATCATCCTCGTCGTCCTCTTCTTCTTCCTCGTAGTCGTCTTCCTCGTCCTCATCATCGATGTCATCGTCATCTGTGTCGCGGGCAGAGGCTTTCTTCTTTTTCTTCTTCTTGGTCTCTTCCTCGAGATCGTCCTCTTCCTCATCGGCAGGGACAGCACTCTTGGCGCGCTTGGCCTTCAGCTTGGCGCTCGTCGTGCGCACTTCATCGTCTTCAGGATCGAATTCGGTCTTGCATTTCGGGCAGACGGCCGGGCGCTTGTTGAGATCGTAGAATTTCGCTTCGCAGTTCGGACAGATCTGCTTTGTGCCAAGATCAGGATCAGCCATGTATGATGAACTCCGGGCTGGATTTAATGATTGCCGGGGCGCTTGCCAGAAACCCCCGCCCCTGTCAAAGCGCTTTTGGCGCCGATCTGCAAAGGAGAAATCATTGGCATGGACTTCGTTCCCCGTAGATCGTTTTCAGGGCGCAGTCCGTGCACCCGGAGACAAATCCTGTTCGCACCGATCCCTGATGTTCGCCGGTGTGGCCGAAGGGGTCTCGGAGGTGTCCGGCCTGCTTGAGGGCGAGGATGTGCTGAACACGGCGCGGGCCATGCAGGCGCTCGGCGCGGAAATAGAGCGCACAGGCCCCGGACGCTGGCGCATTGAGGGAACAGGCAAGAGCGGGCTGCGCTCGCCAGAGGGCCCTCTGGACTTTGGCAATTCCGGCACCGGATCGCGCCTGATGATGGGCCTGATGGCCGGTTACGGCCTGACAGCAGAAATGATCGGCGATGAGAGCCTTTCTGCCCGGCCGATGGCGCGTGTCATGGACCCGCTCAAGGAGATGGGCGCGAAATTCAGCCCCGATGGCCGCGACCGCCTGCCGCTCACCCTGACGGGCCGCAGCGATCTGCAGGCCCTCTCCTATGCCCCGCGCCAGGCCTCCGCGCAGGTGAAGTCAGCCATCCTGCTCGCCGGCCTCAATGCGCAAGGCACCACCGAAGTGACCGAACTGCGCGCGACGCGCGACCATACAGAGCGGATGCTGCGCAGCTTTGGCGCTGAGGTCACAGTCCGGGCTGGCAGCGGAACGCAGAACATCGTTTCCCTCAAAGGCGGCCAGCCCCTCCATGCCGTTGAAACCATCATTCCGGGTGATCCGTCTTCGGCCGCTTTCCTGATCGCCGGCGCGGTGATTTCCAGGTCCGGCGGTGTTGTGGTGGAGAACATCATGTCCAATGAGACCCGCGACGGCTTCTTCCAGGCCATTGCGCGGATGGGCGCAGGTCTCGGCGCCGAAGAGATCGGTGACGGCGCGGGAGAGCGTCTGATCGACCTCCAGGCCGCCACAAGCCCGCTCAAGGGCTGCGAGGTGCCTGAAACGCTCGTTGCTTCCATGATCGATGAATTCCCGATCCTCGCCGTTGTCGCCGCCTTCGCGAAGGGCGAAACCCGCGTCACCGGCGCCGATGAGCTGCGTGTGAAGGAAAGCGACCGGATCAGC